>JAILRJ010000046.1:0-103246 GCA_024698285.1 Lachnospiraceae bacterium | reverse complement strand
CCTTGACATTTTATATTGTGCAAAATATAATGTAGCAAAAGGTAAAAACGGTACAGACTGTTGTATCTGTTTCCGGAAGGATAGTAATGATCATGAAAAAAGAATTTGATATCCAGGAATATATGACAAAAGGAGTTGAGCGGGTAGTCGCAGATGCCGTAAAGGCAACACTTAAGGATCCGAAGGAAAGTGCATTTATGCTCGGATTTGCGGCAGCAAGCGCTAAAGCTTCATTGAAACGTAAAAAGGCTGAAGAGAAAGGTGAACATATACCGCCGTTTCTGATCGCAAGCATAACAAGCAAATGCAATCTTCACTGTGCAGGCTGCTATTCAAGGTGTAATCATGCTACCGTTGATGCAGAGCCTGTAAGTCAGCTTACCGATGAAGAATGGCACAGGATCTTTGACGAGGCGGATGATCTGGGTTTCAGTTTTATCCTTCTTGCCGGCGGTGAGCCCATGCTTCGCAGGGGAGTCCTGGAAGCTGCCGGAAAATATAAAAATATCCTGTTTCCCGTCTTTACGAACGGAACGTTCATGGATGAGAGATATTTTGATCTGTTTGACTCAAGTCGCAACCTTATCCCGATCATGAGCATAGAAGGAAAAAAAGAGCTCACGGATACAAGGAGAGGCGCGGGAGTATATGACAGACTGATCCGGAACATGGATGAGCTTCACAGGCGGGGGCTGATATTCGGAGCATCAGTTACTGTTACGAAAGAAAACATTCATGAAGTGACTTCGGATGATTTTTTAAGTGAGTTATCCGGCAGAGGCTGCAGGGCGGTCATATTTGTCGAGTTTGTGCCGGTTACGGATGAAAGCCGCGATCTGGCTCCCGGAGACTCTGAAAGAGACTGTCTGAAAGCTGAGATCAGCAGGCTTAGGGAAGAATCGCCGGAGATGGTATACATTTCCTTCCCGGGGGATGAGAAAAGCTCCGGTGGATGTGTGGCGGCCGGCAGAGGTTTTTTCCATATAAATTCTCACGGCGGAGCAGAGCCGTGCCCGTTCTCACCTTATTCGGATGTGAACATCAAAGATTCTTCGCTGCGCGAGGCCATGCACTCTCCGCTTTTTGTCGCACTTCAAAGCGGTGATATCTTAATGGACGATCATGACGGCGGATGTGTGTTGTATGAAAAACGTGAGCTTGTAGAGCAACTTATGAAGAAAAGAGCATAAAAAGGAGGAGAAGGGATTTGAAGGCTTTGAAGATCACGAATACAGGCCACTTCTTGAGAAAATGTTTGCAAAAGCCGATCCCGAGTGGGATAAGAAGCCGGACATCAAATGGAACTTCACCAAGTTTGTTGTTGATCGCGAAGGAAATGTTGTTGCCAGATTTGAGCCCACAGCGGACATGAAGAAGGTTGAGGATTGCATCAGGGCTCTGTTGTAAAGAAAGCGTGGTATAAATGGAAAAGATGTTGGATATTATCAAGGGCAGAAAGAGCGTGAGGTCCTTTGACGGAAGAACCTTAAGTGACGAACACAGGAAAGATATCAGCGAATATATCAAGAACATAAGCAACCCGTTTGATATTCCCGTAGAATTTGTTCTTCTGGATGCGAAGGAACACGGACTTTCCAGTCCCGTACTGTCAGGTGAAGAATTGTATGTTGCGGGTAAAGTGGAGAAAAAGCCATACGCGGATGTGGCTTTCGGGTATTCATTTGAAGAACTTGTTCTTCATGCATGGAAACTTGGTATCGGAACCGTATGGATCGGCGGCACGATGAAAAGGGAACTGTTTGAAGAAGCTGCCGGCCTAAAGGATGGGGAAATGATGCCCTGTGTCAGCCCGCTGGGTTATCCTGCAAAGAAAAAATCCCTTAAGGAAACCATGATGCGAAAGGGGATCGGTGCGGACACGCGTATCCCGGGAGATAAACTGTTTTTCGCGGATGAGTGGGGAAGATCTTTAACCCCGTCTGATGATATGGCAGATATATTTGAAATGGTACGATGGGCTCCGTCTGCCGTAAACAAGCAGCCGTGGAGGATCATATTCAAGGATGGGTTGTATCATTTCTACGAAAAGAAGGATAAGGGATATGTGAATGATGCCACCGGAGACCTTCAAAAAATAGATGTAGGCATTGCATTGTGCCACTTTGTGCTGGGGCTTAAGGAGCAAGGAAAGGATTCAGAAGTCATGATAAAGGATCCGCAAATAGAGATCCCGGATGATTCCGAATACATTGTAAGCGTGAGAGTACAGTAGATAACCGGATGCAATTAGTGCATTATCCGGAAGTAAAGGTACAATATGAATAAATAACCTCCTGTAAGATGTGGACAGATCACATATACAGGAGGTTTTAGATTGTCACGACAGGATCAGATCTGAACAGGCATTTCACTTTAGCGCATCAGGATGCCGGAGAAATATATGCTCCGTGCTCCTTCATATGAGCTTTGATAGCATCAAATGTTTTATCGCTTATGTAATGTTCTATACGGCATGCATCTTCGGAAGCAGTCTTCTCATCAATACCGAGGTTGATAAAAAGAGCCGTAAGTACCGTGTGGCGTTCATATATCCGTTTGGCCAGTACCTCTCCGGCTTCGGTCAGCTTGAAATATCCGTCAGCATCTTTTTTAACAAGACCTTCGTTCCTTAGCAGCCCGACAGCGCGACTGACCGAAGGCTTTGAGTATCCCAGATGATCTGCGATATCGATCCCCCGGACTGAACTCGATTTCTGAGACAGTACATATATAGTTTCAAGATACATTTCTCCGGACTCAAGTAAAGCCATATGTTAAGCCTCCCATTACGATATCCTTTGGCATTAACTTACCATAAAAAACAAGGACGTACAACGGAAAATGAAAAAACTGCTTGACATATTAGCGACCGCTAACTATACTTGTACTCGGTTAGTACATGCTAACCATAATTTTTGTCAAAGGATTAGCATACGCTAATCAAATAACCGGTTTATGGGAGGATATGTATGATGCCGTTGGTATATGCGGAAACTGGTAAACCTCAGATCATAAGAAAGATCGGAGGAAGTCCTGAGGTAAAAAAACATCTTGAAGATCTTGGATTTGTAGTTGGAGGAGAGGCCAGCGTTGTCAGCACACTCGGAGAGAACCTGATCGTGAAGGTCAAGGAAAGCAGGGTGGCCTTAAGTGATGAACTTGCAAGAAAAATAATGATATAGGATCAATAGGAACAGGAGGATGAAAAGTGAAAACACTACGGGATGTGAAGATCGGAGAAACGGTAACTGTTGTAAAACTTCACGGAGAAGGAGCGGTTAAGCGCAGGATCATGGACATGGGGATAACAAAGAATACCTCTGTTTATGTCAGGAAGGTTGCACCATTGGGCGATCCGATAGAGGTGACGGTCAGAAACTATGAGTTATCGCTTCGTAAAGCGGATGCAGAAATGATAGAGGTCGAGGAGGCGTAATAAGATGAGTATAACTATCGCGTTAGCGGGAAACCCGAACAGCGGAAAGACAACACTGTTCAATGCACTTACCGGATCCAACCAGTTCGTGGGTAACTGGCCGGGCGTTACGGTTGAAAAGAAGGAAGGAAAACTTAAGAAGCACGATGATGTTACGATCACCGACCTGCCGGGTATTTATTCCCTTTCACCATATACCCTTGAAGAAGTGGTTGCCAGAAATTATCTGATAAACGAGCGTCCCGATGCCATCTTAAACATTATAGACGGAACAAACCTGGAGAGAAACCTGTATCTTACGACACAGCTTACGGAACTCGGGATCCCGGTCGTTGTTGCGGTCAACATGATGGATATCGTAAAAAAGAACGGCGATGAGATCAACATCGGGGAGCTGTCCCGTCATCTCGGATGCAAGGTTGTTGATATTTCTGCGTTGAAAGGCGACGGGACTATGGAAGCGGCTGAAGAAGCGATAAAAGCCGCAAAGAGCGGAAATACCATTCCGCAGCATACATTCTCAGGTCCCGTTGAGCATGCGATCGCACATATTGAAGAAGCGGTCGTTCATGATATGCCTGAGGAGCAGCAGAGGTGGTATGCGATCAAGGTATTTGAACGTGACGATAAAGTCCTTGATCAGATGAAGATACCGGCTGACAAGATGGCGCATATCGAAAACGACATAGTAGCGGCGGAAAAAGAACTTGACGATGACTCGGAAAGCATAATCACCAATGAACGTTATGTTTATATCGCCGAGGTCATAAAATCCAGTTATAAAAAGATGAACGCGGGAGTCCTCAGCGCTTCCGACAAAATAGATAAGGTCGTTACAAACAGATGGCTCGGACTTCCTATCTTTGCACTTGTTATGTTCCTTGTATACTGGATCGCCATGGTCGCGGTCGGAGCCCCCGCCACTGATTTTACAAACGACTGTATCTTCGGCGACGGATTCCATCTGTTCGGTATGGACGGAGGATACGGTGAGATTTCGGAGAACTATACCGCAGCATCTGCGATCGTGGACGGATACGATGCTTATGTTGAAGAAAACGGAAGTGCCCCTTCCGGCGAGTTTACTTATGAAGTCGAAGACGAAGAAACACTTGAGATAAGTGAGGAAACGGCAAGCATTGAAGACTATGGGGAAGCCGTTAAGACTCTCGAAGAGATCGGCGATGAGCCGGATCCTGCCGATTACGGTACATGGATCCCCGGTATCCCTTCGCTTGTCGAGTCGGGATTGGATGCTGCAGGTGTAGCAGACTGGCTGAAAGGCCTGATACTTGACGGCATCGTAGCCGGTGTCGGAGCGGTA
The DNA here is from genome assembly GCA_024698285.1 of Lachnospiraceae bacterium. Classification (GTDB taxonomy): domain Bacteria; phylum Bacillota; class Clostridia; order Lachnospirales; family Lachnospiraceae; genus UBA2868. Next base: position 98,486 of record JAILRJ010000046.1, on the reverse strand, counting down.
CTCGGATTTGTTCCGCAGATGCTCGTTCTCTTCCTTATGCTTGCATTTCTTGAAGCATGCGGTTATATGGCGCGAATAGCGTTCGTTCTCGACAGGGTATTTAGGAAGTTCGGACTTTCGGGTAAATCATTTATTCCCATGCTCATCGGTGTGGGCTGCGGTGTTCCGGGAGTCATGGCTTCAAGGACCATCGAAAATGAACGTGACAGACGTATGACGATAATGACGACAACGTTTATTCCCTGCGGTGCAAAAGTACCCTTTATCGCAATGATCGCAGGTGCGATATTCAATGGCTCGGCATGGGTATCGACATCGGCTTACTTCATCGGTATGGCGGCTATCGTCATCTCCGGTATCATGCTTAAGAAGACGAAGATGTTTGCGGGAGATCCCGCACCGTTTGTTATGGAACTTCCCGCATATCATATGCCGACACTCGGCAACGTACTCAGGTCCATGTGGGAGAGGGGCTGGTCATTTATCAAGAAGGCCGGTACCATAATCCTGCTTTCGACCATAGTTGTCTGGTTCACATCTTTCTTCGGATTTACCGCAGACGGATTCCGTATGCTTGCGGAAGATGAACTTGAAATGTCGATCCTTGCAAAGATCGGCAACTGTATAGCCTGGATATTCGCTCCTCTCGGATGGGGCAACTGGCAGGCTGCCGTTGCATCGATCACGGGACTTGTTGCAAAAGAGAATATCGTCGGAACAATGGGTATCCTTTACGGAGGCGGAGAACTTACGGCATGGCAGTCGCTTGCTCAGGCGTTTACGGGCATCACGGGATTCTCGTTCCTGGTGTTCAACCTGCTCTGCGCACCTTGTTTTGCAGCGATCGGTGCGATAAAGCGTGAGATGAACAACCCTAAGTGGACATGGTTTGCAATTGGATATCAGTGTGGTTTTGCATACGTGATCGCGTTTATGGTAACTCAGTTCGGATGGGCATTTACAGGAAACACTAACGTTTTGGGATTGTTATTTGCGATCGCCGCTTTAGCAGGAATGGTTTATATGCTGTTCTTCAAGAAATACAGGGAAGCGGATAAGCTCGAGATAGACGGTTCGATAAGGTAAAAAGAAAAAAACGGAGAGGAGCAGCATGGCAAACGTCATAATCATATTATTGCTGATAGTGTTTATCTGCGTAGGTGCAGGGCGCATCTGGCGCACCATAAGATACGGGGGCTCATGCTGCTCCTCCGGAGGCTCACCGGATAAAAAAGTCCGGGTTAAAGACAAAAATAAAGGAAACTATCCTTTTTCATATACGCTGAGGATCGAAGGCATGGTGTGCAGCGGATGCGTAAGGAGAGTTGAAAACGCCCTCAATTCCGACGGAGAATTGTGGGCGAAGGTCGACCTTGGGAGCAAAGAAGCGAAGGTGCTTTCAAAGAGAGCCATGAGCAGGGATGATTTTCTGCAGCTGCTTAAGGGAACGTCATATACGTTGGTTGAAGTAAAATAATATTTTTGCACCTGGATTAGCATAGGCTAACCAGACTGTTGCAGGAACATATAATGAGGAAAACAGATGAGTCTTAGTGAAGTAAAGGAAAACAGAGAAGCGCTCGTAAGCGGGATCCATGGCGACACTCGTTTTATGAGCCGTATAACGTCTATCGGTCTTACACCCGGATGCAGGGTGAAGGTCATCAAGAACGATAAAAACAGGCCGGTCCTTGTTTATTCAAGGGATACGATGATCGCACTTAACAGAAGTGAATGTAAAGGCATCACGGTCGAGGAGGTGACGGCATGAGTGCATCGGCAACTATAGCACTTCTCGGACAACCCAACTCCGGAAAATCCACACTCTTTAATGCTTTGACCGGACTTCGTCAGCATGTGGGAAACTGGCCCGGCAAAACGGTCGAGAAAAAGGAAGGAAGTTTTTCATACGGCGGAAAGGAATACAAGGTTGCAGATCTTCCGGGATCGTACAGTCTGTCAGCTAATTCGGACGAGGAAGTGATCACGAGGGACTTTATAGCATCAGGCAAAGCGGATGTTGTATGCATCCTCGCAGACAGTTCTCAGCTGCAAAGAAGCCTTTTCATGCTGGCTGATTATGCAGGCATCGATGTTCCGTGCTTTCTTCTTCTCAACATGGCAGATGTTGCGATCGATCAGGGTAAGAAGATCGATGCTGCAGCGATAGAGGAAAAACTGGGGATCCCGGTCGTGGCTTTTTCCGCAACGGATATAAAATCATATGACACATTTTATAAGACACTTGAAAAAGCTCTTTCGAAAAATGCAAAGATAAATGCAGATGATCTTGCAAAACAGTATGAGAACGTAAAGGGATATCACGATATATGCGAGCTGATACCGGAAAATGCCATTGAGGGTTATTCGCCAATGTGGCTTGCGGTGAAGGTACTTGAGAATGATGAGGTCGTTCTTGCAAAACTTAAGAATTCCCTCAGTGAAGATGCGTTCAGTAAGATCGAAGAAGCAAGAAAGAACACGAACGGAGCGGTAGCTACCGGGGGATGCAAGTTTAAATGGATAGATGACCTGCTCAAAGAAGCAGTAGAGACAAAAGAAAAGAAGGTGTCCCTTAGCAGACTTGACAGGATATATACGAGTAAAACATGGGGTAAAGCGGCGGTAATACTGACCGTTTTGCTCGGACTCATAGCTTCATTCATTCCGGCTTTGCCACTGATGGGCGTCGGCGAGGCCATACTTGCCATTAAAGCACCCGTGATGAACGCCCTTGCCTCGGTTGGTTGCCCGGAGTTTATTATTCTCATCGCAGGTGATGTCATAATCCAATCGTTTTCATATATCTTCAAAATGCTCGGGTTTGTATTCGGGGTAACGCTTGTATTCGGTCTTCTTGAAGAAGTCGGTGTAATGGCGCGCATATCCTATGTATTTGATAATACGATGGGCAAACTCGGACTTCAGGGAAAATCCGTGATGCCGTTCCTTGTAAGTTTCGGATGTACGATGGGCGGAGCTGCAGGTGCAAGGGTCATAGATAACTGGGGACAGAAAGTCCTGACGATCGCACTTGCATGGGCAGTCCCCTGTGGTGCTGCCTGGGCGACAATACCGATGCTCTCTGCGATATTCTTTGGTCCGGGAGCCGTTGGCGTTATCGTAGCAATACTCCTTACGATGCTGGTTCACATGTGGATCACGGCTAAGGTTTTCGGCAAAAAACTTGTAAAGAAGGAAGACAGATACGGGATGATAATGGAACTTCCGCCATATCATAAGCCAAAGTGGGGAGCGCTTTTCAGATATGTCCTCGGAAGAACAAAAGAGACGTTTATCAGAGTAACCAAAGTGATACTTCTTGTATGCGGCATATTCTGGCTTCTTTCATATTCTCCTTCCGGTAATGGAGGAGTGCTTTACCGGATCGGTGTCGCCATTGAACCCGTGACAAAATTCTTCGGACTCCCATGGCAGTTATTCCTTTCATACATAGCATCTGCTGTTGGTAAGGAAGGAGCTGTCGGCGTAATAAGTGCCCTATACAGCGGCGGATCGTACGGAACGGCATTTACTCAGGCAATGGCGGGCGGCGCAGACACCTCAAATCTTAGCAACCTTCTGCTGGCAAACGTCACAAAGCCGGAGGCACTTGCATTCATATTTGCAATGACATTCAATATGCCTTGCGTGGTCGCACTTGCTGCAACATTCCAGGAAACACATTCGGCAAAATGGACGGCAAGGATCGTTATATACTACACGGCAGTTTCGCTCATACTTGCATTTCTGGCTTATCATATCGGAATGCTCATCTGGTGATCGTTATGGAAGAACTGCTTGAATTGTTAAAGGATGGACACGCAAGGACACTTGAGCTTCTTGCTTCCGAACTGAAAACAGATACAGATGATATAAAGCGAAAACTTGAATATCTTGAAAAAATAGATGCTGTAAGGAAAATCTCCCTCCTTAGCTGTGGTGCGGGTAAATGCTCGGAGTGCGCGTTGCACTCCGGCACCGCGCCGTGTAAAGGTTGTATGCCTGACGGAGGTTTTAAGAATATGGGAGAGATGTGGGAAGTAGTAACTTAAATATTTTGCAATCACGATTCTTTATAGACAGATGGAAAAGATCAACAAATCAGCAGAAGATTATATCAAAACCATATACCTTCTGGAAGACAGGATCGGTTGCGTTCGCTCTGTTGACATAGCCAGGGAAATGTCGTACTCAAAAGCCAGCGTTTCGGTCGCTATGTCAAATCTTCGCAGAAATAATATCATCAGCATGAAGAAAAACGGCCAGATCAAACTTACCCGGGAAGGAATAAAAGCGGCCAGGGAAATCTGCGAGAAGCATTCCACGCTCAGTGTTTTTTTGAAGACAGTGGCGAATGTGGACGAAAAGACCGCTAAAGAAGATGCATGTTGGATAGGACATTATCTGAGCCCTTCGACGTATGCGGGAATAAAAAAGTACATACAATCGTTACAAACGAAAGGAGTGATCGGAAATGAGTTGGAGTAAACTTGGAATTTTTGCGGGAGGGATACTGTTTGGGACAGCAGGAATAAAGATACTGTCAAGCAAAGATGCAAAAAAGGTTTACACGCATTGCACGGCAGCGGCACTGCGAGCCAAGGATGTTGTGGTGGATCAGGCAACCGTTCTTCAGGAGAACTGTACTGATATTTATGAAGACGCTAAACATATAAATGAAGAAAGAGCCGTAAAAGCGCAGGAAGAAGAGATCTGAGATGAAAGCCTTTATCAAACATGACATTCCGGGAAGGATCCGTGTCCATTTTGACAGGCCGCGATTTTCCTTCAGGGAAGCTGATACGCTTCAGTATTATCTCCAGGGTATTGAAAGTGTTGAAAAGGCCTTGGTATATGAAAGAACGGCAGATGCCGTGATCAGGTACAGATGTTGTCGTGATGAGATGATCAGGATCATAAGAGAGTATGATCCTGAAAAGACAGTAGTTCCGGAGAACTATTATGAAAGCTCTTCAAGAGAGCTGAATGCGCAGTATTACGAAGATATTGTATCTTCCATAGTTTGGCACTACGCAAAAAAGCTGTTTCTGCCTCTGCCGATAAGAACTGTTTTGACGTGTTTAAAGTCAGTGCGTTATGTTTGGCGGGGACTTAAGACGATCCCGGAGAAAAGGCTGAAGGTCGAGCTGCTTGATGCAGCGGCGATCACAGCTTCGATACTAGTCGGGGATCGTCCGACGGCATCATCCGTTATGTTCCTTCTGGATATCGGAGATACATTGGAGGAATGGACACATAAGAAATGCACGACCGACCTTGCAAGGCAGATGTCTCTGAACATCAGCCGGGTATGGAAGTCGGAGAACGGACAGGAGATACAGACGGATGCAGACCTGATCAAGACGGGAGATACTGTTGTTGTACGTATGGGCAACATCATCCCGTTTGATGGAGTGGTTGAAAACGGTTACGCTCTTATAAATCAGGCATCCATGACAGGAGAAGCCATTCCGGTAAAGAAAGAAGAAGGCGCAAGTGTGTTTGCCGGGACTGTTGTGGAAGAAGGCGAGATATCGGTGAGGGTAACAGCGGTAGGAGGCAGCGGAAGATATGACAAGATCGTCCGAATGATCGAGGAATCGGAGAAACTGAAATCAGGGCTCGAGAGCAAAGCGGAGGGTCTCGCGGATAAGCTGGTTCCATATACATTTGCCGGTGCTGCGTTGACATACATTTTGAGCAGGAATGTTATGAAGGCGGTATCCGTTCTTATGGTTGATTATTCCTGTGCTTTGAAACTGGCCATGCCTATCTCGGTATTGTCGGCCATCAGAGAAGCGGGAGAGGGTAAAGTTACCGTTAAGGGAGGCAGATTCTTTGAGGCGGTTTCCGAAGCGGATGTGATCGGGTTTGACAAGACGGGAACTCTTACGAAGGCGCAGCCTGCTGTAAAAGATATAATCTCATTTAGTGGTGAAAGTAAGGAAGAACTCCTAAGGGAAGCTGCATGTCTTGAAGAGCATTTCCCCCACTCGATCGCCAATGCCGTTGTAAAAGCTGCGGAAGATGCCGGGATCACCCATGAAGAACTCCATGCGAAAGTTGAATATGTAGTTGCACACGGAATATCATCGAATATAAGCGGAAACCGTGCCCTGATAGGAAGTTTCCACTTTATCTTCGAGGATGAAAATGTGATAATACCTGAAGATAAAAAGGAGATGTTTGACGATTTGCCGGATGAGTATTCCCACCTGTACTACGCAAAGGACGGAAAACTCGCCGCAGTGATATTGATAGAGGATCCGATACGGGAGGATGCAAAAGCGGTAGTCAATGCATTGAGAAGGCAGGGAATAGCACATATTGTGATGATGACCGGAGACAGCGAACGCACGGCAAAGAGAATAGCGGAGTTTGTCGGTGTGGATGAATATCATGCCGAGGTCCTTCCGGAAGATAAGGCCGGATTTGTCGAGGAAATGAAGGCAAACGGTCATAAAGTTATAATGATCGGAGACGGGATCAATGATTCTCCTGCTCTTTCGGCATCGGATGCGGGAATAGCCATAAGTGACGGGGCTGAGATCGCAAGGCAGATCGCCGATATCACAGTTGCATCGGAAAATCTGTACAGCATAGTAATGCTCAGGGATTTAAGTAATGCGTTGATGGACAGGATTCGGTTTAATTACAGAACGATAGTAGGGTTTAACAGCGCACTTATCATCCTGGGACTTTTAGGAGTACTGTCACCATCACTGTCGGCATTGCTTCACAACACATCAACTATAGCATTGGGAATAAAAAGTACGACAAAACTGCTCGGGCAGAAAGTTTCATGAAGAGGTTTATTATGACAGATAAAGAATACAAAGAAATGTCACTTAAAGAGTTCTCCAAGGCTGCAGCTGTTTATGAGACAGATCAGGCCGGAGTGTACAAGATGTGCAAGAAGGATTATCCGGATGTGCTGGCGGAGTTGGAGAAAGAAGATTTTAACGATCTTCTTGACTGCGGATGCGGAACCGCACCGATGATTTCGCTTTTAAAGGAGAAATACCCCGACAGGAATTACACGGGCATAGATCTTACGCCGAAGATGATCGAGGTGGCAAAAGCCAAGAAGATGCCGGGCGTGGAACTTGTTGTTGGAGACTGTGAGAATCTTCCTTTTGCCGCGGAGTCTTTTGATGTGGTGATCTGCTGCCAGAGCTTCCATCATTACCCGAATGTTCAAGATTTCTTTAACAGTGTATACAGAGTATTAAGGCCCGGAGGACGTCTTATACTCAGGGATATGACATCAAACTGTACACCCATCCGTTGGTTCATGAATAATGTGGAGATGCGCATCATCAATCTCACGGGACACGGAGATGTTCACGTGTATGGCAGAGATGAAGTTCGCAACCTTTGCAACAGAGCAGGCCTTAAGATGGAAATGTTTGAAGAGCGCGGATTGTTTCGCCTTCACTGTGTAGCAAGAAAACCGGCCTGAGAAATGTACTTAAGAGAGAGGAACTGAAATGTCCAGAAAAGCATCGAATTTTCAAAAGGTTGTTATGTCATGGGGATATCGTGGCAAAGAGATATTTAAACCACTGAATACCGGACGCATCGATGATCATGTCGCGTGTGTGCGTGAGTGGATAGCAAATATCTTTTTCTATACAAAGAACAATACGACGATCATGATCGATGCAGGGTATAACTACGAGCGACTGGCCGAGAAGATGAGGTGGCTTGATATAGATCCTTCGGATATTCATGATATCCTGATCACGCATCAGGATACGGATCATGTAGGAGCTGTTGAACGCGACAGTGACGGAATATTCAGACAGGCAAAAGTGTATATAAGCGAAGTAGAAAATCGATACATGACAGGTCAGAAAAGACGCCGGGTCATCTTCGGAATGTACAAGCTCCCTATGGTTAAATGCGATAACGAACGCGTGATCCTTCGAAACGGAGATGTGTTTTACATTGACGATATCAGGATCGAAGCGATCCTCGTCCCGGGCCATACCTGGGGTCATATGGTCTACCTGATTGACAACGAATATCTGTTTACCGGAGATACGATCTGGTTCGGTGCCGACGGAGGCTACAGTTTTATCAATTCGCTAGCAGAAGACAACGAGCTTGCAAAGAGGTCTCTGGTAAAACTCGAGAATCTGTTGAGAAGCAGAGGAATCAGTCCCAAGGTCATCACAGGGCATACGGGCTGGTCGGACGATCTTGATTTTGTTTTTGCGCATAAAGACCGGGTATGTAACAGCATGAAAAAACAGAAACCTCATGACCCGAACGCTCCCTATGACGGATATGACGAGAGGGATGATACCGAAGAAAACGCGAGAAACGTAAGACTGGAAAAGGCTTTGCCCGTATCGGACAAGATTAAAACCGCATATCATGATTCGAAGGACATATACGACACCGTGCTTACGCGAGGGAATATCTGGAGCAGGGCATATATGAAATTCTTCTGGAGCGACACGGATGATAATGAAGTTGCCGCGAAGATCCTGTCGTATATCCCGGATGATTTTTCAGGTACTGTACTTGATGTTCCGGTAGGAACGGCCGTGTTTACCGAGAAAAAGTGGAAAAAGCTATCATCGGCGAAGATCACCTGTCTTGACTACAGTTCGGACATGCTTGAAAAAGCAAAGCACAGACTGAGAGGCTGCGATCATATAACACTGGTGCAGGGAGATGTCGCACATCTTCCGATCGCAGATGAAAGCTGTGATATCGTCATGAGCATGAACGGTTTTCACGCGCTTCCTGACAAGAATAAGGCCTTTCGTGAAACGTACCGTGTGCTGAAGAGGGGCGGTATGTTCATATCCTGTTTCTATATAAAGGGTGAATGCGCAAGAACGGATTGGCTGGTGCATAGGATACTGGCTAAGAAAGGCTGGTTCACACCGCCTTTTCCAACCAGAGAACAACTGCTTGATATTCTTAACCGTTTATATGCGAATGTCGATCTTCATACGGATGGATCGATCGTATATTTCAGGTGCAGGAAATAAATGATATAGATAAATGGTATTGACAAACGATAGAGAACGGTGTACTCTAAAACAAAAGAGAACATCGTTCTCTTATGCGTATAAAGAGGTGATACGATAAGTGCCAAAGGATAAAACAGACAGCCATATCAGGATAATAGATGCGGCCAGAAAAGAATTTCTGGAGTATGGATATAATGATGCATCTCTTCGCAGGATCGCAGCCAATGCCGGTATTCAGGTCAGTGGGCTCTATAAGCATTTTGCCAATAAAGATGAAATGTTCGCGTCCCTGGTGGAACCTGCAATAGAGGAATTCTATAAACTTTATCATGATATCGAGAGTGAGTATTTTGATGAGGTGGATCACATTGATGGGAAATACGAGTGGGAAGGTGACGACGAGACTGTCCGTGAAATGGAATTTATATATGATCATATTGATGAATTCAAACTTCTCGTGACTTGTTCGGCGGGATCGAGATTTGAGGACTTCATTCACGAGGTAGCAATGATTGAGGAGGATGCCACTCTCTCGTACATGAAGGAACTTGAGAAGAAAGGGTATCAAACCAGACATGTCGACAGGGATGAATTACACCTGTTGACCACAGCATATGTCGAATCGGCATTTCAACCTGTAGTACATGGATTCGACAGAAAAAAGGCAATGCATTTCGCCATAACACTTCAGGATTTTTATAAACCTGCCTGGAAAGCGTTGTTTGGAATATAGACAGGTAGAATAACGCCCCGTAATTAAACGGGGCGATAATAAAAGACATGGGTTAGCGGATACTAACCCGAGAAACGACAAAGGAACACAAATTCAGAAAGGATTGAATGTAATGGAAAATGAAGGAAATGTTTTGAACAGGAACACATTCAGCTGGCTATGGAAGTTCACGGAAGGAAAAAGGGGCGTATATTTTGTCAGTATAATACTTGCCCTGTCAGGAGTGGTAAGCATGCTTCTTGCATATGTATGCCTCGCCTCTCTTATTCGTGAACTGATCGGTGGAGAGAGTAACATGCATTTTTATATCCAAAGAGGAGTACAGATAGGCATTCTGTGGATGTTCAGGTATATATTTCATGGTTTCTCAACACAAAAATCACATGTGGCGACATTCGGACTTATAGGAATGGGCCGTAAGATGTTACTGAAGAAACTGAATACTATGCCGCTCGGTGCGGTACAAATGCGGTCATCCGGAGAATATAAGAATATAATCTGTGACAGGGTTGAACAGATTGAAATGACACTTGCCCATGTCACGCCGGAGTTCACGGCAAATATCATAGGTGCCATTGCGATGTTCATATATATGATGACAATCGACTGGCGGGTGGGATTGTGGCAGCTTATATGTATCCCGGCAGGCTTTATATCTTTTGCGATAATGATGTCTTCAACTCCGAAGTATTATCCCGCAACGATTGAGAAAACCAAGGCACTTAATGCCGTAGCAGTAGAGTATATAGGCGGCATTGAAGTCATCAAGGCGTTCGGGCAGGGCAGAACATCGTACGGAAAGTTTGTAAAAGCCGCAAAGGAAGGTGCAGACTGCTTTATTGAGTGGATGCGAAAGGAAAACTTCTGGCAGAACTTCGGTATGGCCTGCTTTCCCGCGACCATGCTGGGCCTTCTCCCTTCGGGAGTGATCTATTGCCTTAACGGGAGTCTTAAGCCCGCAGACCTGGTTGTTCTTATCATATTGTCGTTTGGAACGGTCACACCGCTTGTTACCGTGTTCTCATATACGGATGATATATCCAAGGTCGGCGAGATAATCAGTGATATGGCCGATATCATGGACGAGAAAGATCTGATAAGGCCGGCAAAAGCCGATAGGATTCCCGAAGACCACGGTATCATTCTTAGGGATGTTCACTTTGCATATAAAGACAAGGAAATCCTTCACGGGATCAACATGGAGATGACTGACGGTACCGTAAATGCTCGTGTCGGCCCTTCGGGATCGGGGAAATCAACCATTGCAAGACTGGTCGCATCTTTGTCGGATGTTGATTCGGGCGAAATACTTATCGGCGGAGTTAATATAAAGGATATGCCGCTTGAAGAATATAACCGGCATGTGGCATATGTTTCTCAGGAGAATTATCTGTTCGATCAGACTGTAATGGACAATATCAGAATGGGAAGAGAAGGGGCGACCGATGAAGAAGTCATAGAAGCGGCCAGAAAATGCGGATGCCATGATTTTATTATGTCACTTGAAAACGGGTATCAGACGATATGCGGAGGATCGGGAGGACATCTGTCCGGAGGAGAGCGGCAGCGTATATCGATTGCAAGAGCCATGCTGAAAGATGCACCGATCGTGATACTTGATGAGGCTACGAGTTATACGGATCCCGAAAGCGAAGCTGTTATACAGGCCTCTCTTTCAAAGCTTACTGCTGGAAAGACTCTCATAGTCATAGCACACAGGCTGTCAACGATCGCCGGTGCGGACAGGATATTCCTGATTCATGACGGAAATGTTGAATGTTACGGGACACAGGATGAACTGCTTGCTTCAAGTCCTTTGTACAGAAGTATGTGGGAAAGTCATATGGCAGTAAAAGAAGGAGAGGTGGCGTAATATGATAAGGACGTTAAAGAAGTTTTTTGATTTCTGCAATGAGACGGAAAGGAAGCAGTTCTATTTGTCAATCTTTCTGGGAGTGTTTAACGCGTTGTTTGTTGCAATGAGGATACCGGCTGTATTTATAGTGTTAAATGCCATATTTGAAGGTAATCTTTCCATACGGGAAGCGTATATGTCGTGTGGTGTGATCATATCCTCGATAATCCTTCAGACACTTATTTCAATGAAAACAACAATGCTTCAAACGAGAGCGGGATATAATACCGCCTCGCTAAAACGAATGGAGATAGCAGAGCATTTAAGATATGTACCCATGGGATACTTTAACAGTGAAGGACTCGGAAAGGTGACATCGATCGCGACCAACACGATGGAAAGCCTTTCGGGTATGGCATCAAGGTGCGTTATCATGGTCTCAAAGGGCATGATAACGACTGCAGTCATTGTAGTATCGATGTTTTTCTTTGATGCAAGGATAGCTTCGGTTGCGCTTGCAGCAATGATCATCTACCTTGTCGGAACGGAGTTCATGATCAGAATGGAAAGTGCGGATGCCGACGGATTCACCAAGGCACAGGATGTTATGGTTGGCAGGATACTGGAATATGTCAGGGGTGTTGCTGAGATCAGAAACTTTAATCTTTTCGGGAACAGCATAACCAATGTAGATGAGTCTATAGATAGGTTTGCAAAATACAGCACGAGTATGGAAACCACATATGAGATCATCATGTTTGGCTTAAATGTTCTCAATAAGGCAGCGGGCGTTGTTATGATGCTGATGAGTCTTGCATTTTACTTAAATGGAACCATGTCGCTTGCATACGCTGTTATGATGATCATATGTTCGTTCATGATATTTGAGTCTCTTGACCTGGTAGGAGCATTCAACGGACTGACTCGCGCAATCGAGAACTGTGTAGATAAAGCTAATGAAGCGCTTTCTTCTCCTACAATGAAAATAGAAGGGAAAGAATTTACGCCGAAAGATATGACGCTTTCTATGAAGAACGTTGATTTTTCATATGATGAGAAGAAAATCATTGATGATATTTCGTTCGTTATACCCGAAAAGACTCAGACAGCTTTTGTCGGACCGTCCGGCGGAGGCAAGACGACGCTTACCCAGCTTCTGGCAAGGTTTTGGGATGTTGATAAGGGAAGTGTATCACTTGGTGGTACAAATGTACGGGACTACAGTTATGACAGTCTTATTAAAAACTATGCTTTCGTATTTCAGAACGTATATCTGTTTAATGACACTATAGAGAATAATATACGTTTCGGAAGACCGGATGCGAGCCGGGATGAAGTTGTGGAAGCAGCGAAGAAAGCTTGCTGTCATGATTTTATAATGGAACTTCCTGATGGATACGATACAGTGATCGGCGAAGGTGGAGCAAGTCTTTCGGGTGGCGAAAGACAACGTATATCAATAGCCAGAGCAATAATGAAAGATGCCCCCATAATCATTCTTGACGAGGCAACGGCAAACGTGGATCCTGAAAATGAGCAAAAACTGATCGAAGCCGTTGACGCTCTTACAAAGGATAAGACGATCATTATGATCGCACACAGATTAAAGACGGTAAGAGGTGCTGATCAGATCATGGTTATAGATAAGGGGCGTATTGCCGAAAAGGGAACTCATGAGGAACTTCTATCCCGGGAAGGGATTTACAAGAGTTTTATAACGGAGCGAAGCATGGCGGCAACATGGAAGCTTGGATGCCGGGCAGTATAAACCGCAGGTTGTCGGTATCGGAATTAATTAATTGCAGATTGGAGTGCACACTGCATAACGGAGTTGAATTGCATATCGGATCGGTTATATACTCCCAATGGTTAGCGAGTGCTAACTAAATAAACAGGAGGTGAAAATTATTATGAATAAACAAAATGATGCAAAAGACAGTCTTTTATACGGGAACGTATTTAAAACAATGATCTCACTTAGCGTTCCGGCCATACTAGGTATGGTCGTTATAGGACTGTACAATTTTATGGACGCTGTCTTTGTGGGAAGAATGGTTGGCCCTGAGGCGATGACCGCAGTAAAGGTATCATATCCGTTTACATTGCTCAACACAGGGGTTGCCACTTTGATAGGCACGGGATCAGCTTCGGTACTATCTCGCGCTATTGGGAAGAACGATAAGGATACTACGGACAGGATAATGGGGAATCTTACGGCACTTATACTGATTTTTTCCATACTTATCACTGCAATCGGGATGATTTTCGCTCCTAATCTGTTATCGCTTGCCGGAGCTAAAGGAAATATTCTTGCTGAATCCGTAAGATATCTTAGAATCGTGTTCATAGGCTCGCTTTTTGTAAACTTCGCTCAGGCAGCCAACATGGTAATGCGTGGCGAAGGAAAGCTCAAAATGGCTATGACGATCATGGCGGCAGGTGCGATCATTAACATAGTACTTGATCCCGTTATGATCAGTGTGATGGGAAAAGAGAACGGAATACTCGGTGCAGCATATGCCACTATAATTGCACAGATAATCCAGGCTGTATATACGCTCTGGTATTTCGTGAATAAAAGTGACACTGTTAAGATCAATAAGGTAAAGATTGAAAGATCGCTCATCAAGCCTGTGATAAGCGTAGGGATATCTGCGATGCTCATGCAGGTTATGACAATGGTTCAGCAGACAATAATGTACAATACCGTTGAAAAATGGGGAAGCAGCAGTTGGCAGACTATACTGGGAGCAGCACTGAGCCTCCAGGCATTTGCATTTATTCCTCTTTGGGGGATAAGTCAGGGCTTCCAGCCTGCGGTAGGAACTAACTTCGGGGCCAAGAACTATAACAGGGTAAGGGCATTTACAAAAGCATTTATGGCGGCGGCAACTACAATTGCGCTTATATTCTATGCTCCGATAATGATCGCTCCCAAGGCGATGCTTTCGATGTTCATAACGGACGAAAGCATAGTTACCGAGGGCGCACCCATGCTCAGAGTTCTGTTCACAATGTTTATTGCATATGGAGTACTCATACTTGCGATCACGTTTTTCCAGGCTGTCGGCAAAGCCGGGGCGGCGTCAATTATGGCACTGCTCAGACAGGCCGTTTTGTTCCTGCCTTTGGTGATCATATTACCGAGATTCTTTGCGCATAATGTTGAGGGAGTATTCTATGCTCAGCTTATAACGGATCTTGTTGTTTTAGTCATAGGAATAGTTCTTATGATAACCTCATTCAGAAACATGAAAATTGAGGAAAAGAAAAATATGAGACAGACAAGATTCAGAAACGTTGCTGCGGCATAAAGTGGTCAAAAATGAGAGAGAATATGGATTCACAGGCGCTGTTCGACCAATACATGCAATTGATTTCTTCCGGAGATTCTGAGCAGACATACAGGCTCAAAAGCGCTACCGGTGAAGGGATAATGAGACGGTATAATGTTTCAAAGGGTATTTATTATATTTATTCGGAAATTGAGAAATATTATCCGGGTTACCAGGAACAAAAGCGTTTTATAAAGTATATTGAGATTATGTACATGTTAGAAGGGCACGTGGATTTTGAAATGGAAAACAGAAGATGTGCCAGTGCTGATACCGGAGACGTTTGTATATTCAGCAGTAGGCTGGGTGCAAGAAAATGCATAGTTGGCGACAAGGGAATGCGATGCATTAGTATTGTTGTTTGTATTGATGATGCCGCAGAGGAGTTGAACCGCCTCTTCAAAACGGATACATTCGATAAGGAAAAGATGTATTACGGCGCCATGAAGGCTGACAGCTGTATATGCTTTGCAGCAACTGACAGACTAAAAAGTGTGTTCTCGGAGATGATGCAGTTACCGGATGCGTACGGAGACTATTATAGGAAACTGCTGACATATCAGGTTATCATAACAACTATGGATATTAAAGGTCGAAAATCGGGGGATCATCAGTATTATTGCAAGGACACCGAAAACAAAGTTCATAAAGCACGCAAGATCCTGGGAACAGAAATATCGGAAAATATATCGATCGAAGGGCTGGCGAAAAGTGTAAACCTTAACAGAACTACTCTGCAGAGAGTGTTTAAACAAATGTATGGTCTGACCATATATGAGTACAGAACACAGGTAAGAATACAGGAGGCAAAAAATCTTATTCTCAAAAATAAATACTCGATCACCGAGATTGCCGGAATGTGCGGATACAGTAATGCCAGTAAGTTTTCCGCGGTGTTTAGAAAGTATACGGGAATAAACCCGCGTGAGTATTAGAAGATGGTAACCAGATGCACAGCATGTATGGGTGATATAAATTGATAATAGCGCTTGACAAGTTAGCGCACGCTAATTATACTGATAACCGGTTAGCAAACACTAACCGGTTATTTTTTATGTCAAAAAATAAAGTTCGGACAGAGAGGTACGAAGATGGGATTGATCAGGAAATTTATGAATCAGACAAGGAAACCGGAAGGCAAACTGGGAAAAATGATGATCAAGGGGATGAATTCCGGTCACGCAAAGATGGCTGACTGGGGAATGGCACATTTGCTCGCGACGTCCCCTGAAAAGGTTGTGGATCTGGGATGCGGAGGCGGCAGGAATATCGGGGCTCTCCTGCAAAAGTATCCCGGTTCAAAAGGCACAGCGGTAGATCATTCGGATCTGTCTGTTGAAAAAGCAAAGGAATTCAATTCGGAATATATAAAAAAGGGGCGTCTGGAAGTAAAACAGGGAGATGTATCTGCACTTGATCTTCCGGATGATACATATGATATCGCAACAGCGTTTGAAACTATCTATTTCTGGCCGGGACTTGAAAAGTGCTTTGGAGAAGTCTGCAGGATACTGAGGAACGGAGGAAGTTTCCTTATCGTAAATGAATGCGACGGAGAAGATATGAGCGGACAAAAATATGAGAAGATTGTTGACGGGATGAAGTGTTATACGACACAGCAGATTTCGGAGGCGTTACAGACTGCAGGGTTTACCAAGGTTGTTACTGACCGGTATCAGGGAAAGCCATGGATCCTTGTGATCGGTGTCAAATAACAGCATCAGGAGGGTTGAGAAAGTGTTAAAGAACTATAACAAGGAAGGGCAAAAGCTTCCCTTGTTTGGAGTTGGGCCATATATGATCTTTGGAATGGGCGTAGTAACACTGATAGGGATTATATTGTTTGGCTATGTCTTTAAGATCGGAATACTGAAAAATTCTTGGGTAACAGTGTTTAGGGTTACTGGAACCTTGCTGATAATATCCGGGATTATCATATGGTTTATTGGTGCAATGCGTTCCGATATGGATGATCACATTGAAAGTAACAAACTCAAGACAGGCGGAATATATGCATGGGTCAGGAACCCTATGTACAGCGGCTGGTGGATCGCATTTGCAGGGATCACGCTTATGTGGCATAACGCATACATGCTTGTGCTTCCGGTGATAAACTGGATCATTATGACTGTCACACTTATTTGCTCGGAAGAGAAGTGGCTTTTGGATTTATATGGTGCTGATTATGAGAATTACAAGCTTAAAGTAAATCGATTTATTCCATGGATACCGGCAGAGGACAGAACAAACGTAACGGATATCTCAACCGCAAGGCGGAACTGATATCCGAAAGAACTGCAAAGCCTGAACATCGGGAGGCATTTTGGGAGCTGTAATAAGCGCGATTGGCTTGTTGTACGGAAATTTCACTTCTTCCAATTCTGTTTTCCTGAAATTGAAAGTGTGGCCAGAGGCAGAAGGTACGGATACAACATAACGGATATTTAAGATGAAGGCATATGTGTCCGGGGAATATAAACAAACAGGAGAGGAGCAGCTGTGATGGAAATATGGTTCTATGAAGTGGTGAGCATAGACGGGGATTACGCGAATCTTCGCAGGACGGATATCGAATCGGATGATCTCAAACTCGTGGCAAGAGCACTTCTTCCGCCGGAGATAGTTGAAGGAAGCAGGCTTAAGTATGAGATGATGACATATAAGATGGAGTAACGATATGTGACGTTTAGCGCATCATATAATGACCGCTCGAAAGAGGTCGAAAAAAAATGTTGACATTTTATATTGCGCAAAATATAATGTTGCAAAAGGCAAAAAAGAAGGAGTAATTTATGGCACAGGAATATGAGCAGCTTTTATTAAAAAACCAGTTATGCTTTCCGCTGTATGCTTGCGGCAGGAAGATCGTTGCAAAATATACCCCTTACCTTAATCCGCTCGGACTTACCTATACACAGTACGTTGTACTTATGGTGCTGTGGGAGCACGAATCCGTAAACGTCGGCCAACTTGGGAGTGCCCTTCATCTGGATGCCGGAACGCTCACACCGCTTTTAAAGAGAATGGAAAAGGCCGGCTATGTGACAAGGGAAAGATCGAGAGAAGATGAGCGGGTCACTATCATAAGCATCACACCGGAGGGGAATGCACTCAAGGAAAAGTGCAAGGATATACCGGTGAAGATCTCCTCGTCGGGGTCGGCACTTAGTGAGAAGGATGCAAAAGAACTGTACAGGCTGTTGTATCTGTTTCTGGAAGGATAGTAATGCTTATGAAAAAGGAATTTGATATTCAGGATTATATGACAAAAGGAGTGGAACGTGTTGTCGCGGATGCCATAAAGGCTACTCTCAGGGATCCGAAGGAAAGCGCGTTTATGCTCGGCTTTGCAACGGCCAGTGCAAAAGCGTCGCAAAAGCGCAAAAAAGCAGAAGAGAACAAAGAACATATACCGCCTTTTTTGATCGCGAGCATAACCAGCAAATGTAACCTTCATTGCGCAGGGTGCTATTCAAGGTGTAATCACGCCACTGTTGATGCGGAGCCTGTAAGTCAGCTTACGGATGAAGAGTGGGCGGGAATCTTTGATGAGGCAGATGATCTTGGGATAAGCTTTATCCTGCTTGCAGGCGGCGAACCCATGCTTCGCCGGGGTGTCATAGAAGCTGCCGGAAAGAAGAAAAACATCCTTTTTCCCGTGTTTACGAACGGAACATTCATGGATGAGAAGTATTTTGATCTGTTTGACGCAAGTCGTAACCTGATTCCGATCATGAGTATCGAAGGACAAAAAGAACTCACGGATACAAGGAGAGGTACCGGCGTATATGACAGGCTGATACGGAACATGGACGGGCTTTGCGAGCGGGGCCTTATATTCGGGGCATCTGTTACCGTCACGAGGGAAAACATTCGTGAGGTTACATCGGATGATTTCTTAAGGGAGTTGTCGGACAGAGGCTGCAAAGCAGTCATATTTGTGGAATTTGTGCCGGTTACCGAGGAGAGCGCAGATCTGGCACCGGGGGAAGAAGAAAGAGAATACTTAAAAGCCGAGATCGAAAGGCTGCGCAGCAATTCACCTCAGATGGTGTATATTTCATTCCCGGGTGACGAGAAAAGCTCCGGCGGATGCGTGGCAGCCGGGAGAGGATTTTTCCATATCAATTCTCACGGTGGAGCAGAGCCGTGCCCGTTCTCGCCTTATTCGGATGTGAATATTAAAAACACTTCACTGCGTGAGGCTATGCATTCTCCGCTTTTTAAGGCGCTTAATGACGGCGGGGTTCTGACGGATGATCACGACGGCGGATGTGTATTGTATGAAAAGCGTGAGCTCGTAGAGCAGATCATGAAGACCGGAATCGCATAACTATTCATTAATTCAAACTACCCCAAAAAGGAGGAACAGAAGATGATCTATGATTATGAAGTAACCAAGGGAAACGGAGAGAAGCTGAGCCTGTCAGATTATAAGGGCAAAGTGATCCTGATCGTGAACACCGCCACGGGATGCGGATTTACACCGCAGTATGAGCCGATCGAACAATTATATAAGGATTATCACGATAAGGGACTTGAGATACTGGATATTCCCTGCAACCAGTTCGGCGGCCAGGCGCCGGGCTCTGATGAGGAGATCCATGAGTTTTGTACGGTTCACTATAACACCACATTCCCTCAGATGAAGAAGTCCGATGTTAACGGTGATAACGAGCTTGCGCTCTACACATATCTGAAGGAGCAGAAGGGATTTGAAGGCTTTGATGATCACGAATTAAGGCCGCTTCTTGAGAAGATGTTTGCAGAAGCTGATCCGCAGTGGGATAAGAAGCCGGACATCAAATGGAACTTCACCAAGTTTGTTGTTGACCGAGAAGGAAATGTCGTTGCCAGGTTCGAGCCCACGGCAGATATGAAGAAGGTTGAGGAATGCATCAGGGCTCTGTTGTAAAGAAAGCGTGAAAAAATGGAAAAGATGTTAGAGATCATTAAGGGCAGAAAGAGTGTAAGGACCTTTGATGGAAGCACGATAAGTGATGAACACAGGAAAGATATCGACGAATACATCAAAAGCATAAGCAACCCGTTCGGTATTCCCGTGGAATTTGTTATGCTGGATGCGAAGGAGCATGGACTTTCCAGCCCCGTACTGTCAGGCGAAGAATTGTATGTTGCGGGTAAAGTGGAGAAAAAGCCGTATGCGGATGTGGCCTTCGGATATTCTTTTGAGGAACTTGTTCTTCATGCATGGACACTTGGTATCGGAACCGTATGGATCGGTGGAACGATGAAAAGGGAAGTGTTTGAAGAAGCAGCCGGTGTAAGGGACGGGGAAATGATGCCCTGTGTCAGTCCGCTGGGTTATCCCGCAAAGAAAAGATCCTTTAAGGAAGCCATGATGCGAAAGGGGATCGGTGCGGACAGCCGTATCTCGGGGGACAAACTGTTTTTTGCGGATGAGTGGGGAAAACCTTTTTCCCCTCCCGATGATATGGCGGATATATTTGAAATGGTTCGATGGGCTCCGTCTGCCGTAAATAAGCAGCCATGGAGAATCGTATACAAGGATGGGTTGTATCATTTCTACGAAAAGAAGGATAAGGGATATGTGAATGATGCCACCGGAGACCTTCAAAAAATAGATGTAGGAATTGCACTGTGTCACTTCGTGCTGGGATTTAAGGAGCAGGGAAAGGATTCCGAAGTCATGATAAAGGATCCGGAAATAGCGATCCCGGATGATTCCGAATACATTGTAAGCGTGAGAGTGCAGTAGAGAACCGGGCCTCCTGTAAGATGTGGATGATCACATTTACAGGAGGTTTTGTTATGCCTGATATATCAGTAACCCTTCCGGTATCTTCCCCAAAAGGATCCCGTCATCCACATACTTGTCAGTCTGAGATACCCGTATAGGGAATTGTCCGGTGGAGGCGGCAGTCTGTCCGTTTATCATGCCGGTGTGATTTTTCTCATTCTCAGATACTCCGATCCTCCGATCCTGTTTTGGGCTTGATTTTGCTTTTTCTTATATCGTATATTACCTCTGAACCCACGCATCGGTTAAAAAGAAATAAAAGAAGTTTCTATCGACGAATGATATAAATGTTGTAATTGTAGAACATAGGGATAAGGGGAAACTGATAAAGTGCACTTTGTTGATGCAAAAGGGATCCTGACCGGCCACGGCGGATACTTTGGAATGAATATTTACCGGGGATGTACTCACGGCTGCATTTACTGTGATAGCAGGAGCAGGTGTTATCATTTCACGCATCCGTTTGAAGATATCGAGGTGAAGCAAAATGCGCCGGATCTTCTGGAAAATGCGCTGAAGTCGAAAAGGAAAAAGTGCATGATCGGAACAGGTGCCATGTCGGATCCGTATATGCATTGTGAAGAGGAACTGCGCCTGACAAGGCGCTGCCTGGAGATAATTCACAAAAACGGTTTCGGGGTCGCGATCCAGACCAAATCCGACCGTATACTTCGGGATATCGACTTGCTGTCAGAGATCAACAGGTCGGCAAAATGCGTTGTGCAGATGACACTTACAACCTATGATGATGACCTGTGCCGGATATTGGAGCCGAATGTATGCAATACAAAGCGACGGATCGAAGTGCTGGAAGAAATGCATAAACATGGCATTCCGACTGTTGCCTGGCTCACTCCGATCCTTCCTTTTATCAACGATACCGAGGAAAACATCACGGCAATACTGAATGAGTGTGTCAGAACAGGGGTGAAGGGAATCATCGATTTCGGCATGGGACTGACGCTTCGGGAAGGAGACAGAGAATATTATTATGCAGCGCTTGACAGGCATTTTCCGAGAATGAAAGAGCGCTACATCAGACAGTATGGGAATGCGTATGAATTGCCAAGCCCGAATGCACGGGAATTAAAGGGGCTGCTCCTGAGAATCTGTAAGGACAACAAAATACTGTCAACTCCGGATGAGTGTTTCGGGTTTATGCGGGAACTGCCGGATAAGTATCAGCAGATGAGCATATTTGATCTGTAAAGATAAAACTAAGCCAGACACGTTAGTAATCGCTAAATATTAAAAATATATGGAAGGGAGGGTTATAGCCGGGATCAGAAACTTTAATCTCTTCGGGAACAGCATAACCGTGGATTAAATGTTCTCAATAAGGCGGCAGGCATTGTTATGGTGCTGTTTCTGTGAATGAACCAACCGTAGTTCAAGCACAGATGTAAGAAGACGGGATTGATATGTAAGAGCAAGACAGATGAGCGCGGATCCGGTCTGTGTGATATTATGATCATGGGTTTAAGGAGAAGAAAACATGAGTATGAGGACCAGAGAAGAAGTAATAGAATTCGGACTGACTTTTCCGAATACGTACGTAGACGCTCCGTTCAGGGATCCCAACTGGCAGCTTGTTCGAGAGAAAACGGCCGGAAAGGCTTTTTTATGGACGTATGAGAAGGACGGACATATCAATCTCAATCTGAAAGTCGATCCCGAATGGAGGGATTTCTGGAGGAGTACATACAAATCCGTTATCCCCGCGTATCATCAGAATAAAGAGCATTGGAACACGGTTATCCTCGACGGAACGATACCGGATAAGGAAATAAAGAGAATGATCGCGGAGAGTTACGACCTTGTCACGGATTCGCCGACAAGAAGAATATATGAAGCCGTTAAAAGGATCCCGAAAGGATGCGTCGCCACATATGCGCAGGTTGCCGAAATGGCCGGCGACAGGAAGATGGCAAGAGCGGTCGGAAACGCTCTTCACAAAAATCCCGATCCCGAGAGTATCCCATGCCATCGCGTTGTGAATTCCAAGGGAGAACTTGCGGGGGAGTATGCGTTCGGCGGGGCATGGAAACAGGCCGAGCGCCTTAAAAGCGAAGGCGTTGAGTGTACGAACGGCAGAGTGGATCTGCAAAAATACCGGTACCGGAGCGGATATTGAATGAAGGATCATATAATACATCCGATACCGCCGTTTTATGACGGGAGATCAAACATACTGATACTGGGAAGTTTTCCCTCCGTAAGATCACGTGAGCAGATGTTTTTTTACGGGCATCCGCAGAACCGTTTCTGGAAAGTGATCGCTTCTGTTTTTGATGCCAAGAAGCCCGAAACCGTTCCGGAAAAGAAGGACTTTCTCAGGAAGTATCATATTGCTTTGTGGGACGTGATAGGCTCCTGCGATATTGAGGGCTCTTCCGATTCAAGCATAGGGAATGTTGTTGCAAATGACATTTCGGCGATAACAAAGAGCGCCGCGATCCGCGGCATATTTGTCAACGGGAAAACGGCGGAAAAGTATTATAAGAAATACATTGAGCCCCGGACGGGTATCCGGGCGATCTGTTTACCGTCAACCAGTCCTGCAAATGCCGCGTGGAGCGAAGAGAGGCTGATAAAAACGTGGAGTGAGCTGATCCTGAGGCATACAAATGACGGGTCAGCAGATCAACTGCCGTAAATGGACAGTCGATAACAGAGTTCTGTCCGGATTTGCAGGAAAGCGTGAGGATGTATTATTATATGATATGAACTCAGTCATTAATACGGATATGACAAAGGGAGAGTATCATGATCCTGAAGGGAAAGCGGGCGAAGACATACCGTTTATTGCCAGGATCATCTGCGTGGCGGATTCGTACGATGCCATGAACACAAACAGGGTATACAGAGACAAACTCTCGAAGGAACATATTCTCGAAGAGATAGAAAGATGCAAAGGAAAACAGTTTGAGCCGAAGATCGCGGATGTGATGATAACTCTTATCAAAAACGATGAACTGGAGTGAATGAAAATGACCGGAGGGAAAGGAAAATTCAGATTGTGGATGATCCCGATATATGTGATCCTCGCTGCCGTTCTTGTTGCTGTGATATATGTTTCATACGTGTTTCTGACGTTCTCGAGGATTAAAGACAACGTATCGCTTGAAATCGAAGGAAGCTCAGAAGCATGCGCCCGAGTCGGAGAGAAATACACGATAGTTACATACAACGCAGGATACGGCGCGTATACGGCAGACTATACTTTCTTTATGGATGAGGGCAAGGAAAGCCGGGCCAGATCGAAAGAGAGCGTCATCAACTGCATCGATAATATCGCCGAAACAGCGCTTTCTTTTGAACCCGATATAGCACTGTTTCAGGAGGTGGATACCGATTCCACAAGGAGCTTCCACGTGGAGCAAAGGGATATGATAAACGCAAAGTTCGCCTCGAAGGGTGATTATGACAATGTTTTTGCCGAAAACTATCATTCCGCCTATCTGATGTACCCGATCACCAAGCCTCACGGAGCATCCAAATCCGGGATACTTACCGAATCACGCTTTAAGATCGATTCCGCGCTCAGACGGAGCCTTCCGATAGCCACAGGGTTTAAGAAGATACTCGACCTTGACAGATGCTACAGTATTTCGAGAATCCCGACGGATAACGGCAAAGAACTGGTCGTGATCAATCAGCACCTGTCGGCGTACGGAACGGATGCCGAACAGGGGAACGCACAGCTTGAAAAGCTTTTCTCTGACATGCAAAAAGAGTATGAAAAAGGAAATTACGTGATCTGCGGCGGTGATTTTAACCATGATTTCACCACCACATCAAAAGAATACTTCAACCCGGGGACCGATAAATCTTACAGCTGGTGTGAGCCGTTCCCGGACGACATCATTCCGGAGGGATTTAGTAAATGCACTGAGTATACAGGCGACCTTGTTTCCACATCAAGGTATACAAATGAGCCTTACAGCGCAAACAGCTTCACGGTGATCCTTGACGGGTTTATCGTATCAGATAACATTTCGGCTCTATCCGTCAGAAATGTTGACACCGCATACGAATACACGGACCACAATCCCGTGGTCATGGAGTTTGAACTCAACTGAAATCAAAATAATACTTGACATATTAGCATGCGCTAACTATACTGAGCCATAGTTAGTGACGACTAACACAATGGAACGGGGGATGACGGATGGTTGCATGGATAACGGCAAATCTCGGAACTATCGTTGTATCGATAGTACTTATAGCTATAGTGACAGCAGTGATCTTTAAGCTGATAAAAGACAAGAAGAACGGAATATCCTCCTGTGGCGGGAACTGCGCGCATTGCGGGATGTGCGCGTCCTGCAGGAGGCCGGAAAAAGAAAGATGAGGTGATCACATGAACCTGAGTATCGTTTCGGGAATAATGATACCGTTTGTCGGAACCTCACTTGGTGCGGCGTGCGTACTCTTTATGAAGAACGAATTGAAGGCATCGGTTCAAAGAGCGCTTTCGGGATTTGCCGCAGGTGTTATGGTGGCGGCTTCGGTATGGAGCCTTATCATCCCTGCTATGGAGCAGTGTGAAGATATGGGGAGGCTGAGCTTTCTTCCGGCATTTATCGGATTCTGGCTCGGTATACTGTTTCTGCTGATGCTGGACTGCCTGATCCCGCATCTTCATGTCAATGCCGAAAAGGCGGAGGGGCCAAGGTCTTCTCTCAAGAGGACTACGATGATGGTCCTTGCCGTTACACTTCATAATATTCCCGAAGGAATGGCTGTCGGTGTCGTGTACGCCGGACTGATATCCGGTAACGCACTCATAACATCCGGAGGTGCGCTCGCGCTTGCGATTGGAATAGCGATCCAGAATTTTCCCGAAGGGGCGATCGTATCGATGCCGCTTTGTGCCGAAGGAAACGGAAAGGCGAAGGCTTTTCTGTACGGGGTGATGTCAGGTGCGGTTGAACCGGCAGGTGCGCTGCTGACGATAGTCGCCGCTAGTTTCATCGTTCCCGCGATGCCGTATCTTCTGAGCTTTGCGGCGGGAGCAATGATGTATGTTGTTGTCGAGGAACTGATCCCCGAGATGTCGGAGGGGGAACACTCCAACGTCGGTGTTCTGATGTTTGCCATGGGATTCACGCTCATGATGGCACTCGATGTGGCGCTCGGATGATGGTTCCGCTTTTTGATAAATGCAATCATATTTAACAAAAATCACTCTCAAATGTTAATCCCGGTTGGTTGAAACCGGGATTATTGTGACTATAATTTAGTTAAAAAAAGTAGCAAAGGTGGTACGATTGTGAGAAAGACTTACATTGACAACATTCGTTGGATAACCGTTGTGCTCGTTGTGATCTACCATGTTATCTATATGTTCAACGGTGTATCACTGTTCGGGGTCCTCGGTCCGTTTTCGGATCATCAGCCCCAGGATATTTACCAGTACATCGTATACGCGTGGTTCATGCTCCTGCTGTTTACCGTATCGGGAATGTCGTCACGGTTCTACCTGGAAAATCACACAGATAAGGAATTCGTCACAAGCAGGACACATAAACTGCTTGTCCCTTCAACGATCGGTGTTCTTCTTTTCGGATGGGTGCTCGGATATTATAACACTGTCATCGCCGGGGGATTTGAATCGATCGCGGCATTGCCGAAGCCGGTCATTTGGCTGATCCTTTGTGCTTCGGGGACGGGTGTGCTGTGGTATATCCAGACACTCTGGCTGTTTTCCATGATCCTTGTGCTGATCAGAAAAGCGGAAAAGGACAGACTGTATGAAAAATGCGGGAAGGTGAACGTTCCGATCCTTATCGCGCTTACTGTCCTCATCTATGGCGCGTCACAAATACTTAATACTCCGATAATAAGCGTGTACAGGTTCGGGATCTACGGTGCCGGATTCCTGATCGGATATTTCGTTCTTTCGCATGATGAGGTGATGGAAAGGGTCGGAAGATCATGGATCCTTTTAAGCGTGCTCGGCCTTGCCTCGTGTGTCGCATTTGTCGCAACAAACTGGGGAAAGGCATCGTATGTCGATCCTGAAGTACTTAAGACGCTCGTTTGCAATGTGTTTGCGTGGCTGGCGACTCTCGGTATCCTCGGATTCATGAAAAAGTGGGGTGGTTTCGAAAATGCGTTTTCGAAATGGATGAACAAAATGTCATGGGGACTGTATGTATTCCATTACCTGTTCATAGCCGTGACTGCGTGGTATCTGCGCTTGTATGCACCGACACTTTCTCCTGCGGTGGTCTATCTTCTCACGGGGATTGCAGCGTTTGCCGGGGCATATATTCTTTACATCGTAATGTCGCATATACCTGTACTTCGGTGGTGTGTTCTTGGTATCAGGAAAGGAAATAAAGTATGAGCTTTGCCGATAATCTCACGTCACTTCGAAAACTGAACGACATGTCGCAGGAAGAACTCGCGGAGAAGATAGGTGTATCACGCCAGACGCTTTCCAAGTACGAGACGGGCGAATCGCTTCCCGACATCGAAAAATGCAGACTGCTTGCAGACGTGTTCGGCGTCAGTACGGACGATCTCATATCGTATGAAAAGAATGCCGAAGACAGTCACGGACTCGAGGTTCCGCCAAAGGGGAAGCACATCTTCGGGATGGTAAAGGTGACCGAAAAGGGGCAGATAGTCATTCCGGCAAAAGCCAGAAAGGTCTTTGACATCAAACCCGGTGATGATCTTATCGTCCTCGGGGATGAGAGCCAGGGTATCGCACTCATCAAAGAGAAGGGGCTTCTCGGCCTTATTGCCCAAGCCAGGAAAATGTAACCTCAAGCTACTTGATAGCGCCTTTCTGTGGTATAATATCTAGTTGATATGTATACCTTGTTTATGACAATCCACCATGTGAGTATAATTGTTCTGTTTGTCGAAAGCCTTCTGGTCTTGCGCAATTGGAGCAACCGCCTGCATTCATATCTGTTTCTCAGCTGTGTCGCGACACTCGTTAACAACATCGGGTACCTTCTCGAACTGAAATCAAAAAGTCAGGCAACATATATCGCTGCTGTTCAGATGTCCTACTTCGGCAGAGTCTGGATCACGTTCGCTCTGTTCATGTTTGCGGCAAGACTGTGCCGTATCGGGATACCGCGGTTTGTTACCGACTTTCTGCCGTTTGTTCATGCTGCCGTATATCTCTGCGTTCTGACGTTTCCTTATCATCAACTTTATTACAAGAATTATAAGTGGACGAGGGGAGACATCTTCCCCGTGTTCATACATGAAAACGGGATCGTTCATAATCTCTTCATGGCACTGACCGTCGTCTATATTATCTTCGGGATGACATGGCTGTTTATAGCGTGCAGAAAAGAGAAGAACATCAAAATGAGAAACCGCCTGCTTGCGGTCCTTGCCGCGGTCACAACGGAAAGCGTGTTCTTCGTTCTTCAGCTCATAGGCTATATAGGCATTACGAAGATATATGACGTATCAATAATCGGAAATACGTTCGGAAATGTTATCCTGTTTGTTGCCATATTCAAGTACGACCTTCTCGGAACGACCGATATCGCAAGGGAAATGATGATCGACAGGATCGCTGAGGGTATCATAGCCGTCGATAATGCCGGCATCATAAGGTATTATAACGAACATGCCAGAGAACTGTATCCGCAGATCGTAGAAGACGGTGCGTCCCTTCCGGATGCGATCACCGAGGCGGAAGAGACAGGTGACGTCATCAGAATAGGTGACCGCAAGTATTCAACCGAATCAAACGAACTCATACATAAAGGTGAGAGGCTCGGAAAGCTTTACGCACTCATCGATGATACCGAGCATTTCAGATATATGGAAATGCTCGAACATCAGAAGGAGATGGCTGACAGTGCGAGCGAAGCTAAGAGCAGATTCCTTGCGAATATGTCGCATGAGATCAGGACACCGATCAACGCCGTTCTCGGAATGGATGAGATGATACTCCGTGAGAGCACGGAAAATCCCATACGCAAATACGCGTCAAACATCATGTCCGCCGGAAGGACTCTGCTGGCACTCATAAACGACATACTCGATCTTTCCAAGGTTGAAGAAGGAAAGATGGAGATAATATCGGTTCAGTACGATCCCGCATCTCTTATCAACGATCTTGTCAACATGACTGCCGACAGGGCCTCAAGAGCGGGTCTGAAATTCGATGTCAAAGTAGATGAACACATACCGCGGATCCTTTGCGGAGATGAGATCCGTATCAGACAGTGTGCGCTTAATCTCCTCTCGAATGCCGTCAAGTACACGGAAAAAGGTTCGATTCTTCTTGAGGTGTTCAGCAGTCCCAAAGATGACAAACACGTTCTCCTGACGGTATCCGTGACCGATACCGGAATAGGTATGCAGAAGGAGGACATGGATAGGCTGTTCTCGCCGTATGAGCGTCTTGATGAAAAACGAAACCGTGCGGTTGAGGGAACGGGGCTTGGAATGGCCATAACGAGGCAACTCCTTGATCTTATGGGATCATCGCTTGACGTTAAGAGTGAGTACGGGAAGGGCTCCTGTATCTCGTTTTCGATTGAACAGGAAGCGGTAACGAAGGATGAGATAGGTGATTTTTCAAAAAGGATCAACGATCCTTCGGAGCGTCTCAAAGAGTATCATGAAATGTTCCATGCGCCGGATGCGAGAATTCTTGTCGTCGACGATACGGAGATCAATCTTACGGTCATCGAGAATCTGCTGAAGAGAACCAAGATAAGAATAGACACCGCGATCAGCGGAAAAGACGCGCTGGATTTGGCTGCGGTCAACAAGTACGACGTGATCATGATCGATCACATGATGTCCGGAATGGACGGAATCGAAACGCGGGAACGTATAGCCGAACTTGATAAAAATCACGACACCCCGACCGTTGCCCTTACGGCAAATGCGGTTTCGGGAGCGAGACAGAAATATATAGCCGCCGGATTCAGCGATTACCTGTCAAAACCCGTTGACGGCAGGAGACTTGAAAGGATGCTGATGGCCCTCATACCCGATGAGAAGATCGACCGCAGTATGAAGGATGTTGCCGTTGAAGAGAGAGTGACATCTTCCGACAGACCGATAGTCCTCGCGGTGGATGACGATGAGTCGGTATGCACGCTTATTAAGTCGGTGATGGAACCTGTATATGACGTCAGAACGACGCTTCTCGGAAAAGAGGCTTTGCGCTTTGCCAAGAAGTATATGCCGGATCTGATCCTTTTGGATATTCATCTGGCCGACAGCAACGGATTCGAGGTCATGCAGGAACTGAAAAAGGAAGAGCAGACTGCGGATATACCGGTACTTCTTCTGACCGGAGACAACGATACGGTGACAGAGGAGAACGGATTCAAGAGCGGAGCCGCTGACTATATCCGTAAACCTTTTGTGCCCGATGTTCTTATGCAACGGGCTAAACGTATAATCGATCTTCAGCATTACCGTCAGTCTATCGAAAAGGAAGTCGATCATCAGACAAGGCGCAGCAAGAGACTGAGCCGCGAGATGATGCTTGCGCTTTCGAAGACCGTCGATACGAAAGATCATTATACCGATGGTCATTCGAGAAGAGTTGCGGCACTGTGTGCCGAGATCGGAAGAAGGATGGGCAAGACCGGCATGCAGCAGGTCGAACTGTACGAGATAGGACTTCTTCATGATATCGGGAAGATCGGCGTTCACGAGGATATAATCACAAAGGACAGCCGTTTGTCGGATGATGAATTCCTTGAGATCAAGGAGCACACCGTCAAAGGTTACGAGATATTAAAAGAGATAGATGAGATGCCTAACCTGCGTGAGGGAGCAAGATGGCATCATGAGAGATACGACGGAAAAGGTTATCCGGACGGTCTTGCGGGTGAGGATATTCCGGAGACGGCGAGGATCACATGCGTGGCGGATGTCTATGATGCGATGACAAGTACGAGGTCGTATTCGGTTCCCAAGACCAGGGAAGAAGTCAGGGCGGAATTTGTACGCTGCAAAGGACTTAATTTCGATCCCGCAATAGCCGACGTCATGATCGCGATGATCGATGAGGACCAGGACTATTCCATGAACGAGAAGGCCGAGAGTCGGGACGTATGGAAGGAATACGATAAGCTTTGGGAGAATGCGGATCCCGATGAGCAGTCGGAAGTTCGTGTCCATTCCACGGTTATCCCACAGTGGGTGTTTACCGTTACGGATATGGACGTTAATACCGGAATACGAAATTGCGGGTCCGAGGACGGTTTCATGTCGGTCCTTTCGGTCTTCCATCAGACAGCCCCGGATAAGGCCGATGATATCGAGAAATTGTTTAATGACGGTAACATCGAGGATTATACGATAAGTGTACATGCTCTTAAGAGTTCGGCAAGGATAATAGGTGCCGCGGAACTGTCCCACCTTGCGGAAGAACTTGAAAAGGCCGGAAAGAGTAACGATGTTGTGTTCATAGAGGATAATACCGCAAAGCTTCTTGAGATGTACCGCAAGCTTGACGAAAAGCTTTCGGGATTTGATGACGAGAGAGACGATCTTGCCGATGCGGACGAGAGTACCGTAAAGGAGGCTTACCGGACGATAACGGAGATCGCCGGAAGCATGGATTACGGCCTGATGGATGACATGTTAAAAGATCTGTCTTCGATAAATCTTGCACCGGAAGACAGGAAGAATATCGACGAAATAGAAAAACTGTTGGCGCAGCTTGACTGGGACGGCATAATTGCGACGGCCGAAAGGGCGCTTAACGTATAAGAAAACGGAGGAAAATATGGATAACCCGAATGAGACTGGAAGGGTCGTGATAGTGAGTGCGACCGACAGCTTCCTCGCAAAGAGTATAATCACAAAACTCGACGGAGTGGAAGTGGCGTCGGTGTTTGCTCACGCAAAGATAAAAGAAATGGAAAAGTTCAAGGACAGTGCCGAACTGTTCATACTGTTCATGACAGAGGAACTTGAAGATATGCCGGAAACACTCGTCTATCTGAAAGATTCCGTTGTCGAAAAGGAAGCGGGGCTGATACTTATCGGTGATGAGGAACAGTACGAGAGCGTCAAGCAGATCGTGTCCGAGCAGCTTATCACGGAGTGGATGAAGCGTCCCGTTGATATCGACGGGCTCGTTAAGAGCGTATGCGGTTATCTTGACGAGAATACCGGAGAGAAGAGAAAGAAAACGGTACTCATAGTGGATGACGATATCACTTACATGAGGACTGTGTTCGAATGGCTGAAAGGAAGCTATCATGTCGGAATGGCATCGAACGGAGTACAGGCCATTTCCTATCTTGCCAAGAACAAAGCCGACCTGATCCTTCTCGATTATGAGATGCCTATCGCAAACGGTCCGCAGGTGCTATCAATGCTCAAGAATGATGCACAGACGGAGGAGATTCCCGTTATGTTCCTGACCGGCCACGGAGAGAAGGAAAGCGTTCTGTCCGTTGTGGGATTAAGCCCTGTGGATTATCTTCTCAAGACCATCGACAAGGATACGCTGCTGAATAAACTTTCGGATTTTTTCGCATCAAGATCCGGCAAGGAGAAACTGTGATTTATGAGTAAAGATCAAACACGCCAAAGCGGTCCCGACCTTATAAGGAGCCTTGCCTGTCTGTTCGTTGTCGGTGCGCATTTCTATCTTAATATGGGTTATTATGACGCCCCGACGGACGGTGCGAAGATGTTCGTTATGACAGCGTGCAGATGGCTGTTCGTAACGGCGGTCCCGCTTTTTTTCATGCTGACGGGTTATTTTAAGAAGAACAAGAAAGCAACACGAGATCACTATATGGCACTCGTTCCGCTTGTGGTCTCGTATGTCTTTATCTCCGTCGGAAAGATGATCCTGTATAATCACCTGTATGGCAAGATATACGGGGTAAAAGAAATATTGCAGAACCTCGGGAATTATCAGATCGCCTGGTATATGGGTCTGTATCTGTGTGTGTTCCTTCTGATCCCGTTTTTGAACAAGGCGTGGTATGCACTTGATGAAAAAGAGCAGAATATCCTGCTGATAACGCTCGGCTTTCTGTGTACCGTCTATCCTGTATTTAAGTACATAGGGCCGTCTTATTTTATCGGTGTTTATCCGGTGCTTTTCTATTTTCTCGGAATAGCGGTCAGAGACAGGAAATGGAGAGTGAATCGTGTACTTCTTGCGTTGATCCTTATTGTAACGGTTATGCTTGAAGCGTTCATAAGTGTGAACTTTACGTCGACCGGAGTGTTTGATTGGAATCTGATACAGACCGCAGATGGGACATACGGTACGTTCTTCATATCGGTCTGCACGATATGCATATTCTTGCTGCTTTATGATATCAATATTGGAAACAGGGCGGTTCGTGCCGTTACATCTTCGATAAGCAGAGTTTCATTTGAGATATATCTGTTTGCCGGAGCGTATGATGCGATCATATACGGATATCTGAAACGCTATGTAAACGGACCGGTGGAGGCGTTCTGGTGGTTCTTCGCCACCGTCCCCGCAAGTTTTATATGTGCGTACATATCTTCTCTTGTATTCAGACTGATTGTTGACAAAATCATAAAGACAAAAACTCACAATGTGATATAATGTTTACAAATGCGGAAAAGGAGAGACTTATGGCTTGCTGGATTATCGTTGTTGATGATGATGTTACAAACCTTAAGATGGCCGGACAGATCCTGTCAAAGAACAACATGCGCGTTACCGCGGTCAAAAGCGGAAAGGCGCTTTTGGAGTATGTCGAAGAGCACGGATTCCCGGAGTTGATCCTGCTTGACATCAACATGCCGGAAATGGACGGTTTCGAAACGTACAGCAGTCTGCGTGATCTTGAAGAGAAAAAGGGAGTTTTACAGACACCCGTTGTCATGCTTACTGCGGATGAGGATAAGACAAACGAGAGCAAAGGCTTTGAGATGGGTGTTTCCGACTATATCAGGAAGCCTTTCGATCCGGACGTGCTGGTGCGCCGCGTTGAGAATATAATAAGCACTCGCGGACGGATGCTCAAGTTCGAAGAAGAAGCCACGATAGACAAGCTTACGGGCTTTCTTAACAAATACAATGCCAACGAACAGATAGGAGCGATCTGCGGTACGAAAGTCGGAACGCTGATGATCGTCGACCTTGATTCGTTCAAACTTGTTAACGACATATACGGTCATGATATGGGAGACCGTGTTCTTGCAAAGTTCTCGCAGATACTCAGGGATAACATGAACTTCCCGGCAATATTCGGAAGGATCGGCGGAGATGAGTTCCTGATATTTGCCGACAATTTGCATTCGGAAAAAGATATCGCGAAGTTTTCCGAGGCTATCAACAAGAATCTTTCGACAGAGGCTCGTCAGATGATGGGCGAGGATATGAGTATCCCGCTCGGCGCTTCGATCGGTGCGGTCTTCATTCCGGAACAGGGAACTGAGTTCAATGAACTGTTCCGCCTGGCCGACAGAGCTCTGTATACGATCAAGAACAACGGAAAACACGGCTATTCGCTTTATCATGATGAAGATGCCGAATCCGCGATCCCGACCGATATCAACCTGGCAATGCTCACTACAATTCTCGAAGAGAGAAACATTCCGCAGAATGCCATGTGGATGGGTAAGGAAGCTTTCGGAAATGTTTACAGATATATGATCCGTTACATGGACAGATATCGCGGAACGGCTTACAAGATGCTCTTTACCGCAAGGTTCATACCGAAGGACCTGTCACAGTCTGAAAAAGAGAAGATCATGATAAGCCTCAGGGAACTGCTTCAGGAATCGCTTCGAAACAGTGATATCATGATGCAGATAGGAGATAATCATTTCTTCCTGATGCTGCCGGAGATAAGCGACTACAACGTCGGACGTGTTACCGAAAGAGTAATACATTCATGGAAGAATAACGAGTATTCGGGACTTGTGGAGCTGTCGGTTGAAACAGAGAGTACCGATTCCGAGATGCATGAAAGTGCCGCCGACAGACCCGGCGGAGACACACATATCGTTGTCGCAAATGATGATCCGTCGGAGCGTGAGTTCATATGCACAACGATCAGAAAAAAAGGCTTCGATGCCACTGGACTTGCAACCGGAGGCGAGCTTTTTTCATACCTTAACGACAACAAGCCGGATCTTATACTGATCAAAGCCGACATGAAGGATATGCCCGGTACCGATATAGTCATCGGGATCAGAAAGATGGGAGGAGCGATCCGAAGGATCCCGATAGTGTTCACAATGAAGGACGACGAGAGTGAACAAAGAGGTCTGGAACTCGGGGTGGATGATTTTATCCGGATGCCGATATCCGCGGAGCAGCTTTATATCCGCATCAACAATATTCTTCAACTGAGTCTTCTTAAAAATCACCTAAATCAGGAAGTAGAGAAGAAGACCGAGGAAGTTGAGCAGCTCAGTATCCATATCATCAAATCGCTTGCGTTTGCGATAGACGCCAAAGACAAATACACTAACGGTCACTCCAGCCGCGTGGCCGAGTATTCGAAAGAGATAGCGGCAAGATACGGGTATGACGAGGATGTCCAGAATGAGATCTACATCATAGGTCTTCTGCATGATGTCGGCAAGATAGGTATACCCGATGCGATCATAAACAAGAATGCGAAGCTTACGGATGAGGAATACGACGTCATCAAGAAGCACCCGGTAATTGGTACGCAGATCCTTGAGACGATAAAGGAGATGCCGAATCTGTCAAATGGTGCGAGATGGCATCACGAAAGATACGACGGCACGGGGTATCCGGACGGACTCAAGGGCGATGCAATTCCGGAAGTCGCAAGGATAATCGCGGTTGCCGATGCGTATGACGCTATGACGAGTCACCGCAGTTACCGTGACACCCTGCCGCAGGATGAGGTAAGGGCGGAGATCATCAGGTGCCGCGGCACACAGTTCGATCCGAAGTTTGCCGACATAATGGTGAGCATAATCGACGAAGATAAGGATTACCAGTTAAGGGAGCATTAAATGGCACAACAGGGCGATAACGGCAATAACGAACTTCTTATGTCATCACATATGATGATGATCCTTTCGTATACGATCTTTTCGGTCATTCTGATCGGAGAGACGATCATAATGGGATGGGAAAGATGGGCTGTTTTTCTTATCATGGCAGGTGTCATCTCCTCATGGTATATGCACCTCAAACAGATCGCCCAGGACGGTCTTCGCATGTGGATCATCTCGCTTCTCATGATGATGACGTTCTTCTTTTACGGGTCCCATACGACAAGCACATATGATCTTGCGATCGTCATATCCGTTGTCATGCTTTTGTACACGATGACAGGGTTGCATTCGCTCGTTACGCTTTGTCAGATCACATATTACCTGACCATGACATATGAGATCGTCAGTCTGTACAGGGAAGGAACCGAATTCGATTCTCTTCTTGTAACGAGAACGTTTCTTCATTTCGCAATGGTCACGATGGTCGGATGGATAGCGAGGACAATTATCAACAGATGGAATGATGTGCTCGGAAGATCACGTGAAGAGATAAAGACTCTGACGGAAACGACAAACCGGCTGAATGATTTTCTCGCTAACGTGTCTCATGAGATAAGGACACCGATCAATGCGATACTCGGTATGTGTGATATGAGCATAGAAGCCGAAGACGAACCCGCCAAACGCGAAAGACTTGTATCGATAGAGGAAGCGGGTAAACGTATCGGAGAACAGATCAGCGACATCCTTGATTACTCCGAGATAGACAAGAGTGACCTTACGAATAACTGCGAGGATTACATGCTCTCATCGGTCCTTAACGATATCGTGAACGAGCTCGGCCCTATGCTTACCAAA
The DNA here is from genome assembly GCA_024698285.1 of Lachnospiraceae bacterium. Taxonomy (GTDB): domain Bacteria; phylum Bacillota; class Clostridia; order Lachnospirales; family Lachnospiraceae; genus UBA2868. The sequence continues at coordinate 61,993 of JAILRJ010000046.1, read as the reverse complement.
AAGATCGAGCTTATCATCGATGTTGAAGCTTCCATTCCTTCAATGATGAATACAGATGTCGGAAAGCTCAAAAAGATCCTCCGGCATCTCATTTCGAACGGACTCAAATATACGAATGAAGGCGGCGTATACGTTCACATTTCATCGATCCCCCATGACTACGGCATCAATCTGTGCATAGAGATCCGTGATACCGGAATAGGTATGGACGAAGTGCAGCTTGAGAAGATATATGAGAATTACTACAAGGCTGATTCGGGCAGGGCACGCAAGACGGGAGGTCTTGGCCTCGGTATTCCGATAGTCCACGGATTCGTCCGCTCACTCGGCGGATTTATGACGGTTGAGAGTGCCCCCGGTGAAGGTACCACGGTCAGGGTCAGCATACCGAATAAGGTTGTTGACGAGAGCGAATGTATGTCCGTTACCGACAGGGAGAATATCAGTCTCGGGGCATATCTTCACTTCGAGAAATATCCGAATCCCAATGTCAGGGAATACTACAACACTATGGTCAGAAACATCGTTACCGGTCTGAAAGTATCGATGCACAGGGTCGACAATGTCGAATCGCTTCATGCGCTTACCGACAGCAAGAGACTGACTCATCTGTTTGCGGGACCGGAAGAATACAACGGTGCCGTGGAGTTTATGGAAGATCTTGCCAAAAAGATCATAGTCACGGTCATAGCCGATCCGAAGGAGCTGCTCCTTCCGCCTGATTCGAGGGTAAGGGTAATGCCGAAACCGTTCTACTGTTTCCCGGTCGTCGGTATTCTCAACAGTAAGCTCGGAGATGAGATCGTGGACGAAGGCAAGGTTTCGTTCCCGGGTGCAAGAGTGCTCGTTGTTGACGATGAACCGATGAACCTTATTGTTTCGACGGGTATGTTCAAGACATACGGATGTGTCGTTACCACATGTGAATCGGGTCAGGAAGCCATCGATCTTTGCCGTGACAATGATTACGATATCATTTTCATGGACCACATGATGCCGGTCATGGACGGTATCGAGGCGATGAAAAGGATCAGGGCGGATCAGTCGAGGGGCAAGATCATGACACCTATAGTCGCCTTTACGGCAAATGCGGTCAGCACCGCAAGAGAGATGTTCAAACGCGAAGGCTTCGAAGGATTTGTCAGCAAGCCGGTTGACCGTATCGAACTCGAACGCGTGATGAAGCATGTGCTTCCGGCCAATCTCATCAGGATCGAAGAAACCGTTAAGGAGACGATCAGTGAGACGGTCAGTGAAACAGTGACTGCCCAAACCGTCACTTCGGAAGAACAATCGGATGAAGGTGATCCGATGGAAAGACTTAAAAAGATAGGAATAGATACCGACAAAGGTCTGCATTATTCGGGCGGGGACCGGGAATTCTACATATCGCTTCTCGAACAGTATGTAAAAGAATCCGGGAAGAAAAAGGCGATCATGAAGGAGGCCCTGGCAGCGGATAACCTCGACGATTACGCGATACAGGTCCATTCGATCAAGAGTACGTCCAAGATGATCGGCGCGATGGATCTGTCCGAGTCCGCCAGAGAACTTGAGACGGCTGCAAAGAACGGTGACAGGGCATACGTGGATGACAATCATCAGAACATGCTCCTGGCATATGAAAGGATACTTGATCTCATAAGGCCGCAGGAAGATGCGGATCATTCCGATAATGATACAGATACCGCTGGCGAGGCCGATGATGCGGTAATAGAGTTCGTTCCGGAAGGAGGTAATGAATGAAGCTTTCATTTGGAGCGTTTTTCCGGTTCCTTTTCCATCAAAAGGGCACATACGAATATGAAGATCGGATAATCAGGCACATATATGTCGATATGCTTTCCAAGATGCGTATTGCGGTCATAGCGGGTGCGGTTTTCCATGCAATCCGTTTGTTGCGTACATTTATCGGGCAACAGCAATACGGTGAATATCTGTCTTGTTTCCGTCTTCTTTCCGTGGGAATGATCATTCTGACTTTAATTGCCGTATATATTCTGATGTATGTCAGGAATGATTACGAAAAAAGGAGCGGGGCTCTTCTGTGGATTGCACCGATCGTAGCTTTTCTTACCGTTTCGGGATCGATGGTTGAGATGGTGATCAAATCTCTTTCGGAGGGAGTTGCGGATCCGACCATCTATATGACGGTTGTACTTCTCGTCCCGATATGTGTATACATGAACCCGTTCCCGTTTGTTGTGCTGTCATTTATCACCGACGCTATCATGCTGTTTGTATATACCTCATTAAGAACCCGTCTCGGTTCGCCGTCACCGTCACCGCTCAGTATTGCCGCATATCTGCTGTTCGTGCTGATCCTCGGCCTTATCGTTATGTTCCTCGAATTCTCCTTCAGGGATAATTATATCAGCAATGAGGAACAGAAGAAGGAGATCAGCGATCTGAGCAAGGCCCAGAACAGGTTCTTTTCGAGTATGAGCCATGAGATCAGGACTCCTATCAATACGATAATAGGTCTGAACGAGATGATAATGCGTGAAAAGGTTTCCGATGAGGTTGCCGAGGACGCCGCAAATATAAGGGCCGCGTCAAACATGCTTCTTCATATCATCAACGATATCCTTGATATGAGTAAGATAACATCAGGACAGATGAAGCTTACTCCGGTGTCATATCATCCCGGGAATATGCTGTCGGATATAGTCGGTATGCTGTGGATGCGTGCGAAGGAAAAAGGCCTGGATCTTCATGTTGAGATATCCCCCGACATTCCCGCGGAACTGTACGGCGATGAGGTCAGGATCAAGCAGATCCTCATAAACCTTCTTAACAATGCCATCAAATATACCAAGGAAGGATCGGTCACGCTGTCCATACAGAATAACGGTATTACCGACGGTGTTGCCGATATCACATATTCGGTAACGGATACCGGAATGGGTATCCGTAAAGAGAGTATCCCTTACCTGTTCACCGCTTTCAAACGTGTGGATGAGGAACAGAACCGTTATATCGAAGGTACGGGACTGGGACTGTCCATAGTAAAAGAACTTACCGAACTGATGGGAGGTGTGGTCACGGTCAACAGTGTCTATACTCAAGGGTCGACGTTTGTTGTTGAGATACCGCAAAAGGTAACTGATTTTTCAACGATAGGAAAGATGGATCTGGAGAAGAAGCAACTTGCAAACAGGTCCGGAGAATACAGGAGCAGTTTCGAGGCACCCGATGCAAAGGTTCTCGTTGTCGATGACAACGAATCCAATCTTATGGTTGTCACAAAACTCCTTCGCGATACGCTTGTTAAGGTCGATACGGCCAAAAGCGGAGCGGAAGCTTTGGAGATGACGCAACATACGGAGTACAATGTCATCCTGATGGACCATCTGATGCCCGAGATGGACGGCATAGAATGCTTCCGAAGGATCAAAGAGCAGGTGGGAGGGATCTGTAAGGAGTCCAAGGTAGTCGCCCTTACGGCCAATGCCGGCAGTGACATGAGAAAACTGTATGCGGATGAGGGATTTGACGGTTACCTTGTCAAACCCGTCAGCCCTGCCGAACTCGAGGGTGAGCTTGAACGTCTCCTTCCGAAGAATCTCGTCACCGTTGTGAACAGGGATGACAATATAGTCGAGAGCAGTATGAAGTGGCTTGATTCACGCAAGAAGAAGAGACCCATATCGATCACCACGGAGAGCGTTGCCGATATTCCGGCATCACTTTTGGAGAAACACGGTATAGCCGTGATACCTCATAAGGTGGAGACCGAAGAAGGGATATTTGCGGACGGAAAGGAGATCGATTCCGACGGTCTTCTTGAATACATGTCAGACGGAAGCGATGTCAGGACACATGCACCGTCCGTCAAGGAACACGAGGAATTCTTCGCATCGGCACTTTCGAGAGCCAATAACATCATTCACCTTACCATATCATCGAAAGTTACGCACAGCGGCTATGATTCCGCCAAAGAAGGCTCGCGTGCGTTTGATAACGTTACCGTATTTGACACGGGACATCTGTCAAGCGGTCAGGGGATCATAGTACTGACTGCGTGCAAACTTGCATCTTCGGGCCTGTCCGTCGGGGAGATACTGCGCAGGCTCGATTACGTCAAGAAGCATGTCCATTCAAGTTTTATCGTGGATAATCTCGACTATCTTGCAAGGTCCGGGCAGGTCAGCTCCAGGCTTGCGGCTTTGTGTAAAGCGGTCATGTTCCATCCGGTCATAGAGATGAAGGGCGGCAGGATGGTCACCGACAAGGTATTCTTCGGATCACGCGCCAGAAGCTGGGCGAGGTATATCGCATCATGCCTGTCATCCGTATCCGATATAGACAGGAGTACGTTGTTCATTACGTACGTCGGGCTGAACAAGAAAGATCTGGATTGTATCAAGAGTATTGTCGATAAGAAAGTAAAGTTCGAAAACGTATATTGCCAGAAAGCATCCCCGGCCATAGCGGTAAATGCCGGGCCGGGGACTTTCGGTCTTCTGTTTGCAGAGAAGATGTGATATCTATTGTCTGTGGATCGCTTTTCCGTTTGCAAGATCGATCCCGTGCGCATCGCACGTCCGTCTGTGGAACTGTTCGATGAGTCTTGCATCACAGTGACTTGCATGTTCTATCTTCAGGTCGAACATCTCGCTCGTGGCTTTAAATGCCCTGTGCTCTTCGCGAAGCTGTCTGGCGAGCCAGTCGTTCGTCTTGTCGTCGCGAAGAACGGAACTGTTTCTTGAATCCCCCATATCACGACTGACGCTTGTGATGTCTTTATGAGGCCTGTAGTTCGTAAATCCCTGCGGGCGTCTTTTCTGTGAGCTTCCCGGTTTTCGGGAAGTGCCGGATCCCTGATTTTCCGAAGAGTTTTGTGCTTTCAGCTTTTTGAATATCAGATAAAGCACTACTCCCGTAAATGCCAATGTAAATATACTGCTCATATATAATCCTCTTATTTATCTCCGGCTTTTGCGCTTTCAGAGAGTGCGGTGATAGCACCGGCAAGGTTTGCAAGATCCGACGGAACGATGACCTTGGTTGCCTGACCGTCAGCCATTTTGGCAACCGCATCGAACGACTGGAGCGTAAGGTACTGTTGCGTGGGATTGGCTTCATTAATAAGCCTGATACCTTCGGCTTTGGCTTTCTGAACCGCAAGGAGGGCTTCAGCCTCACCTTCCGCTTCGCGGATACGCTGTTCCTTGACTGCTTCGGCACGAAGGATGGCAGCCTGTTTCTCACCTTCCGCAAGAGTGATAGCCGACTGTTTCTTACCTTCGGCGGTAAGGATCGCTTCACGTTTCTCACGCTCGGCACGCATCTGTTTCTCCATTGCATCCTGGATCGACTGCGGAGGCATTATGTTCTTGACCTCGACACGGCTGACTTTGATTCCCCATTTATCCGTTGCCTCATCAAGGATAACCGTGATCTGTGAATTGATATCGTCACGGCTTGTGAGCGTTTCGTCAAGAGTCATGCTTCCGATGATGTTACGAAGCGTTGTGGCGGACAGGTTCTCTATTGCCGCGATGGGACGCTCGACTCCGTATGTGAAGAGTTTTGCGTCGAATACGGAGAAGAACACGACCGAGTCAACCATCATCGTTACGTTATCTTTCGTGATAACGGGCTGGGGCTCGAAATCGGCAACCTGCTCCTTGAGAGAAACCTTTTTGACCACTCTGTAGAAGAAGGGCACCTTGATATGAAGACCAGCTGCCCAAGTGCTGTGGTATTTGCCGAGGAATTCGACAACCCATGCATTGGCCTGCGGCACGATACAGATGATCCTTACGAGAAGGATGATAATGATAGCTATTAATACTAATAAGAATATTAATCCACCCATGTTTATACTCCTTTCAAATAAGGTGATATACGCAAGTATTATACCATATTTCACATGGCGGGGCACGTGCCCGGATTCCTTGTTTTTGAAGGGATGATATGTTACAATCTTCGTTATGAAAAATCTGTTGTTCATATATAATCCGAAAGCGGGAAAAGCCAGTATATCCGATCATGTCGGCGACGTTGCGGATATATTCACCAAGGCCGGATATAAGGTGACCGTTTACCCGACACAGTGCCAGGGGGACGGTGAAGTGATATCTCGCCAGTGGGCCAAAGAATTTGACAGGATAGTATGTGCCGGAGGAGACGGTACGCTTGATGAGATAGTAACGGGAGTCATGTCATGCGGAGCTAAGGTTCCGATCGGATATATTCCGACCGGTTCCACAAACGATTTTGCAAGGAGCATAGGAATACCCCGCACGATCAGAAGAGCGGCAGTCAAAGCTTCCGGCGACAATGTCTTCAAATGCGATCTCGGGAAATTCAACAACAGATATTTTGTGTACGTTGCGGCTTTCGGACTGTTTACGGACGTGACTTACGAGACCGATCAGAATATGAAGAACTTATTCGGATATACGGCATATCTTGCCGAAGCGGTCAAAAGACTCCCGTCGATCAGGTCGATACCGCTGCGGATAAAATATGATGACAACGAACTTACAGGGAACTTCCTTGTGGGACTGATCACCAATTCCGATTCGGTCGGAGGAATGAAGGGTATAACGGGCCCCGATGTAAAGCTTGATGACGGGATATTCGAGGTGATGCTCGTAAAATCACCCGACAATATAATTGAACTTAATCTGATGGGTCCTGCCATTCTCGATCGGAGGATCAAGTCGGATAATGTGATATGTTTAAAATGCTCGTGCATATCGTTTGAATCGGATGAGCCCATTCCGTGGAACCTCGACGGTGAATTCGGAGGAATGGAAGATAGGGCTCAGATCGTCAACATGCATGAAGCTGCGGAGTTTGTGATATGACCGGACTTGTCCTTGAAGGCGGAGCGATGCGCGGACTGTTTACCGCGGGAGTCCTTGACGTCTTTATGGAAAACGGAATAAAATTTGATAACGTCATCGGCGTAAGCGCCGGTGCTTGTTTCGGATGTAATTACATTTCCGGTCAGATCGGCAGAACAATACGCTATAATATGAAATACGCGAAGGACAAAAGGTACTGCAGTTTCACGTCTCTGATCAAGACGGGAGACATGTTCGGAGCGGATTTCTGTTACAGACGCCTTCCTTATGAACTCGACAAGTTTGACGAGGAAGCGTTTGTCGCATCCGGGATACCTTTTTATCTCGTGGTGACGGATGTTGAGACCGGCGAGGCGGGTTATCACCGCATGATGGACGCCGGAGAAGAGGAGATGGATTGGATAAGAGCAAGTTCGTCCATGCCTCTTGTATCTAATATTGTTGAAATAGCAGGCGGAAAATATCTGGACGGCGGTATGACGGATGCCATACCTCTGAAGGCTTCCGAAGCGCTCGGATGTACCCGTAACGTAACGGTTCTGACGAAGCCGAGAGGATACCGCAAGAGCCCGGAGAAAACGATGCCTCTTATAAAATGGAAGTACAGGGATTATCCCAATCTCGTTCATGCCATGCAGATACGCCACATTGCATATAACGAGCAGCTCGATCACTGTTTCAGACAGGAAAAGGCCGGAACAAACTTCGTGATCTGTCCGAAATCGCCTCTGCCGCTCGGACACATATGTCACGATCCGCTCGTAATGCGTGAGGCATATGAGATCGGCAGGAACGAAGCAAACGAGATGATGCCTGCACTTGAAAGATTTATGGAGATAGGGGAGAATGAGACCGACACACATTAAAGCAACTCTGATCGCGGCAGCGATCTTTGCCGCAGTGGTCTGTACCGACACGTACGCGGCTGACACCGTAAATGCAACAGTAACACCTGTTCCTACAGTAACACCGGCACCTACGGTAACACCGGCACCTGCGATAACACCGGCTCCGACAACACCGACGCCGGCAGCGATACCGACAGCGATTACACCGACTCCGACACCCATGGCGGTCAAGACCGTGGATCTTGTCATATTCGCAGGACAGAGCAACATGTCGGGAAGAGGCGGAGACGCCAAGTCCGCACCGGGTGTTCCGGTTGATACCGGATACGAATTCAGGATCGGAACATGTCCCACCGGACTGTATCCGGTCACCGAACCTTTCGGAGTTTACTCAAACGGATATCTGTGCGATCTTCCGATACTTCGCGGAGGATCACTGGTATCTTCGTTCATGAATTCATATTATAAGGCAACGGGAGTTCCGGTAATGGGATTTTCGGCCGCTCGCGGCGGGTCCGGCATAGGGTACTGGCAGACGGCTCCGGTACAGGCTGAACTGTCTCAGAAGTTTGACACGATAAAAGCGTGGTGCAGCGCCAACCACATTTTCATACGCAGGAAATATGTGGTGTGGCTTCAGGGTGAGACCGACGGGGTCGCAAGGATAGAGAAACAGAAATACAGAGATGGGCTAGTGAATGTCTTCACACCGCTTTTTGCAAAGGGCCTCGATCAGGTATTCGTTATCACCATCGGACAGTATGCCGGACTTCCGGGTACTTATGATCAGGTGATTCAGGCGGAGATTGAACTGTGCGCTTCCGATCCGCGATTTTCACTCGGGTCCGATGCACTCAGGAATCTTCCGGCAACTTATCTTACGGATGGTTGCCATTACAGCCAGGCCGCTCTTAACATAGTGGGCAGTCAGTGCGGAAGTGCAGCGGCACTTTATACAAAAGCGAGACCGTAGTTTTTTGGAGAGAACTATGCGCAATATTGCTTTCTTTCTTGGGGAATTACAACTTGATACGCAGCGCAAAGTCCTTGAAGGCATTTGGGATGCGGCAAAAGAGGACGGTAACAATATCGTTGTTTACTGCCTGACGCTTTCACTCGATGACGAGTTCAACAAGGGTGAAGCTGCTGCGATGCTGTACGATGATTTTTCCATCTATGACGGATTTATCATTTATTCGGAGAGCATATATTCCGAAAAGATCAGAAACGTCGTCATAAAAAAGATAAAGGAACAGGGCAAACCTTCCGCATCCATAGACGATCCGATCCCGGGAATGATAAATGTTTCGAGTGACAATGAGTCGGCCATGCGTGAGCTGTCGAAGCATCTGATCACGGAGCATGATATCCGTATCGTAAACTTTATCGGGGGTCCGGATGATTCGATCGATTCCGTTACCCGAAAGAGAGTTTTTTGCGAGGAAATGGAAAAAGCCGGAAGGGTATTTGACGAGAAACGATGCTATACCGGCGACTATTATGCCAGAAGCGGAAGAGCCGCTGTAAAGTTTTTTGATGAGCACGGAATGCTTGAGGCGGATGCTTATGTGTGCGCAAACGATCAGATGGCACTCGGTGCTTTCTATGCGCTGACCGACCGTGGGATCAGGATTCCGGGAGATACGATTCTCTCGGGATATGACAATATATTCGAAGCGGCCAATCACTATCCGAGGATAACGACCGTAAACAGATTCGAGAAGAAGATCGGGGAGACTGCGTACAAGAACGTCATACGCGCGATCGAAGGAAAAAAATACGACAGCTCACCGGTTATCAAATCCGAATCTGTCTTTGCGGAAAGCTGCGGATGCTCGGATATACGTCCGGTCAACCACAGACTTGTCGTCAACCAGTACTCAAGAAACAAACTTCGCGAAGCAAGATATGCCGAGATGATCGCGGATCTGATCGTCAGTCTCACAAATGCCGGTTCGGTCGATGATGTTTGCGAATCGCTCAAGCGTTGCGTTCCCGAACTCGGTGCCGATGCGTTCACACTTCTTGTCGGTAACAACGATAATCCCGGCGTAAACGAGATAAATATCACAAACGGATTCAATTACGTCAACAAACAGTTTACGAATATAACACAGGATAATATCAACGAGAGACATCCGAGATTCGATCCGACAAGCGGAGGGCATCTCTATATCATCTATTCACTCCACTACAGAGACAGATTCTACGGACTCGCATCGATCCGTAATTCGGTCATGCCGCTGTTCTCGGAGTTCTACAGAGTGCTCATGATGACATTGTCAAACGTTCTCGAGCAGGTCAGAAACGTTCAGACGATGCAGAAGATGATAAAAACCCTTGATGAGATGTGGGTGTTCGATCCGATGACGCACGTATACAACCGCGCGGGATTTTTCAAGTTTTCGGAACAACTTTCCAAGGATGCCAAAGCAGCCGGAGAGGATATGTTCTTCATCTTCCTCGATCTGGACGGGCTCAAGAAGGTTAACGATGCTCTCGGTCACGAGACCGGCGACCGCATGATATGCGATATGGCGGATGTTCTGAGGAAGACGCGGAACAAGGAAGAGCTTCTTATGAGATACGGCGGAGACGAATTCGTCGTGTTCGGAAAGGGTATTTCGGCCGGCGAAGTTGAAGAAGAGATCGCCAGGATAAGAAAAGCCATGGAGGAGATAAATGCCGCGGGGGATCGCGAATATACGCTTGATGCGAGCATAGGTTATCACATGGTACCTTTTGATAACGACAAACCGCTCAGCGCTCTTATCGAGCTTGCGGATCAGGAAATGTACAAGGAAAAAAGGGAAAAACATAAGAGGTGACTGATGTCACCTCTTTCTTATTTCTATGCTGCCTCCGTTTGACAGATCCTTGCCGTCGAGCAGAAGGAGCTTTTCGGCAAGAAGTTTCGAGAAACCCGCGAATATCGTGCACATCGTTATCAGATCGGCGGTATCCGTAGTGCTCTCCTCTATGACATCCTTATGGTCCAGAATCGGACCGGCGATAAGTCTGATCTGTTTAAGAAAATAGCTGATCGAGAAACTGTGCCTTTCGGTATATCGGTTATAGATGGCCTCGACGTCTTCTTCCGGTATGTTCATCGGTATTATGCGGGATATGACCGCTATCGGAAGGATCTGTTTCATCGTGCATATCATAACGAGATATGCGATGTGGATCCTGTAATATTTCTTTTTCACGGGCTCGGGCATTATTTTGGTGCGGACATAATTGTTGATCGTGGCCGCCGTTATTATCTGCTCGTCCTTAAGTTCCGGTGGCAGATAATCAAGGTATTCCTTGAGAAGTATTATGACCTGCTCCATGTACAGCCCGATGTTCGGGATATCGTTCCAGCAGGGGAGTTTGTAGTCTTCAAGGTATTTTTCCCAGCGGCGGAGCTTTCCGGCCACAAGGTCTTTGTCAAAATTCATCCGTGTATTCCTCGTGTTTATCGTGATCATATGGACCGCTTTACGATCCTTTGATAATTATATCATCAAAAACATCAGATTTCATTACTTATTTTGTGTTGACATAGTTCAAGACACTTGATAATCTAATATAGAAGATTAGATTGCTTTTTGCCATGCAATATAAAGTTAACATCGGGTTAATGATGATCGGAGGAAATATGAGCGATTATGTTATTATGACGGATACGGGATGTGATGTGGAGTTCGAAACGCTGCGCGAGTGGGGCGTCGGTTTTCGCGGATTGTCATTTCATTTTGAAGGCGATAAAGAATACAAAGAGGGCGAAATGGAAAAGAGTGAGTTCTATTCCAGGATGCGCGCCGGCGAAGTGAGCAAAACGAGCGCCGTTAATTCTCAAAACTTCAAGGAACTTTTCGAGGAACCGTTAAAGGAAGGAAAAGATATCCTCTATCTCGGTTTTTCATCGGGAATAAGCGCCACGTCCAATTCGGCACAGATGGCTGCCAACGAGCTTCGTGAAGAGTATCCCGAACGCAAGATCATAACGATAGATACACTCGCTGCATCGGCCGGACAGGGACTGATGATCCACTATGCGGTCGAGAAGAAGAATGCGGGTGCAAACATTGAGGAGAATGCGCAATACATACGCGAAATGATCCCGCATCTGGCACACTGGTTCACGGTGGAAGATCTTGTTTACTTAAAGCGCGGCGGCAGAGTAAGTGCGACAGCCGCATTTGCAGCAGGCGTGCTCGGAATCAAGCCTGTCCTTCACGTGGATGACGAAGGACACCTTATCAATATGCAGAAGGTAAGGGGAAGGGATCAGTCGCTTAAGACTATCGCGAAGAAATATATTGAAACCGCTAAGGATCCCAAAGGGACATACTACATCTCGCACGGTGACTGCCTTGATGATGCGAAGAAGCTTGAGAGTATGATAGAAGCCGAAGGCGGCGGAAAGTGTTCGATGTTTGCAACGATCGGAACGATCATCGGATCCCATGCGGGTCCGGGAACGATCGCACTGTTCTTCCTCGCAAGCGGAAGGTAAGTCAGTCGGGCGAATCCTCCCTGGGAGTAGCCGCAAAGAACCTGTTCGCCATGATTATCGCAGGCGGAACGGCCAGAATATATGAGAGAGGCTGGGCTTCCTGAACACCCGCAAGGCCGCGGAACACCGGAAGGATCAGCAACAGCGGAATGAAGAGTATACCCCCGCGCAGTGACGACAGCACTGTGGCGGGGATTTTTTTGCCGCTTGACTGCATGAGCATTTCGGTGACCATAACGAGCGGAAGGAACAGTTGGGCTATACACTGAAGTCTCAGCGCACGCGTTCCGATCTCTATTACCGCGGGGTCGTCCCTGAATATCTTTATGAGTCCGCCCGAAAAGATCAGGGCGAAAATCGTAAGCACGGCCAGTACGATTGTTGCAAGAATAAGTGTAAATCTGTAGGCTTCACGCTGGCGTTTGAACTTTCCGGCACCATAGTTGAATGCGCATACCGGCTGAAATCCCTGACCGATTCCGAGAGCTATCGCGAACAGGAAGAAGGCGACCCTTGTGACGATCGTCATTGCGGATACCCCCGCATCGCCTGCGTACTCGGCAGCTTTGAAATTGACGAGAATTGTAGCAAAGCTTCCGAGCCCCTGACGAAGGAGTGACGGAAAACCTATCTCGATTATTTCGATAAGCAGACCTCCGCGAAAACGAATGTTGGCAAACGACAGTTTTGACTGCGTTTTTCCGGCAAGGAACATATACAGGAGAAGGCAGAAACTTATGACCTGCGATATGGCTGTGGACAGGCCGGCACCCGCGATCCCCATATCCATTCCGAATATGAAGAGAGCATCACCGCCGATGTTGAGTATCCCGCCGGCAAGAAGTCCTATCATTCCGAGCTTTGCCTTTCCCTCGTATCGGAGCATATTGTTCAGAGTAAAACTCGATACGCAAAACGGAGCAACAAACATTATGTTGTTAAGATATGACTTTGCGTAAGGAGCTATCGTCTCGGTACTGCCGAGCATCATGATGAGGCGGTCCTCGAACAGGAATCCGAGTATCGCGATCAGTATCCCGCTTGTAAATGACGCCGCAAATCCGGTCGATGCGACCCGTCCCGCTTCAATAGGATCCTTCTGACCGAGCTTTCTTGAAAGCAGGCTACCGGAGCCCTGTCCGAACATGAAACCGAAGGCCTGCATGATCGCCATGAAACCGAACACCACGCCGACGGCACCGCTCGCCGATGTTCCGAGCGTTCCGACGAATGCGGTGTCTACAAGGTTGTAGATCGTTGTCACCATCATCGAGAGGATGGTAGGGATCGCAAGGTATATTATGAGCCTCTGCACGGGCGTCTTTGTCATTTCTTTGTACTGAGCGGCGGCCGCCCTGTCATTCTCGTTCATAGCAGTGATTATACATCCGTTTGCGTATTTTTCCAATGCGACAAAAAATGATATACTGTCTGCCGTATAATAATAAGAGTGCGGCCCGGAAAATAATGTAAAATAAGAAATGATTTTCGGGAACTGCCGGTAATGTACAAAAGGAGACAGGTATCGATATGGATAACAATTTAAACGGGATAGACATAAACAGTATGCCGAAGCTCGGATTCGGACTTATGCGTCTTCCGGAGAAGGACGGGAAGATCGACATTGAGCATGTATGCAGGATGGTGGACGCATACATGCAGTCCGGGATGAATTATTTCGATACGGCATACATATACCACAGCGGGTTGTCGGAGGTCGCCGCAAGAGAGGCTCTTGTAAAGCGTTACCCGCGTGAGAGCTTCATGCTCGCTACAAAGCTTCCGGCATGGGAGATGAAGAGTGAAGCAGACGTGGAGAGGATATTTAACGAGCAGCTCGAGAGGGCCGGAGTGGATTACTTTGATTTCTATCTTCTTCATTCGGTGGAGGAAGGCGGCAATCATGACAAATACGAGGAATACGACTGCTATAACTGGTGTCTGAAGCGTAAGGACGAAGGGAAGATAAAGCATTTCGGATTTTCGTATCACGGAAGCCCGGAACTTCTTGCCGATGTGCTCGACAGACATCCCGAAGTCGAGTTTGTTCAGATACAGCTCAATTACCTTGACAGGACCAATCCTGTCGTGCGTTCCCAGAGACTTTACGAGATACTTCGCGACAGGAATATCCCCATAATAGTCATGGAACCGGTTCGCGGCGGAATGCTCGCGAATATGGATAATGCGATCGAAGCAAAATTTAAGGCAAGACAGCCGGAACGTTCGGTTGCATCATGGGCACTTCGTTTTGTGGCTTCGCTTCCCGGAGTAATGACGGTGCTTTCCGGAATGACGAGCGAAGAGCAGATGAAGGACAACATACATACATTTACAGATTTTGAGCCTATGGCCGACGATGAGTTCAGGCTTATCGACGAAGTCACCGAGGAGATACTCAAAGTCCCGCAGATCGGATGTACCGCATGTAAGTATTGTTGTGACGGCTGTCCTATGAAGATAAGCATTCCCGATGTCTTCAGAACGGTCAATACGCTGCGGCGCTATCCCGATGACTGGAGAGCTCAGAACTTCTATTCGGTTCTTACCGAACGCAGCGGAAAAGCATCATCATGTATCGGATGCGGTCAGTGCGAGAGTGTTTGTCCGCAGCATCTTCCGATAATCGCGTTATTAAAGGAAGCGTCGGAGATGCTCGATCAAAAGAAGCAATGATATTGACATTTACCTATCAATAGAGTATATTTTTCTTCGGGCAAGGGGGCCATAGCTGTAGTTATGGTACCCTTTTTCAATTTTTTTGAACAGTATATATGCTGATACGGAGGAAAACATCATGGTAAAAGCTGTTGTCGGTGCCAACTGGGGCGATGAAGGCAAGGGTAAGATAACCGATATGCTCGCTCAGAACGCTGATGTCGTAGTAAGATTTCAGGGCGGCGCAAATGCGGGACATACTATAAAGAACAAATACGGAAAGTTTGCTCTTCATACTCTGCCGTCGGGAGTGTTCAACGAGAATACCGTCAATATCATCGGTAACGGCGTTGCGCTTAACATTCCGATCCTGATCGGCGAGATAGAGAGCATTGTAGAAAAGGGTGTTCCCAAGCCGGTCATTCTCATATCGGAAAGAGCACAGATCATAATGCCGTATCATATCAAGTTTGATGAATACGAAGAAGAGCGCCTTGCCGGAAAATCATTCGGATCGACCAAGTCGGGTATAGCGCCTTTCTATTCGGATAAGTTTGCCAAGATCGGATTCCAGGTGAGCGATCTGTGGGATACCGAACAGAATCTCAAAGATAAGATCGAGAGCGTTACGGTTCAGAAGAACGTCATTCTCGAGCATCTGTATCACAAGCCTCTTATAGATGTCGATGAGACGTACGCAACACTCATGAAGTATAAAGAGATGGTAGCACCTTACGTCTGCGATGTCGCTTCATACCTTCACGATGCGATCAAGGACGGCAAGACGATACTCCTCGAGGGACAGCTCGGAACGCTCAAAGACTGCGATCACGGTATATACCCGATGGTAACGTCCTCAAATACGATCGCCGCATACGGCGGTGTCGGATGCGGAATCCCTCCTTATGAGATCAAGCAGGTCATCTCCGTATGTAAGGCATATTCGTCATCGGTAGGTGCCGGTGAATTCGTCAGCGAGATAACGGATGAAGCGGTTGCGGATGAACTCAGACATCGCGGAGGAGACGGCGGAGAGTACGGTGCAACAACTGGAAGACCGAGAAGAATGGGATGGTTCGACTGCGTCGCATCCAAATACGGCTGCAGACTTCAGGGTACGACCGATGTGGCATTCACGGTCCTCGACGTTCTCGGATATCTTGACGAGATACCTGTCTGTATCGGTTATGAGATCGACGGAAAGGTTACGACCGAATTCCCGGTAACAAGACTTCTGAAGATCGCAAAGCCCGTGTACGAAACGCTTCCCGGATGGAAATGCGACATAAGCGGTATACGTGAATATGAAAAGCTTCCGGAGAACTGTAGAAAGTACATTGAGTTTATTGAAAAGAAGATCGGCTATCCGATCACGATGATAAGTAACGGACCCGCAAGGGATGACATCATATACAGAAAGAGAAACAATGGATAAGAAATTAAGACTTATAACAACGTGCTCGATGCTCGCCGCAATGACGACCATCGCAACAATGATAATAAAGGTTCCGACATTCGGAACGAACGGATACGTTAATATCGGAGATGCACTTGTAATAGTATCGGCATGGATGATGGGTAATCCGTACGGTGCGCTTGCAGCAGGCATCGGATCCGCGCTTGCGGACCTTCTTCTCGGATACGGTTCGTATGCACCCGCAACGGCAGTGATCAAGTTTGCCATGGCTTTTGTATTCACCATTGTATTTACTTCAATGAGGAAAAATCACATCCCGGGATTTGTAGCTTCGATAACGGGAAGCATCATTGCCGAAGTGATAATGGTGGCAGGTTATTTTGCCTATGAATCGACGGTTATGGGATACGGTATCGCCGCATCGGCATCCGTTGTCAGTAACGCCGTGCAGGGCGGTGTATGCATAGTACTCGGAAATGCACTCATTCAGGTCCTTTCAAGGATACCCGCGATCAACGGCCTTCGGTCAGGCATATGACGGATGCAAGGCTTCCGCGGTTGCCCTTTGTTCCTCGGTGTGAATAGTATTTTTCGGGGTGACACATCGTGCACTCACCAACGTACTGAGTGTTTTCTTCTTTAACACCGAGCATCAGGAATCTGTGCTTTACGACACCTTTAAGATCGAGCATGAACTTGTCTTCATGTCCGGTCTTTTTTGTTACATATGAGTTTGCATCGTCCCCAATGAGTTCTCTTACCGCATCGATGACTTCGCCTCCGACCTCAAAGCAGCATTTTTCGATTGCGGGTCCGATGGCGACCCGAATATCTGCGGGATCGGATCCCAGACTTGTGAATGCATCCACGGCATTCCTTTCTATATCCGAAACGGTGCTTCTCCAACCGCAGTGAACGGCTCCAATGACGCCCTTTACGGGATCGTGCATCAGGACCGGAACGCAGTCCGCGGTAAAGATCGCAAGCGGTACATCTGGCAGAGCCGTAACATATCCGTCACATTCATTCATACGGCCTTTGCCGTAAGCCGGACGAAGATCCGACCTGTCGGCGATATGCACTGTGTTGCCGTGCACCTGTTTGCCGCATACGAATTCTTTTCTATAAATGTCCGAGGACATAAGGAAACGCCTCCAGTTCTCGGTCACTCGAGCCGGTTCGTCGCCTCTGTTCATCCCGAGATTCAGCGAATCAAACATTCCGTCGCTGACGCCGCCTGTCCTTGTTGAGAAGCCGTGCGGGCAGGTTATGATCGAAGAGTGAAGCGTTTTTATATCCGTCGCAAGGTCTTCGCATCTTACGAGTTTGTCGCCTTTATATTCGACCAGCATGTCGATCCGATCCTGTCCGTTTATGAGTGGCTCAATGAAATATCTGTCACCTTCCCATGTCGGAAGCTTCAGGACTTTGCCGGCACTTACCCAGGCAAGTTCGCCTTCCTCGCATGAAGTTTTGAGCGTACCCGTAAACCCGGTTGCCGAATACAGATACATATCCTCATCATCCCACGTATCGGATATGAATTTGACTACACCGTGAAGATGAAACTTCGTCAGCGTCAGTCCTGTCTCTTCGTATACCTCGCGGACCACACATTCATCGGCGGTCTCGCCTTCCTCGAACTTGCCTCCGACACCGATCCACTTGCCTTCGTTAAGATCGTTCTTCTTGGATATCCTGTGCAGGAGGAGATATTCGTTGTTTTCGTTTTTGATGTAGCAAAGTGTTGTGTTCATAGTAAGGATTATAACATATCAACATAACAGTATTACGATAACGTATCATATGGTAAAATGTTTAGCATGAAAACAAAGATCGCGATCATAGCTATTTTTATATCGGCATTTATCCTTGCTGTAGCAGGAGCTGCAGTTTATAAGCGCACACAGACCGCGCCTTCCGGCGAAAATCAAAACGCGGCCGCAGACCTGCCGCTTCCGCCTCCCGATACGACACAGGCCCCTGCGTTTGATGACGAGACGGAAGATGAAAGTGAGGGTGAGGGGTTTTCCGAGACATTGGATGTTGTTCTGCCCGAATCGCCGAGTGAACCCGAGCCGAAGATCCCGCTCCCTAAATATGATGAACTTCTGAAGGTAAATCCGTATGTTGCGGGGTGGCTTAAGATTGATGATTCGGTCATAGATGTCCCGGTCGTTTATACGCCCGGCAGTCAGAATTATTTCCTTCATCGCGACATAGAAGGAAAAGACAATTCAACCGGAACGCTTTTTATTGCCGTAGACTGGGAGGACGGTTATAACAACACTCTTGTTTACGGTCACAACATGAAGGACGGAAGCGGATTCGGATCACTCCAGAAGTTTGCGGACGAAAGCTACGGAAAGAGGCATCCGTTCATACATTTCGATACTCTTTACGAGGAGAAGGAATATGAACTGTACGGAGTCTTTTTCTCGCAGATAGAAGAGGAAGAACTTGAGACGGAGGAAGACAGGGAAGAAAAGGATAAGGCGATAGAGGAAGCCGGTATTGAGCAGAAGGCCGAAGAGGAGGGTGTTGCGGTGGAGATGATCGAGCCGAAGGAACTCACCCTCGCAGACCTTGATCTTACAAGGGATTTCGGCGGTGAGGATATATACCGTCAGGAAAAAGACGAGGACAACGGACGTTTCAGATATTATTACTATACCGATCTGTCGGATAAGGCGGATTTTGATTATTATGCAACGAGTATAAAGGATAGGGCCATATACGATACCGGAGTTGAAGCCGAGTGGGGCGATGAGTTCATTACACTTTCCACATGCAGCTATCAGGTCAAAAACGGCAGATTTGTGGTAGTCGGAGTCAGAAAACGCACATCTGAATAATTCATTTCACGCCTGCAAAAATCATCCAAGAAAAGAAAAATGTAAATTATACTTGACAAAACTCCATAGCTGTTATATATTATGCTTGCAGCGCACGATCGGGTGAACGGATCGGTCTGCAAAAACAACAAGACAATAATATCTATGAAAAGAGGTAACAGTTATGGACTCATACAATATCGGAAAAGCAGCAGGACTTGCAACGGGGATAATAATCGGCCTCGTATGTTGTGTATTTGTTCTGAAATACATGAACAAGGATAAAAAGCTTCTCACAAAATATGATGAGAGACAGCAGGCCGCAAGAGGCAGAGCGTACATGTACGGATTCTGGGCGGTGATGATAGCGACCGCATCTGTCATCGTTGCCGAAACAGCCGGATTCTTTCCGGTGGCTGCGTTCACAAGAGGATTTTTCATCATATTCGTCGGGGTGATCGTCCAGGTTTCCTACAGTATTTTCAATGACGCATATTACGGCATTAACACGAACAAGAAGAGATTCATGATCGTATGCATAATTGCGGGACTGTGCAATCTCCTCGGAGTGATAGGCAGCATCAAGGGCGGAAACTTTATCGAAGACGGCGTGATGACCGATGCGGGATCAAACCTTCTGTGTGTGATAATGATGTTTACGATCGCTGTGGAGCTTCTCATTAAGGACAGGATCGATTCCGCAAAGGTCATCGACGAAGAAAGTGAGGACTGATCAATGAAGAACCTCAAACTCAAAGCCGCCCGAGCGGGTATGGATCTGTCCCAGGAAGAGCTGGCCGTAAAATGCGGTGTCTCCCGTCAGACGATCAGTGCCATAGAAAAGGGTGACTACAATCCGACTATCAACCTGTGTATAGCCATATGCAAAGCACTCGGTAAGACACTTGATGAACTGTTCTGGGAATAACTAAATAATTTCCCGATCCATGCCGATATATATAATGATTCGGATCAGCTAAGGAAAGCGCATTTTTCAACGGAATGATTGAAAAATGCGCTTGCTTTTTTCAGGGGCGTAAAGGAGGGATCATATGATCGGATCATTGATCGGTTATTCGGGATACGGCAGAGGATACGGCAATTACAAAACTTCCTACGGCAAGTCGAATGAAACCGCATTTGCTAAAGAGCCTTCCGAAAGCATCATGGAAGAATACTATAAAGATAATCCGCGTGAAAGAGACGCACAGAAAGAGCGTGTGCATGAGGGGAAGGATCTCCTTGATTCAGGAGGGATCACGCAGCAAAGATCGGCGGCAATGTCCGTAAACGAATATCGGAGTGCGGTAAGCGCAGTCATTGAGAAAATCCCGTTTCACGAGAGCAGGCCTTATGACGAAGAGACAGTCCTTATCTCCGAGGAAGGCTGGAACAACATGAAAAATGATCATGATTATGCCGCATGGATCGCAGGCTATCTTAAGGAAGACAGGTCCACCCCCAATCCGTATACCGGCAAAGGAGACAAAGGGAAATACTGCGTTCACGAATTCGGAGCATCCCCGGAGGATTATAAAGGCCACAGTTACAGCAAGATACTCGGCGGGACATCAGCCGGGGCCAGGACACTGTATATTGCCGAGAGCGAGAGACGGGGCATCGTCACAAGGGCTCGTTCGGCCGACAGACAGCCTCCGAAGAACTACAATATCTGGGAGGAAATGAAACATGCGGGCCGCAGGAAACAGGAGGAATTGATGGGAGCGGATATCCAGGTCAAGATGCAGGAGAAGAAACAGGCCTGATCGCAAAAGTTTCTTGTATCACGAAGGATAATGCATTATAATTCATAAAGACAACGGCGTCATGAAATGGGCATCATGACGCCTTTTTTATGATGAAAGGTCAATGGGATAAGAGAACAGGAGGATACGGTATGCGCAAGGAAGACATACAAACGATGATCGAGGAGGAGGGAGTCGAGTTCATAAGGCTCCAGTTTACCGACATATTCGGCAGACTCAAGAATGTTGCCGTGACTGCGGGACAGATGGAAAAGGTATTTGCCAACAGATACTCTTTCTATGGCCGCGCCATATTCGGAAATGTATATGATATGGATGACAAGCTTTATCTGTACCCGGATCTTGATACTTTTTCCATACTTCCGTGGAGACCGCAGCAGGGTAAGGTTGCCAAGATAATGTGCGATGTCTGTAATGCGGACGGAACCCCTTTCAAACAGAGTTCAAGATATATATTAAAGCAGGCGGTTGAAAAGGCGGAGGCCGAAGGTTATTCGATGATCGTCGATCCGGAATGCGAGTTTTTCCTGTTCCATACCGATGAGAACGGACTGCCCACCACAACCAGTCACGAGATTGCCGAGTATATGGATGTAGGTCCTGCAGACTTCGGTGAGAATGCGAGAAGAGATATCGTCCTGATGCTCGAGGATATGGGATTCGATATCGAAAGCTCGCATCATGAGTATGCTCCTGCCCAGCACGAGATAGATTTCAGGGAAGAGGATGCGTTCGCCATGGCGGATTCCATCCAGACGTTCAAGTTCGCGGTAAGGTCGGTTGCAAAGAGGTTCGGCCTGTACGCAACGTTCATGCCCAAGCCCCGTCAGGATGTTGCGGGCTCAGGTATGCATATAAACATTAAGCTCATGAACGATAAAGGAAATGTTTTCATGGGAGCAAACGGTGAGCCTACGGACGAGGCAAAATGGTTCGTCGGAGGATTGATGGCGCATGCAAAAGCGTTATGTGCCGTTGCCGGTCCCACCGTCAATTCATATAAGAGGATACTTGCGGGATTCAACGCACCCGATACGATCACATGGGACGACAAGGGTGAGAAGGCTCTTATAGTGATCGATACGGAGCCGGGGGACGTCAAGGTGGAGCTTAGATTCCCGGACGGAACATCCAATCCCTACCTTCTCTTTGCGGCATGCATGGCAGCGGGCCTTGACGGAATAAAGAACAGGACTGCACCGGGAGTGAAGTACGGTCAGGAAGGCGCGGAGTATCTTCCCGAGGATCTCAAGGAGGCTCTGGGAGAACTTGCCAAAGACGAGGTCATAACGCAGGCACTCGGAAAAGAATTCACGGAAACATATATAAAGATCAAACGCGACGAGTGGAGAGATTTCATGAGTTGCGTTACACAGTGGGAGCTTGATAACTATCTGACAAGAGTATAAATGCGGTTCGGGTAAAGGAGAACATATGGGCGCGATAATAGTAGCAATGCCCAAACATGATGACTCGGATCGTATAGCGGATATAATCAAACACAGCGATATCTGGGAAGAAGTATTCATATGTGATACAGGTTCCGAAGTCCTTCGTAAGATAGAGGACATGGATATAAGCCTCGTCGTATGTACGAGAAAGCTTCGGGACATGGGATATGAGGAACTGTATGGTTACCTTCCGGCGAGCGTGAACATGCTGCTTTTGTCAAAGGATGTCAACACGGAACTGTTTTCGAGCAATATCATAATATTACAGATGCCGTTCAAACAGCTGGATCTGATAAACAGTATCAGGATGCTCGAGCCCGAAGGATACAGACGTATCGGAAGGCGTCCTCCGCCAAGGAGCGGGACCGACAAGCAGACGATAGACGAAGCAAAGCTCCTGCTGATGAACAGGAACAATATGACGGAACCGGAAGCATACAGGTATCTTCAGAAGAACAGTATGGATATGGGACGGACGCTTACCGAAACGGCCCGGATGATACTGGCGCTTAACAGTGAATAGATTATCATGTTTGAGGTGACAAAATGGTTAGGATCAATGACAATTATCAAAAATTACAGGGAAGCTATCTGTTCTCGACGATAGCCAAAAAGGTCTCGGAGTATTCCGCATCGCATCCCGATGCGAAAATCATACGCCTCGGCATCGGCGATGTGACAAGGCCTCTGACACCTTCGGTCATTAGGGCACTTCACGATTCGGTCGATGAGATGGCGGATGAAGCAACATTTCGCGGGTATGCACCGGACCTCGGGTATGATTTTCTCCGTAAGGCGATCTGTGACAACGATTACAGGGCCGGAGGATGCGATATAAGTGAAGATGAGATATTCGTATCCGATGGAGCAAAGCCGGACTCGGGTAATATTCAGGAGATATTCGACGGCGCAAACAGGATAGCCGTTTGCGATCCCGTGTATCCCGTCTACGTCGATTCGAACGTTATGGCGGGGCGTGCGGGTGATTACGTCGAGTCAACGGGAACATACAGCAATGTCATTTATATGCCGTGTACAAAAGAAAACGGATTCAAACCGGAGATCCCGGATGAGACCCCCGATCTTATCTATCTGTGCTTTCCGAATAACCCCACGGGTGCTACCGTGACAAAGAACGAGCTTCAGGAGTGGGTCGATTATGCCAATAAGAACGGATCGGTTATTATATTCGATGCTGCTTACGAGGCATACATTTCAAGCTCTGATGTTCCTCATTCGATATATGAGTGCAGCGGTGCAAAAGAGTGTGCGATAGAACTTCATTCTTTTTCGAAGAACGCCGGTTTCACGGGCCTTCGACTCGGGTATGCCGTTGTTCCGAAAGAGCTCGTGCGCGGCGGTGTATCTTTAAATGCACTGTGGGCGAGAAGACATGCGACCAAATATAACGGCGCTCCCTATATCGTGCAGCGTGCGGGTGAGGCTGTATACTCGCCCGAGGGAAAGCGCGAGATACAGGGCCTGATCGATTATTATATGGAAAATGCAAAGTATATATTGTCAGGTCTTAAGAGCGTGGGATATACTGTGTACGGCGGTGTGGATTCACCGTACATATGGCTTGCGACACCGGACGGTATGACGAGCTGGGAGTTCTTCGATCATCTGCTCGGAACAGCAAACGTCGTCGGGACACCCGGCGTCGGATTCGGATCGTGCGGAGAGGGATACTTCCGTCTGACCGCGTTCGGAAGTCATGAGAATACACGTGAAGCCGTGGATCGTATTAAAAAGTTGTAAGGAGAAATAACGAAGTATGTGCGGAATAGTAGGATATATAGGAGATAAGCAGGCGGCCCCCGTTCTGCTTTCGGGTCTTGCAAAGCTCGAATACAGAGGGTACGACTCTGCGGGCCTTGCTGTCAGGGACGGTGAGAAGCCGGCTGTCGTTGTCAAGACGATCGGCAAACTGAATAACCTTGTCGAGAAGACTGATGAGGGAAAAGCCCTTGCCGGCAACTGCGGCATCGGTCACACGAGATGGGCAACCCACGGTGCACCGAGTCAGATAAACGCGCATCCTCATGTGTCGGGTAACTGCAGCAATTCCGGATCGGGTGAAGTGGAGTCGCTCGTTGTCGGAGTACATAACGGTATCATTGAGAACTATCAGGAACTCAAGGCCAAGATGGAGAGGCACTCATACAAGTTCTATTCCGAGACCGACACCGAAGTTCTCATAAAGCTTGTCGATTACTACTACAAGAAATACAAGATGGGTCCCATAGATGCACTCGCAAAAACGATAGTGCGTGTCAGGGGTTCATATGCGCTTGTTGTAATGTTCGCGGATCATCCCGACAAGATATATGTTGCCAGAAAAGAATCTCCGCTCATCATCGGACAGGGAGAGGGGGAGATGTTTGTTGCATCCGATGTTCCGGCTATCCTGTCTCACACAAGAAAAGTATATTACATCGGAAACCTCGAGATGGCCGAGATCACGGCAGACGGAGCGACATTCTATAACCTTGACGGTGATACGATAATCAAGGAATCAAGTGAGGTTGAGTGGGATGCCGAAGCGGCCGAAAAGGGCGGATACGAGCATTTCATGATGAAGGAGATCCATGAACAGCCCCAGGTCGTAATGGATACGCTTCGTAAGTATATCCGCGAGACCGAGGAAGGCAGGATCATCGATCTTACAGAGACGGGACTTACCGAAGATCTGATAAAGAAAATGTCCCAGGTATATATCGTGGCATGCGGAAGCGCGTGGCATGTCGGAATGGAGGCGCAGTACGTCATTGAAGAACTGGCCGGACTGCCTGTCAGGGTGGAGCTTGCTTCAGAGTTTCGATACAGAAAGAGCAGGCTTGTCGACGATTCTCTTGTCATAATAATCTCCCAGTCGGGCGAGACCGCCGATTCACTTGCGGCGCTTCGAATGGCTAAAGAGAAGGGGCTTCCGACCCTTGCGATAGTAAACGTTGTCGGCTCCTCGATAGCCCGTGAGGCGGATTACTGTATGTATACTCTTGCGGGTCCCGAGATATCGGTGGCTACGACAAAGGCATACAGCTGCCAGCTTGTGTGCATGTTCCTGCTGGCTCTTAAGTTTTCAAATTGCAGGGGCTGTATTGACGAATATGATGAATACCTTACAGAACTTCTGGCTCTTCCGGATAAGATGAAGAAGATACTCGAAGACAAGGAGAGAATACAGTGGTTCGCTTCAAAGTATTCGAATGCAAAAGATATATTCTTCATCGGAAGAGGAATAGACTATTCTATTTGTCTTGAAGGATCTCTTAAGATGAAAGAGATCAGCTACATCCACTCGGAAGCGTATGCAGCGGGCGAGATGAAGCACGGGACCATTTCACTCATCGAGGACGGAACCCTCGTTATCGGAGCGCTCACACAGACCGATCTTTATGAGAAGACTCTTTCAAACATGATGGAGTGTAAGAGCCGTGGAGCTTATCTCATGGGTGTTACGGTCTACGGAAAATATGATGTGGAAGATTCGGTCAACTTCGCTGTATATGTACCGAATGCCGACGAACACTTTGTCGGAAGTCTGGCAATAATCCCTCTCCAGCTCCTCGGATATTATCTGAGCGTTGCCAAGGGCCTTGACGTTGATAAACCGAGGAACCTTGCAAAGAGCGTCACAGTAGAATAAAATACTGTCCGTATCAAATATGGGATAAAGGAGATAACGAAATGATCTGTCAAAGATGCGGGAGCAATATGCCCGACGGTCAGAACTTTTGTACCGAGTGTGGATGGAGCATGCAGGCCGGGGCGAAGAAGGGACTCAAGCCGGCACACATCGTGCTGATAGTACTCGGATCGATTTTACTTTTGCTCGCAATAATAGTTGCCGTTCTGGTAGGCTCATACAAGGCTGTTAAAATGGCTTCGGATGAGGCTGTGGAAAGCTTCGCCGATAAATACGAGCCGGATATCGATATCGACAGCGACATAGATCTCGACAAGCTCAATGAAGCGGTCGAATCCATGAAGGATCTTGATCTTACGGGTGAAATCGGGTCCGGATCAAATGCCGGACAGGAGAATGCGGATGCATCTTCCAAGGAAGAACAGTCGGCGGGAGACGTTTTAAAATACACATATGCCGATGTGGTCAGTTCAGACAATGAGACAACCGTCACCCCGAATGGAGGAATGAATTCATCCACCGTTATCGCAAACGGCAAGGACCTCGGAGGATTTCTTGATTATGTCGATAACGTCGTTCTTGAAAAGGGACGTACGATAAACAGAGAACTCTTCTGCGAGATTCTCTCGACAATGCTCGTGGACGAATCGGCGCTCAAGGATTTTGATGAAGTGCAGAAGAACATGATCATGGCGCTCGCCCTGGCGAACAACTTCCATGATACGGATGTGAAGATTAACAGCTGTAATTTCAATGATGGCAATTTTACGGATTATCACTATAACGTGACCGCCTATGGCACGGATGACATCTGGCTCGTAAACTACAGAGATCGCACGGTTTTTTTTCATGACGGCAAGACAGAATACGTATCGACAATGTTCAAGGACGAATATCTCGCAATCTGGATGATGGCTGTTGATGAATACTACAAAAAATAACGACAAAGAAGCCGGACCACATAAGCGGTCCGGCTTCTTTGTTATCCGCGGCTCTTTACCGCTTCTTCCCGATTATGCGATCGGGTGCTGACGAAGAGCTACAAGATCGTTCCAGCTGATCTCCATCGTGTTGTAAGCATATGTTCCGTATGTTCTTGTAACATAATCCTTGGCAGCCTGCTCGTTGTTGAATCTTGCAAGAACGTTACCGTTCTTGTTGTCGATTACTTCCCAGGGATTTGAGGGATCTGCTCCGGCAATGTTGGTGGCGTTAAAGATAAGGCCTCCGCTTACATTCTCGAGATCGGAATCGTTCATTTTATTCATGGTAATAACCTCCTTCTAAAGGGTGTAGACTTAAATTACATCTACTATTGTTTATACTATATTTCACGCCGGAAGGCAATCCTCCTTTCTGTCATTCCGCCGCTTTTTTCTTTACATGGGTATGATATCATCGCATGCGTCACAAAAGTGTCACACTCTTGTAAAATCACTCGGAAAAGACTATTATAGTCCTTGTTGATATTTATAATATGAAAGGAATAAGATCATGCAGGAATACGTACCGGTTAAACAGGGTAAGGTAAGAGAGATCTATGATGTCGGAGATGCGCTTGTCATTGTTGCAACGGACAGGATCAGCTGCTTCGACGTGATACTTAAAAACGAGATCACAAACAAGGGCAAAGTGCTCAATCAGATGTCCGAGTTCTGGTTCGGATATACGAAGGATATAGTACCGAATCATATGATATCGACCGATACGAACGATATGCCCGAGTTCTTCCGTAATGAAAGATTTGAGGGCAGGAGCATGCTCGTCAAAAAGCTTACCATGCTTCCCGTGGAATGCATTGTAAGAGGATATATCACGGGTACCGCATGGAAGGAATACAAGACCGGCGGCACCGTGTGCAAGACAAAGGTTGCGGAAGGCCTTGTAGAGTCGGAGAAGTTCCCCGAGGCAATATTCACACCGTCAACTAAAGCCGAGATCGGCGATCACGATGAGAACGTATCATATGATGAGTGTGTCGCATATCTTGAAAAGAGATTTCCGGGTAAGGGAAGCGAATACGCATCGAAGATCAAAGAGTATTCGCTGGCCATCTACAATAAATGTGCGGATTATGCGAAAGAGCACGGTATCATAATCGCCGACACGAAGTTTGAATTCGGTCTCGACGAAAACGGTACGATAGTTCTGGGAGACGAGGTTCTTACACCCGACTCGTCAAGATTCTGGCCCGAGGACGGTTATGAGAAAGGACACGGACAGCAGTCATTCGACAAACAGTTTGCAAGAGACTGGCTTACAAACAACCCGGGACATGACTGGAGTCTTCCCGGGGATGTCACGAAGACGACGATAGAAAAGTACCTTCAGGGATTCAGGATGCTTACGGGCAAAGATCTGAAATAATATAAAGCGCGGAGACGATCATGAACACAGACACTTATATAAGCCCCCTTTCAGAACGCTATTCATCAAAAGAGATGCAGTATATCTTTTCACAGGACAAGAAATTCTCCACGTGGAGAAAACTGTGGATAGCACTTGCCGAGACCGAAAAGGAGCTCGGCCTCTCATCGGACGGCAGGCCCGTCATCACCGATGAGATGATAGAAGAGATGAAGGCTCACATTTACGACATCAACTATGATGTGGCCAAAGAGCGTGAGAAACAGGTAAGACATGATGTGATGAGCCATGTGTATGCATACGGGCAGCAGTGTCCCAAGGCTGCAGGGATAATCCATCTGGGTGCAACGAGCTGTTATGTCGGAGATAATACCGACATCATCATAATGCGTGAGGGTCTTGAACTTGTCAGGAAGAAACTGATAAACGTCATAGCGATCCTTGCGGGGTTTGCAAAAGAATACAGGGATGAGCCTACACTCGCGTTCACACATTTTCAGCCCGCACAGCCCACAACGATAGGAAAGCGTGCAACACTTTGGATCAATGAATTCATGATCGATCTTGAGGATATCGAATACGTCATCGGATCGCTCAAGCTTCTCGGCTGTAAAGGAACAACGGGAACCCAGGCTTCATTCAAGGAACTGTTTGAGAACGACAAAGAAAAGCTTGATAAGCTTGACGATATGATCGCATCCAAAATGGGATTTAAGGAGTGTTACCCGGTAAGCGGTCAGACATATTCAAGGAAAGTAGATACGAGAGTATTAAATGTCCTTGCCGGTATCGCGGCAAGCGCGCATAAGATGTCAAATGACATAAGACTTCTTCAGCACTTAAAGGAAGTGGAAGAGCCTTTCGAGAAGAACCAGATCGGGTCCTCAGCGATGGCTTACAAGCGTAACCCGATGAGAAGCGAGAGGATAGCTTCACTTTCCAGGTACGTTATGATCGACGCGTTAAACCCGGCGATCACATCCGCTACACAGTGGTTTGAGCGTACTCTCGACGACTCGGCAAATAAGCGTTTATCGGTTGCCGAAGGATTCCTTGCGCTTGACGGAATACTCGATCTTTGCATCAACGTCACGAACGGCCTTGTCGTTAACAGGAAGGTCGTCGACAGGCATCTTCGCAGTGAGCTTCCGTTCATGGCAACGGAGAACATAATGATGGATGCGGTGAAGGCCGGGGGTAACCGTCAGGAGCTTCACGAATCGATCAGAAAGCTTTCGATGGAAGCAGGAAAACATATCAAACAGGACGGTGCGGATAATGACCTTCTGGAACTGATCGCGGCATCGGATGACTTTGATCTTACGCTCGAAGAGCTTAACGGATATATGGTTCCGGCTGACTATACCGGAAGGAGTGCGGATCAGGTCGACAGATATCTTGCCAACTTCGTTGAGCCCGTGATTTCAAAAAATAAAGATCTGCTTGGAGTGGAGGCTCAGATACTCGTCTGAGTAAGATACCATGGACAGAAAAAAGAGAACCCGATTTATCATAGTTATAGGATGCATTCTGGCCGTTCTTCTCGCTCTGATCATCATGACGGGCGGTTCAAAGGAAGAAGAGCCGATAAAAATGGTCATGAAGGATGCGGTTCTTCATGAGTATGCAAAGGTCAGATTCCTCGGCATTATGAATGTAAATCCTGCCGTCATATCTGCGTACACGGTCACAGGAATCATATTTGTATTTTCACTGATAGTCAGGATATTTGTGATACCCAGGTTCAAAGTTATGCCCGGGAAGTTCCAGCTTCTTTTGGAACAGGCAGTCGGGATCTTTGACGGGCTTGCAACGTCAAACAGTCCCCAGAGGCACAAGTTCCTCGGAGCCTATGTGTTCACGGCCGGAACATATATCTTTATCGGAACTATGTTTGAACTTCTCGGAGAAATGGTTCCGACGATCTCCGGCGGATCGGTCGCACTTCCGGCGCCTCTTGCAGACATCAACGGCGCGATATCAATGGGTGTATTTTCATACTGCGTTATTCTCTCGGGAGGAATCGCGGGAAACAGGATCAAGGGTGTCCTCGGCACGCTTAAGGATTTCTCGTTGCCGATATCGATGAGTTTCCGTCTGTTCGGTGCGCTCCTTTCGGGTGCGCTCGTTACCGAACTCGTGTATTACTATATAACGACAAGTTTTATCATACCAATATTTGTCGCCGTCATGTTCACGATGCTGCATGCCCTCATTCAGGCATACGTGCTGACGATGTTGACGGCACTTTTCTACGGTGAAGTAAGCAGTAAGGAGGAAGAATGAATTGAGAAATCTATTAGTTAAGATCGCAGCGATACTTATGCTCGTACTTGCGGTGGGAGCATTCGCAAAGCCGGTGACGGTATCGGCGGCAGCATCCGATGAAGTGGAATATGTAACGATGTCGGATGAGGCATCAATCACCAATTCCAAAGCGTGGGCCGCCGGGATCGCGATTGCGGTTGTAGCCGCGGCAGGTGCGCTTTCAATGGGACTTGTTATCTGGAAAACCGTTGAGAGCATTGCGAGACAGCCCGAAGCGGAAGGCAAGATAAGGACCGTAATGATGCTCGGACTCGTGTTCGTCGAGACGGCGATCATTTATGCTCTTATCGTTGCTATTCTGATCATATTCGTTCTCTGATCGAAGGAAGGGATGGATTATGCCTCTTAACATTGATCCGCAGCAGATCCTGCTGCATATGTTCAATCTGGTCCTTCTGTTCGGGATCCTATATGTTCTTTTATACAAGCCCGTACATGATTTCATGGAAAAGAGGGAAGATGAATACCGCAAGAGAGAACAGGACACGAAGGATGCTCTCGATAAAGCCGATCAGCTGAAGGCCGACTATGAGAATAAACTGTCCGAGGCGGAGAAGGAGAATGCCCAAAAGCGTGCGGAGATAAGCGCCCAGGCAGAGTCCGCGCGTGAGAAGATCATTTCCGACGCCCATGCACAGGCAGATGTGATAGTAAATGACGCAAGAAGCAAGGCGCAGAAGGAACATGACCGTCTGATAGCCAGAGCTCAGACCGAGATAGCCGATTACGTGTCAAAAGCCGCCGAGAAGGTTTGTATGGAACAGGACAGCCTGACGGATGATTTTGACTCCTTCTTCGAAAGCATTGAATCTCAGAAGGATAACGCCAATGGATGAGAAAAGGACAGCCGTACTATACAGCAGTGATAAGCCTGCCGACAAAGATCTGGGCAGGCTGTCTGATTTTCTGCAGAAAAAGTACAACGAGCCGATATCGATAGGATGGAAGAAGAGTCCCGAGGTCACCGGAGGTTTCAGGCTTGTCGTCGGTACCGATGTATATGACTGGAACAAGCTCGGAAGACTCAGACAGCTTCAGGATGCTCTTCTTGCACTTAAAGACGAGCGCACGGATATCATACCGCTGATCAAGGATACCCTTACTCATTGGACCCCTACCGTTATGGTCAATGAGATTGGTACGGTCACGAGTGTCGGTGACGGTATCGCAACGGTAAAGGGACTGTCGGATACGACGTACGGCGAGATACTCCTGTTTTCGGGCGGAGTTCGCGGTATGGCGCTTGACTTAAGACGCGATGAGATCGCCTGTATTCTCTTTGACACCGAAGAGGAAGTGTGCGAGGGAAGTACCGTCAAGCGTACGGGAAGAGTTGCCGGGGTACCGGTCGGTGAAGGATTCCTCGGAAGGGTAACGGATCCTCTCGGTGTTCCGATCGATGATCTTGGTGAGATAATCGCGGATGATTACAGACCCGTGGAAAACGATGCCCCCGCAGTCATTGACAGGCAGAGCGTCAACACTCCGCTTGAGACCGGAATACTTGCGATTGATTCAATGTTCCCGATCGGACGCGGGCAGCGTGAACTTATCATCGGAGACCGTCAGACGGGAAAGAGTACGATAATAACCGATACGATCCTAAACCAGAAAGGTAAGGACGTACTGTGCATATATGTTGCCATCGGGCAGAAGACGAGTACGGTGGCACGTCTTGTCGATACATTGAGAAAGAACGGAGCCATGGAATACACAACGGTAGTCGTCGCATCGGCAGCAGATTCGGCACCGCTCCAGTATATCGCTCCTTATGCGGGATGCGCCATGGGTGAGTACTTCATGGAAAAGGGCAGGGATGTTCTGATCGTTTACGACGATCTGACAAAGCATGCCATAGCATACCGTTCGATCAGCCTTCTTCTTGAAAGGGCACCGGGACGTGAAGCGTATCCCGGAGACGTCTTCTATCTTCATTCAAGACTGTTGGAGCGCGCCGCTCATCTTTCGGATGAAAAAGGCGGCGGAAGCCTAACGGCGCTTCCGGTCATCGAGACACAGGAAGAAGATGTTTCGGCATACATTCCGACAAACGTCATATCGATCACCGACGGACAGATATTCCTGTCGGGAGGTTTGTTCAGACTCGGACAGCGTCCGGCTATAAATGTCGGACTGTCGGTATCGCGTGTCGGCGGTGACGCACAGACGAAGGCGATGAAGAAAGCGGCGGGAACGCTCAGACTCGATCTGGCACAGTATCGTGAGATGGAAACGTTCTCACAGTTTTCGGGCGATATGGATGAAGCTACAAAGCGTCAGATCAGATACGGGGAAGGCCTGATGAACATCCTTCGCCAGAAACAGAACAGCCCGAGGACGCTTCCGGAGCAGGTATTCATGCTCGTTATCGCGACAACCGACAAGTTCGAAAAGATAGATTACGAAACGATCGGAGAGAAGATAGAAGGGATCGTTAAGAGCGCGATTGGAGAACTTCCCGATATCGTTATGCGCATAGAGAACGAAGGTACGCTGACCGATGAGGACAGGCAGAGAATATACGAGACGGTGATAAGACAGAATGTCTGACGTAAGAGAGATTAGATCGCGAATGAAGTCGGTCGCGGATACGGAGAAGATCACGAAGGCAATGTACATGATCTCCTCGAGTAAGATGCGAAAAGCCAAAGCCGAGCTCGAACGCACACGGCCGCATTTTGATGCTTTAAACCGAGAGATAAAAAGGATATTCCGATCAAAGAACAAAATTAAGAGTCCCTACATGTATCCTGCCGACGGTTCCCACGACCTTCCCGGAGCATACGCGTATATCGTCGTAACATCGGACAAGGGTCTTGCGGGATTTTATAACCATGCGGTCATAAAGGAATTCGAGAGTCAGATGACCGATCACGAGAGCCGTTATTTCATGGTCGGAGACTACGGATGCAAATACTGCGATGCACTCGGAATCGAATATGACGACGAGTTCAGATTCTCCGCGGATAATCCTACCATGAGACGTACAAGACGGATGGCGGAATACATACTGTCGTTGTATGACGAAGGAAAAGTATCCAAGATATTTTTGATATATACAGACATGGAAAACAGTATTTCGCAGAAAGCGAAGACCGTAAGGCTTCTTCCGTTTCACCGGGGTGATTTTCTCGAAGAGAGTGAACGCGAGGACGTGAGCTTTACGTTTTATCCTTCACCGGAGAGCGTTCTCGATAACATTGTGAGAAGTTATGTTGCGGAATACCTGTACAGCGCGCTCGTTGACAGCTTCTGCTGCGAGCAGAGTGCGAGGATGAATGCGATGGATGAGGCCGACAGAAATGCGGCCGAACTTATGAACTCGCTCAGGCTGGAGTATAACCACGCACGCCAGAGCAAGATAACACAGGAGATCACGGAGATCTCGGCAGGTGCCAGAGCTCTTCGCAAGAAAAAGAACAGGGGTGCGAACTGAATGGAAGGAAAGATAGTTCAGATATCAGGCCCCGTCGTTGACGTTCAATTCGAAAACGGCGGATTGCCGAAGATCCGCGAGGCACTTTACACGGTCCTTGACGACAAAAAGATATATATGGAAGCCGAGCAGCACATAGGAAAAGAATCGGTGCGCTGCATCATGATGGGCAAGAGCGAAGGCTTAAAGCGCGGCATGAGCGTTACGGCAACGGGTTCGCCCATCAAAGTGCCGGTAGGAGATGTTACGCTCGGAAGGATGTGGAACGTTCTCGGAGATCCGATAGACGGACTGGGGCAGGCACCCGAATCAAACGAACGCTGGAGCATTCACAGGAAGGCCCCTTCGTTTGCACAGCAGAAGCCTGCCATAGAAATACTTGAGACGGGACTTAAGGTTATAGATCTTATAGAGCCTTACGCAAAGGGCGGAAAGATCGGACTGTTCGGAGGAGCCGGTGTCGGAAAGACGGTCCTGATACAGGAGATGATCCACAATGTTGCCATGGAGCACGGAGGCTATTCGGTATTTGCCGGTGTCGGCGAGAGAAGCCGTGAAGGAAACGATCTGTGGAATGAGATGAAGGGAAGCGGAGTGCTTGACAAGGCGGCCCTTGTGTTCGGACAGATGAACGAGCCTTCGGGTGTCAGAATGAGAGTGGCGCTCTCGGGCCTTACAATGGCGGAATACTTCAGAGACGAGCAGAAGAAGGATGTGCTTCTGTTTGTCGATAACATATTCAGATTCGTTCAGGCGGGATCAGAAGTTTCCACACTTCTCGGGCGTCTGCCTTCCGCGGTAGGATACCAGCCGACGCTCGCCGAGGAGATGGGCGCTTTGCAGGAGAGAGTATCATCAACGAAGAACGGATCGATAACGAGTGTACAGGCCGTATACGTTCCGGCGGACGATCTGACGGATCCGGCGCCGGCAACGACATTTGCGCACCTTGATGCGACGACCGTTCTGTCACGTAAGATCGCCGAGCAGGGAATATATCCCGCTGTCGATCCGCTTGAATCGTCATCGGTCATACTTGAAGAGAGCATAGTAGGCAAAGCCCATTACGATACGGCATGGGCGGTCAAGAACCTGCTCCAGAAGTACAATGAACTTAAAGACATCATAGCTATCCTCGGAATGGAGGAGCTTAGCGAGGAAGACAAGCTTACGGTCGGCAGGGCGCGTAAAGCCCAGAGATTCCTGTCCCAGCCGATGAACGTGGCGGAGAAGTTCACGGGTGTACCGGGAGCCTATGTCACGATATCCGAAACGATAAGAGGATTCCAGGCGATCCTCGGCGGAGATGCCGACAACATGCCCGAGGCGGCTTTTTACAATGTCGGAACGCTTGATGACGCATATGCGAAGAGCAAATCGTTATGAATGAATTCAGACTGCATATAGTTGAAGCGGATAATGATTTCTACGACGGAGGGTGCACAAGCCTTGTGATCCCGACAACCGACGGGATGATGGGAATACAGGCCATGCACGAGAACCTCGTTGCGGCCGTATCTATAGGCGTTGTCAAATACACTCTGCCCGACGGGACAAGATGCCACGCGGCGGTATCCAACGGTATTGTCAAAGTCGAGAACAATGAGGTGCTCATTCTTGTCGAGTCTGCGGAAGATCCCGATGAGATAGATGAGGCAAGGGCAAAGTCCGAAGAAGAGACCGCAAGGGATCTTCTTGCCGGCAGGACCGACAGGATCAATTACCGCGCGGCAAAGGGAATGCTCGCACGTGCGGTGAACCGACTGAAGATCAAGAAGCGTTACGGGAAATACAACTGAAATATTTTTCCCAAATGCCGATATACATTATGAGAATATCACACGGGAGCAAATATGATCTTTGGCGAAGATAACAAAAACAGGGGAATATCCCTTATAGAGCTCATAATCGTAATAGCCATTATGGGCATTCTTGTCGGAGTGCTCTCTCCGATGTTCGTCAAATACATCAACAAATCGAGAAAAGCCAAAGACGTGTACACCGCGGATCAGATAGCAAGAGCGGTAAATATTGCTTTTATCGAGAACCAGGAAGCAAACGACGCATTTAATACTTTTAAAGGTAAAAAGGTAAGAGCCAGCGCGACTCATAACGGAGTCACAAGATCATACGAGGTATACCTGATCGCTTCCAACGGAAAGCAGGACACAAACAAGGTTTCCAACTGCTTTAACGGCGGTGAGGCCAAATTCTACAAGTCCAAGAAGGACGGCAGTGACGGTTTCTACGGTGTGATAAACCGTGAGCTCGGTTTGTCGACTACCGAGATGAACGAATCGATAATACCCAAATACAAGGTCAAGAAAGAGGGAGCCGGTGTTGAGGGACGCCCCTTTGCGGAAGTTGACCGCTGGAGGATATGCAGAAGAGCTGAGGACGGAACGCTCGAGATATGGGCGGCACAGCCCAATCCGTGGGGCGGATATCCCATATACAGGGTCTGGCCACAGCCCGATGACGAATATACCCAATAGAGGGCAAAAGCAGCGTAAGATACACGGGAGATGAGCATTTTACCGCATCATCCCCGTGTTTTTTGTTTGCGTGATTTTCTTGACCCGACAGGCATTTTTTAATAAAATTATGTATGTTGTTATATGTATGCCCCCGCGAAGAAACGGA
The DNA here is from genome assembly GCA_024698285.1 of Lachnospiraceae bacterium. Classification (GTDB taxonomy): domain Bacteria; phylum Bacillota; class Clostridia; order Lachnospirales; family Lachnospiraceae; genus UBA2868. The sequence goes on along the minus strand of JAILRJ010000046.1, from coordinate 25,268 downwards.
GACAGTAAATGAAAAAAAGAGACGGTATCGATACTTCGAGATATTCCGAACTGATCTGGCAGAACGACGTCATACCGCCCGAGTTCTATGAACAGTACGATGTAAAAAGAGGCTTAAGGGACCTGAACGGAAAAGGAGTCCTTGCCGGCCTTACGAATGTATCAAACATTATAGCGAGAGATCCCGACGGACAGCCGTGCGAAGGCCAGCTGTGGTACAGGGGTTACCGCATCGAGGAACTGATAAAGAAATATATCAAGAACGATTTCGGATATGAGAACCTCGCATATCTTCTTTTGTTCGGAGACCTTCCGAGCGAAGAGGAGTCGGTCGATTTCATCAACACCCTCGAGAAAGTCAGGGAGCTTCCGACGAACTTCACGAGAGACGTGATAATGAAAGCGCCCACCAAGGATGTCATGAACTCCATGACAAGATCGATCCTGACGCTCGCTTCATATGACAGGAACGCGACGGCGACCACGATAGAGAACGTTGTATCGCAGTGCATGCAGTTGATAGCGGTGTTCCCAATGCTCGCGGTGTACAGTTATCACGCTTACAATCACTATGAGAACATGGACAGCATGTATATTCACCGCCCGGTTCCGGAGCTTTCCACGGCGGAGAACATACTGAACATGCTCAGGCCGGATTCGAAGTTTACGAAGACCGAGGCAAAAGCACTCGATGTTGCGCTGTGTCTTCATATGGAACACGGCGGCGGTAACAATTCGAGCTTTACGACACGTGTTGTCACGTCATCCGGAGCCGATACATATGCGACGATCGCGGCCGCGATGTGTTCGCTCAAGGGCCCGCGTCACGGCGGTGCCAATATAAAAGTCATGGAGATGATGGATGACATCAGGGCCCATATCAGGGACAGGGAAGATGACGACGAGATCCGCGCGTATCTGACGAAGATATTAAGCGGAAGGGCTTTCGACAGACAGGGCCTGATATACGGAATGGGTCATGCGGTATATTCGATGTCCGATCCTAGAGAGGTCATTTTCAAGAAATACGTTACACAGCTTTCCAAAGAAAAGGGACGCATGGATGATCTGGCTCTGTACAAAAAGGTAGAGACTCTTGCACCCGAAGTGATTGCAAATAAACGCAAGATCTACAAAGGCGTTTCGCCGAACGTGGATTTCTACAGCGGTTTCGCATATGAGATGATGGATATCCCGAGAGAATTGTTCACTCCGATATTCGCGGTCGCAAGAGTGGCAGGCTGGAGTGCACACAGGATCGAGGAACTTGTGAGCGGAACGAAGATAGTCCGTCCCGCATACAAGAGTATCATGAAGAAACGTTAGGATGATACAGGATATATTTCCGAGCAAACTGAATAATTCATATGCCAATCACACTCCTTCAGATGACGACTGCGTCTTTGCATTTGATGACGAGGGCAGGCTTCTTGCAAAGATTCGTGAAGGACATACGGAGTTTCCTTCATATAAAATGCTCCGCTTTGCCGCGTGCATTTATCTTTTTTCGATAGACGACGACAGATACTACCTGACGCTTGAAGACCGAAGGGCAGATCTTGAAGAGTATGAGGCGCTTTCGATCAGGAAGGTAAGGGACAAAGCCCGGGACAAAAAGCTGCTGTTTGCCGCTTTTACCGCATACCATCTGTGGAAGTGGTATACCGATAACAGGTTTTGCGGAAAGTGCGCGATGCCGCTCGTTCATGATGACAGAGAGCGAGCGCTCAGGTGCCCGCGCTGCGGCAACATAATATATCCGAGGATCAATCCTGCGGTCATAGTCGGAGTGATCAACGGCGACAGGCTTCTTATCACGAGATACAACAGGGGCTACGCGCACAATGCGCTTGTGGCCGGATTTGCCGAGATCGGCGAGACGCTTGAAGAGACCGTGTCGCGTGAGGTAATGGAAGAAGCCGGAATAAAGGTCGGAAATATAAAGTATTATAAGTCTCAGCCGTGGGGAATGGCACAGGACCTCCTGACGGGGTTTTTCTGTGAGGTCGAAGGTGATGACACGATACACATGGATGAGGGCGAACTCAAATATGCCGCATGGGTCAGCCGCGATGAAATAGAGCTTCAGCCGAACGATCTGTCACTTACGAATGAGATGATGAGAATGTTCAAAGAAAACAGACTGTAACGAAAGGCAGTACCGATGATAGATACAAAAGCGATAGAAGAACATATACGGGGATTGCTCGAAGCCCTCGGAGACGATCCGGACAGACCGGGACTTGTCGATACTCCGGCGCGCGTTGCGAGGATGTACAACGAAGTCTTCGAAGGCATGAACTATACCAATCACGAGATCGCTCAGATGATCGGCAAGACTTTCGATGACGATATAGACGCGGACAGGGAGAAGATAGTGGTCATGAAAGATATCGATATCTTCTCGTACTGCGAGCATCACATTGCGCTGATGTACGATATGAAGGCGAGTGTCGCGTATATATCGAACGGAAAGGTGATCGGACTGTCCAAGATAGTGCGTGCCTGCGAGATGGCGGCCAAGAGACTTCAGCTTCAGGAGCGCATAGGACAGGACATAGCTGATATCATCTCGGAGATCAGCGGAAGCCCCGATGTGGCCGTAGCCATAGAAGGTAAGCATTCGTGCGTTACATCGAGAGGGATCAAAAATCACAACGCAAAGACTTTCACCGCTGAGCTGAGAGGAAGATTTCTTGAGGACAAGAGTCTTCTGCCGGCGGGTTTTTTCGGACAATAAACGATTTGGAGGAGAAGGATATGGTTAAGCATGTGATCTTATGGGTGTTAAAGAGTGAATACTCGGACGAGGAGAAGGTCGAGATCAAGCACGGGATAAAGGAAGGTCTCGAAGGGCTTGCGGGGCAGATCCCCGGCCTCATCGAGATCAAGGTCAATACGGAGCCGCTCGCAAGTTCCAACTGCGATGTCATGCTCGATTCGACGTTTGAGGACGAGAAGGCGCTGACGAGATACTCTGCGCATCCCCTGCATGTTGCGGTGGCCACGGGAAAGGTGCGCCCGTACACAGCCTCACGTACATGCATGGACTTTATAATATAAATATGATCCGGAAGAGCAACTTATTCGATTTGCTCGAAAAGGCGCTTCCGCTTCTTTCCGGACGTCACGTTACTAGACTCGAAAGAACCTCGTCAAGTAACAACGTCCTCCAAAACTTTTCTCACAAACGATAAGTTGCTCTTCTCGCAGAGTGTTCTCAGGATAGTTTGCGATCATGAGCAAATGCGTAACGATGTGAGCGATAAGGAGATAGATATATATGGACTATGACGTAATAATAATCGGTGCGGGCCCCGGCGGCATTTACTCCGCATACGAACTCAAAAAGACGCGCCCCGACCTCAAAGTGGCCGTCTTCGAATCCGGCCGCGAACTCGAGAAGAGACACTGTCCGATCGACGGAGATAAGGTCAAAAAGTGCATCGGCTGTAAATCCTGCTCGATCATGAGCGGTTTCGGCGGCGCGGGCGCATTCTCCGACGGTAAATATAATATCACGAACGATTTCGGCGGAACGCTTTACGAACATATCGGAAGAAACAAAGCGATCGAGCTCATGAAGTATGTTGATGAGATAAACATCTCAAACGGCGGTGAAGGCTGCAAGCTGTATTCAACGGCAGGCACGTCTCTTAAGAAAACCTGCATGCAGAACAAGCTAAAGCTTCTCGATGCATCAGTAAGGCATCTTGGAACCGACATCAACTATGTTGTGCTTGAGAATCTTTATAACTACCTGAAGGATACCGTTGATTTTATGTTTGAGACCGATATAACGAGTATCGAGGTCATCGACGGCGGATACAAGGTTGTTCACGAAAAGGGAAGCGCAACGTGCCGTCAGTGCATCATCTCAGTCGGCAGGAGCGGAAGCAAATGGATGGAGAGCGTGTGCGAACAGCTCGGCATTCCGGCCAAGAGCAACCGAGTAGACATCGGTGTCAGAGTTGAGCTTCCGGCCGTGATCTTCTCGCATCTGACGGATGAACTGTATGAGAGCAAGATCGTGTACAGGACCGAGAAGTTCGAGGATAATGTACGAACGTTCTGTATGAATCCCCACGGTATTGTTGTTACGGAGAACACGAACGGAATCATAACCGTTAACGGACACAGCTACGAAGCTTCGGACAAACAGACCGAGAATACGAACTTTGCGCTTCTTGTTGCAAAGCATTTCTCCGAGCCTTTCAAGGATTCCAACGGTTACGGTGAGAGTATAGCGAGACTGTCGAATATGCTCGGCGGCGGTGTCATCGTGCAGCGTTTCGGTGATCTTATGAGAGGAAGAAGGAGTAACGAGAAGAGGATAGCTGAAGGCATGGTACAGCCAACACTCAATGCCACTCCGGGTGATCTCTCCCTTGTTCTTCCGAAGAGAATACTTGACGGTATCATGGAAATGATCCACGCGCTTGATAAGATAGCACCGGGAACCGCCAATGACGACACGCTCCTTTACGGTGTCGAAGTCAAGTTTTATAATATGGAGGTTGCGGTTAACGAGAATCTCGAGACCGAGTATCCCGGCCTCTATATAATCGGGGACGGAAGCGGAGTTACGCATTCGCTCTCACATGCGTCGGCGAGCGGCGTATATGTTGCAAGAAGGATAGCGCAGCAGGCCTGATAAGAACCATGGATACAGAAGGATTACAGATATGATCTACGTTATGTACAATCCCCTTGCGGGTAACAGTACCTGCGAGAAAAACTGCAGGGACGTCGGGAAGATATTCATTTCCGACGAGGTCAAGTACATAAACCTTCTCGAGATCGAAGATCTCGGGGGTTACATCAGAAGCCTCAATCCGGAGGATATGATCGTGATATGCGGCGGTGACGGAACGCTCAACTGTCTGATCAACTCGATCGATACATCCAATCTGGAGCAGGATATATATTATTTTCCTGCAGGGAGCGGAAACGATTTCTGCCACGATATAAATGAGGACGGCACAAAGGGCGTATGCCGCATCAACATGTACTTAAAGTGCATACCGAAGGTCAAAGTCAAGGGGATGGAGAGGCTCTTCATCAACGGCATCGGGTTCGGTATCGACGGGTACTGCTGTGAGGAAGGCGACAAGAAGAGGGTCACGAAACCCGGAAAACGCGTCAATTATTCGATAATAGCCTTAAAAGGGCTCGCATATGATTTTAAAAACGTGAGCGCGAAAGTCACGGTTGACGGTGTGACAAGGGAATATAAACATGTTTGGATGGCGCCCACGATGAACGGCCGTTTCTACGGAGGCGGAATGATGTGTGCCCCCCATCAGGATCGTTTGAATGAGGACGGTCTCGTATCGGTGATCGTTGTTCACTCGAGATTCAGGCTGGGACTGCTTTTGGCGTTCTCATCTGTATTCTCCGGAAACCACGTAAAACGCAAAGGAATCGTTGAAGAGATCATGGGAAGTGACGTCAAGGTAGAGTTTGACAGGCCGACGGCTCTTCAGATAGACGGAGAGACCGTAACGGACGTGCTTTGTTACGAGGTTCACAAAGAGAAAAAAATCATCTGTTAACATAATGTTTCTGTTGACATAACAAATTATAAGCGTTACATTAAATGGTGTGGGATTCCGCGCCATTTTTTGGTGCGCGCAATTCCGGATCAATAATTATGTCTACATATTATAAGGGAGAAAAAAATGAAGGGATTATTTAAAGGATTGGCAGGAACGCTGGCGATAGCCGCTATCACGCTGTTTGTCGGGACGGAAACGTTTGCGGCTACGGGGATGTATGTCGGAAAGGATGTCAGTGCGGAAGGAACAACGGTCATAGGTGTATCGATCGAGGGTGAACTCGGTATGGCAAGTGTTCCGGTTGTGATCGAGAAAGGCGTGATACGTAAAGGGGACGTTATCGAGTCTATGAACGGTTACAAATACGAGATGCCCGAGGATAACGTCAAGATGACCATCGGAAGGATGATGTCATATACCGACACGAACGAGTGGAACAACTGCGCTTCAAACGAGTACGGGGTTTCCGTTGTCGCGTTTATAAGTACGGATCCCAATCTGGATGCCGTTACCGCAGATCCGTTCGTTTCGGACGGTGTATCCGAGGAAAAGATGGCAACGATACTCGCTTCAACATCAAAGACAGCGAGAGAAGCGGTAATGCTTCTGTGCTCATTATACGAAGAAAAAGGTGCTGAGACCGCGGAGATCGTATTTATTGCGGATCCAAGCGGTGCGTGGGTTGTGGAAAACTATACGGGACATCAGTATGTTGCAACAAAGCTTGCGGATGATGTGATTGCTACCTTCGGAAACGAGCCTGTCATCAAAACAGCCAATCCCGATGACAAAGATACACTCTGCTCGGCAGACCTCTTCACTCTCCCTGAAGAAAACGGATTTGCCATATATGATGAAAACAAGGATCTGGATCTGATCCTGACATACAGTGCTGATAACAGCTATAACGATGAGATGCATCTTCGCGGATGGGTAGGGCATGATATATTTGCTCCCTCGGAAGAACTGGAATATGATGCCCAAACGGGATATGACGTATTCTTTAAGCCTGACGAAAAGGTCAGCCTCACACAGGTATTTGATTTCTTCAGAAACAGGTATGAAGGAACACCTTACGATCTTTCCGACGAAGACAATATGACATATGTCGGGATCAACAATCAGTTCGTAAACAGCGTAAGCGTATTACAGATATTCGATGACGTGGATGCACCGATGTCGACGGTATTGTGGTCGAATCCCTCAAACCCCACGGCTTCACCGTTCGTATCGATCCCGGTGATGGCCGATTCCATTCCGAATTCGATAGGAACCGATGTAAAAGAGGAAAAGTTTGACAAAGATCTTTTGCAGTTCGGGTTTGCGGGCCTTAATAACGACATCATATTCAGGAGGAGTCTGTTCGGAAACTCGATAAGAGAGTATTGGGACGGAATGGAGGCCTTAAATGTCAATGATGTTGCGGAATCGATGAGGGGCAAGTGGAAAGATGCATATGGAGCTTCTCCCGCAAAGGCGGCCGTAGAAATCGACGACTATGTTGCAAAGATGGTTGACGGTGCAAAAGAAAACTGTGATCGACTCAGCGAGGAATTCGAATGGTATAAGTTCAAGAACGGTATCAGAAAGCCGAATATACCGGATGATCAGATTCCCCCGTTTGAGTGTTCGTTTGATGCCGTGGCATATGCGCATGCGAACGGCTGGGAAACTGAGATCGAAGATGACGTATTCACCGCGACCAAAGACGGCAGGACGATCACGGTCGGGCTGTCGGGAGAATCGGAAGGAAGCGTCACATTTACCGGTTTTGACAATAACAAGCTCCTTGAAGACTTCATGACGAAAACCGGGTACACCGAAGAGACAACGGCGACAGCGGATGAAGCAGACGAGGACAAGAAGGACGACAAATCCGAAAAACCCGACGAAGAAAAGGTTGAGGAGATAAACGAAGAGATCGCCGAGGTCGAGGAAGAGATCGACGAAGCCGAGAAAGAAGCCAAGGAAGAGATCGACGAATCCGAGAAAGAAGCCAAGGAAGAGGGCAAGGCGGAAGATACGACCGCGGATACAGAGGAAAAAGAAAGTGCCATAGAAGAAGTTGCCACCGAGGCAACACAGAAGATCGAAGTTGATACGATCGCAGCTCTGGGCGCATACTTTGCCGAAAAGACGGCTGCGGTTCCCAGAGACGGATGGGCGGAGAATGAGATCGCCAGGGAATTAAACGGAGTATCAAAGGATGTCACCGCGATAATCGGCAAATACTTTAACGGCGCCGATATAGAAGATCTGATCGGATTCGATGCTTCAAAGCTTGCGAGTGACGAAGACGTGGCAAAGGTCGGCGACAAACTGGTTGCCGCCGGAATGGACCTTTCCGCTCTTTCGGAAAGATATTTCGCATCGCTTTACGCGGATGTTAGCGCGGATATTGTCAACGGAAGGCTGTCACAGGACGGTGCCGTTAAGATACTCAATGAGGCCGCAACCGATATCGAGGGCATCACAAGACTGTATCTCGAAGGAGTTGCCGGAGCGTTCAAAGACGTGTTCAATACCGATCTGACCCCCGAAGAATTTGCCGATACACTCGCCGAACTCGGCGACGGGGCTCTTCAGTTGATGGATGATTACGGCGCGATAGACCTCGATCAACTCGGACTTGCCGATGTCAACCTTAAGGATCTTACGGATGCTGACATCGAGGTGGTTATAACACTCAGTGAGATGGACGACGATGTGATAAACGGACTGTCGGAACTTCTCGGAGTTGATGTAAGATCGACTCTTGACGGATACATAGATCAGATAAACAAGATAAGCCCCAAAACAAAAGTTGTTGAGGAAAAACATGAGTCCGAAAAGGCGGAATCTGCTCCCGATCCGCTTGTGTTGGCTGCGATCGAACAGGTTGAGCTCGGTGAGCCGGATGAAGATTATGTGGTTCCTCAGGAGATCATAGATGCGATAAACGAAGCGATAGCCGAAGCCCAGGGGGCAGCGGAAGGCGAGGAGAGTGCCGCAACGGAGACAGAGGCGGAGGAGAGCACAAAACAGGAAACCGAGGCTCCCGAAAAAAAAGAAGCTCCGGAAACATCCGAAACAACTACGGATTCGTTTACCGTTGAGATAGGCAAACTTATCAAGGGTGACGGAAAAGTAATGCTTCCCGCATACCTGATCAAGTATTTCAACTGATAGGGTGTTCTGTTTTATAATTTGAGATTTTACTTGCTTTTTTGTTCCGATTAATATAATATGGTCAAGTACGGCTCGTTGGTCAAGCGGTTAAGACGCCGCCCTCTCACGGCGGAAACAGGGGTTCGATTCCCCTACGAGCTGCTATAACCATATGCCATGAACAAAAGAGCCTCAGGTATTGCGAAGCAAAACTTGGGGTTATTTTTTATAACAGGGTAACGGACAATGCTTAAACTTGAAGATGTCAGGCTTGATCTGCCTGACAAAGAAAACCTGATAAACGGCGTCACGCTTTCCATAAGTCCCGGGAAACTTACGGTTATAACGGGTCCAAACGGCGGAGGCAAGACCAGTCTCGCAAAGCTCATCGCGGGACTGTTTATCCCCAGTTCGGGAAAGATATTCCTGGATGATGAGGACATAACCCGGATGTCGATAACCGACAGGGCAAAACACGGCATAGCGTATGCGTTCCAGCAGCCCGTAAGCTTTAAGGGGATAACGGTACGCACACTGATGGAAACCGCAGCGGGATCAGAAATGCCGGAGATGAAGATGTGCCGCATTCTCGAGAAAGTCGGCCTGTGCGCGAGAGATTATATGGAGCGAGAGATGGACTCCGGCCTTTCCGGCGGGGAGATGAAAAGGATCGAGATAGCCACGGTGCTGTCAAGGGATGCGAGATACGTCATATTCGATGAGCCCGAGGCTGGAATAGACCTGTGGAGTTTCACGAGTCTTATCGATGCTTTCAAAAAGCTCAAAGAGGAAGAAGACAGAGCTCTTCTTATCATATCCCATCAGGAGAGGATACTTGATATTGCGGATGAGATAGTCGTGATAAGAGACGGTGTAGTCACCGAGAGCGGAAGCCGTGACGAGATATTCCCGAAGCTTCTTTCGGGAAAGGACAAAGCATACTGCCCCAAGGGCAATGAGATGTTCTAGATATGGATAAGATAACCGAAGAGATATTAAAAGAGATAACCGACTGGGATAAGGTATTTGACGGGGCATATTCGCTTCGCGAAAACGGCGAGTGCATAAGCTTTCAGAACAGTGACCATATCCGTATAGTCAGAAAAGAAGACAAGAGCGGGATCGACATTTACATTTCCGACAAGGCAAAAGGCGAGACCGTTTATATTCCCGCATGCGTTACAAAGAGTGCCGTAAAAGATCTGGTATACAATGATTTTCACATTCAGAGCGGTGCCGATGTGACTATAGTCGCGGGCTGCGGCGTCCACACCGATTCCGAGGAAGGTTCGAATCACAACGGTATACACCGGTTTTTCCTTGAAGATAATTCGCGTGTCGTTTACAAAGAGAAGCACATCGGCATAGGAGAAGGTACCGGTGCGCGCGTTATAGATCCCGTAACCTATGCGGAACTTGCGGAAGGCGCCATTCTCGAAATGGAGACGATTCAGCTTCGCGGCGTCGATAATACGACAAGACAGACACGGGCTAAGCTTTCAAAGGATGCGAAGCTCATAATACACGAGAGTATAATGACCGACGGGAACGAGACAGCGAAGACCGATTTTGAGGTTGATCTTGACGGTGAGGATTCCAGCGTCGATCTTGTATCGAGAAGTGTCGCAAAAGGTGATTCCGTGCAGGAATACAGATCCGTCATTAACGGAAACGTCAGATGCGCGGGACATTCGGAGTGTGATGCGATCCTTGCCGATAACGGCAAAGTAAACGCAATGCCGGCTCTTTCGGCATCGTCCGTCGATGCCAATCTCATTCACGAGGCAGCGATAGGAAAGATCGCCGGAGAGCAGATAATAAAGCTCATGACACTCGGTCTGACCGAGGAAGAAGCGGAAGAGAAGATAATCGCAGGATTTTTGGGAGTGTAACGTAAGTGGCAGAGACCAAGATGACTGAACTGATACTGGACGACGGCGCTTTTGAAGCGCTGCAGGAGAATCAAAGTCCTGAACAGCTGTATCAGGAGCTCATTTCGCGCGTCAAAAAATACCACCCTTCCGATGATATCTCACTTATCGAAAAGGCCTATACACTGGCCCATATGGCTCACAAGAACCAGCTCAGAAAATCCGGTGAGCCCTATATCATCCATCCCCTTTCGGTAGCTATAATACTTGCGGAACTGCAGCTCGACAAAGAGACGATCGTGTCGGGCATACTTCATGACGTCGTTGAGGATACGGTCATAACCGACGAGGAACTTCGGGACCAGTTTGGCAATTACGTTGCGCTTATAGTCGATGGTGTCACAAAGCTCGATAAGATCAAATACAACGACGACAAGCTTGAATATCAGGCAGAGAACCTTCGTAAGATGTTTCTTGCGATGGCCAAGGATATTAGAGTCATCATGGTTAAACTGGCCGACAGGCTTCACAACATGAGAACCCTTCAGTACCAGCCGCCACAGCGACAGATCGAGATCGCAAGAGAGACGATGGATATATATGCGCCTTTGGCACAGCGTCTCGGAATATCGAAGATGAAAGTCGAACTTGACGATCTGTCTCTTAAATACCTTGAACCGGAAGTTTATTATGATCTTGTCGATAAGATCAAGATCAGAAAATCGGAACGCGAGAAATACGTTTCCGAGATAGTGGATGAAGTTTCAAAACATATCACAAATGCCGGCATCGAGGCCACTTTTGACGGCCGCGTCAAGCATTTCATGTCCATTTACCGCAAAATGCTCAATCAGGACAAAACTCTCGATCAGATATATGATCTGTTTGCGGTCCGGATCATCGTTAATACGATCCCGGATTGTTATGCCGCGCTCGGTGTCATTCATGAGATGTACAAGCCCATTCCGGGGCGTTTTAAAGACTATATCGCAATGCCCAAGCCCAACATGTACCAGAGCCTTCATACGACTCTTATCGGGCCTACGGGACGTCCGTTTGAGATACAGATAAGAACCTACGAGATGCACAAAACCGCCGAGTACGGTATCGCTGCACACTGGAAGTACAAGGAAAGTTCCGACGGCAGGAAGATCGAAGAATCCGAGGCCGAGAAGATGAGCTGGCTGCGACAGATCCTTGACTGGCAGGTCAATCTGTCCGATAACAAAGAGTTCCTAAATACTTTAAAATCAGACCTTGAGCTATACTCTGACACCGTATACTGTTTCACGCCGACGGGAGATGTCAAGACACTTCCGGCAGGGTCGAATCCGATAGATTTCGCTTACGCCATTCATTCCGCGGTGGGCAACAAGATGATCGGCGCCCGCGTCAACGGCCAGCTTGCCACGATCAACTATAAGATCCAGAACGGCGACCGAATAGAGATCATCACGAGCCAGAACTCAAGAGGACCCAGCCGTGACTGGCTCAATATCGTCAAATCCAATCAGGCCAAGACCAAGATAAATCAGTGGTTCAAAAACGAACTCAAGGAAGACAACATACAGAAGGGTAAAGAGATGCTACTCGCATTCTGTAAAGCGAACGGTGTCGATCCTTCGATCATCATGGTTCCCCAGTATATGAATGCCATACAGCAGAAGTACGGCTTCAGGGACTGGGATGCTGTAAGGGCGGCGGTAGGCCACGGTGGACTTCGCGAAGGTCAGATCGTCAACCGCATGAAGGAGATGTACGACAGAGATCATCCCCATATCATGTCGGATGAGGAGATCATAGAGGATGTCAGGGAAGCGGCAAGCCACAGAAAGCTTACAGTAAAGCGCAACGGCGGTGTTGCAGTTCAGGGCACCGAGGACCTTGCGGTGAGATTTTCCAAATGCTGCAGTCCGATACCGGGCGACGAGATAGTAGGCTACGTCACGAGAGGAAGAGGCGTATCGATACACAGGACCGACTGCGTCAACGTCATCTCCATGCCTGAGGATGAGAGAGCAAGGCTAATTGAGGCAGTGTGGGACCGTGACGAAGGCGAGACGGAGAATGAGAAGTACGAGACCGGAATACGCATATTCGCAGAGGACAGACAGGGTCTTCTCCTTGATCTGACAAGATTTTTGAGCGATAAAGGTGTCAGCATACTCAACATGAACGTCAGGACAAGCAAGCAGGGCACCGCAACGATAGAACTTTCCTTCTCGACATCGGGCAAGGAAGAACTTAAGGAAGTTATCGAGAAGATCCGCGGAATAAGCGGAATAATGGATATAGAAAGGACGGCAGGCTGATGGGTGAGATCAAAGTCGGAAGGATGGTACTCGGAATGGTCGAGACCAACTGTTATTTCGTTTACGATGCAGACACAAAGGATACCGTTGTCATAGATCCGGCCAAGAACGGACTTTACGAGAAACTCTCATCAAACGGCTTAAATGTCCGTGCCATACTTCTGACTCACGGACATTTCGATCATATAATGGGTGTACATGAACTTACCAAACTTTCGGGCGCAAAGGTATATGCGCTTGCGGAGGAAGCGGCTCTTTGCGGCGATGCGGATCTTAACGCATCCAATCAGATCCGCCGCCCGTATACGGTCGATGTTGACGTTTCACTTTCCGACGGGCAGGAGCTTAACATAGCCGGAATAGGATTCAAGGTTTATGCGACTCCCGGCCATACGCAGGGCAGCTGCTGTTTTTATGTCGAAAGTATGAAGTGGCTCTTTACGGGAGACACTCTGTTTTGCGGCTCCATCGGAAGGTGTGATCTTCCGACGGGTAGCGAAAGCAGGATAATGGAAAGCGTTCATATGCTCATCGATACGTTCGATGAGGATGTCAAAGTATATCCCGGTCACGGCGAATCATCCACCATCGGCAGCGAAAAGGCGTATAACCCCTTTTGTGCCTAAGGCTATGGGGGTACTGGGCCGTTTTTCGAGATTCCCGAAGGATACTTAAATATGCAGGCAATACTTAACAGCCCCGGCTATTCCTATGATGTTCATTCGCTCATAAAAGCATTTTATCCCGAAGAGAACGTGGGTATCGTCACGGATGCCAGGGAATTCGGCAGTACGGACGGTATGAGCGTATATGTTTCGTCGGGCGATATTAAGGACGGTGCGACCGTATCCGGTATCATTCGCGTCACCTCGCCTTCGCAAAGCGGCGTTATCACCCGCGAGAGACAGTATCGCGAAGAAGACAGGGCGGGGGTCAAAAATCACTTAAAGCAGGTGCTTTACGAGGTCCTGTCGGAAGCGACAGGCAAAGAGCTTCCGTGGGGAACAATGACAGGCATAAGGCCCGTCAAGGTCCCGATGAAGATGATCAGGGAAGGTGCTTCGGACAAAGATATCGCAAGATATATGAAGTCCGTTTATCTTTGTTCCGATGAGAAGATTTCGCTTGCGACCGGTATCGCGCACAGAGAGGCCGAAGTAATAGATTCTCTTGAGGACGGCGGATTTTCTCTGTACATAGGAATACCGTTCTGTCCGACAACGTGTCTGTACTGTTCGTTCACATCGTATCCGATAGCTTCGTGGAAAGAGCGTACACAGGATTATCTTAAAGCGGTAAAAAAGGAACTTGATTTCTTCGCGGATTATTATAAAGGCAGAAGATGCGACAGTATTTATATAGGCGGAGGTACTCCGACAACGCTTAGTGCGGAGGAACTTGCGGATCTGGCGCAAGGCCTTTATGACAGGTTTGATCTGACAAAGCTCAAAGAATTTACGGTAGAAGCGGGACGTCCCGACAGTATAACACCGGAGAAGATGCAGGCCCTTAGGGAGAACGGTGTCAACCGTATATCGGTCAATCCGCAGACAATGAACGGGAAGACGCTTCGGATCATAGGCAGAAGACATACCGTTGACGATGTGTATTCGGCGTTTGAAACAGCACGTGCGGCGGGATTTTCAAATATCAATACCGATCTTATCCTCGGACTTCCGGGTGAGGATGAGAGAGACGTCGCAAATACATTTGCCGCGATAAAAGAACTTGCTCCCGACAGTATAACGATACATTCGATGGCTATAAAGCGTGCCGCGGGAATGCATGCGTTTTTAGAGGAGCACAAGGACATAACGAGCCACAATACGAAGAAGATGATGGATACGGCGGATGAATGCGCATCTTCGCTTTCGCTCGTGCCGTATTATCTCTACAGGCAGAAGAACATGGCGGGGAATTTCGAGAACGTCGGTTATGCCAAGAGAGAGAACTTTGGGATATACAACATCCTCATCATGGAGGAAGTATCCGATATCGCCGCCGTGGGTGCGGGAACGATATCAAAAAGGATTTTTCCCGAAGGCCGTATAGAACGATGCGACAACGTCAAGGATGTGGCGCTTTACATCGACAGGATCGATGAGATGATCGACAGAAAGAGAACTCTGTTTTCATAAAAATAACTGTAAAAGGGGAATGACAATGGCACTTATCAAAAAACCGACAACAGGCATGAAGGACGTAATGCCGAGAGAAATGCAGATCAGGGATTACGTTACAAATCTTGTAAAGGAAACATACAAGACTTTCGGTTTCACACCGATTGAGACGCCTGCAGTGGAGCATATAGAGAACCTCTCGAGCAAACAGGGCGGAGAGAACGAGAAGCTGATATTTAAAATACTCAAAAGAGGCGAGAAGCTTGTTCTCGGTCCCGATGTCAAGGAAGAAGATCTCGTCGATTCGGGGCTTCGCTATGACCTTACGGTCCCGCTTTCAAGATTCTACGCAAACAATGCGGCACAGCTTCCGGCCCCGTTCAAGGCACTTCAGATAGGTCCCGTGTGGCGTGCGGACAGACCTCAGAAAGGACGTTTCAGACAGTTTGTCCAGTGTGACATAGATATTCTCGGAGAGCCGTCTAATCTTGCGGAGATCGAGCTTATAACGGCTACAACGACTCTTCTCGGAAAGCTTGATTTTTCCGATTTTACCGTCAGGATCAACGACAGAAGGATACTCCGTGCGATGGCTTCATACAGCGGATTCGATGAGAGCGATCTTGATACGGTATTCATCATTCTCGATAAGATGGATAAGATCGGTGCCGACGGTGTCAGGGAAGACCTTATCGCGAACGGGTTCGATAAAGCCTGCGTTGATAAGTATATGGCACTTTTTAACGGAGAGGGCGAAGGAACAGAATATATCGAAGAGCTTGCAAAGACGCTCGGAGATCACCTTCCCGAAGGGTGCGCTTTAGGCCTTACCGGTATAATCAGAAGTGTCGAGCGGGTAAAAAAAGCCGATTTTAACATAATATTTGACCCGACTCTGGTTCGCGGGATGTCTTATTATACGGGAACCATTTTTGAGATAACGATGAACGAGTTCGGATCGAGCGTTGCCGGAGGCGGCCGTTACGATGAGATGATCGGCAGATTTACCGGAAACAAAGTGTGCGCATGCGGGTTCTCGATCGGGTTCGAGAGGATAATCACGATCCTACTTGATAAGGATTATCAGGTTCCCGGAGCCGGAAGGAAGCATGCTTTCCTCATCGAAAAGGGTGCGGATCCGGAGTTTGTCGCAAGCGTTATGGAAGAGGCGGCGAAACTTCGCGAAAGCGGCGAGTGCGTGCTCGTATCAATGATGAACAAGAACAAGAAGTTCCAGAAGGAACAACTTGAAAAAGACGGTTTTTCATCGGATAATATTAAGGAGTTTTATCATTCCGAATTCAGGAACTAGCGACGTGGACTGAAAGGGACGGTAATGTATGAAATACTGTAAAAACTGCGGAACACTTCTCGAGGATACTCATGAACACTGCATAAGATGCGGTACGGATGTGACGATCGCGGAAAACGTATCCATGTATCCGATCGAGGTCATGGAGACGATTGAGGAAGAGAATCAGCGCAAGAAGGCATCGGGCAAAATAGTTGCCATGATAATCGGTCTTGTGGTAGTTCTTGTTGCGCTCGTGATTGCTTTCCTGGCGCTTGGAAGCAACATGAAAAAACCCGCTCCCACAAAGGAGGCAAACGAGACGAAAGAGGTTGCTCCCGCAGCAAAAACGCCTGAAGTTACCGCACAGGAGGAGAGCATCGAGGAGGAGAACACCGAAGAAGAGGCCGCTCCCGCAAGCAGTTCAAACAGAGCCGTCAAAGACGACGAAGGAAAATATTACGATTACATCGAAGAGAAAGACGATGCCGGAAATGTTGTGTTTACGGCGCTTCTTCCCGAAGATCTGACGGAGAGGGAACTGTTTAAGGATTATGAAGTATACAGTGACCGCTATCCGATATCGCTCAATTATACGGCTTCAACGAAGGAAAACGACGTAAGGTTTACATACCTGTCGGCCAGAAAGCTCTGGTACAAGCTCGGCGAGACCGGAAAAGGGCGCAGCAACGAAAGCGATGTATCTCATTACATGACGTATTTCGAATATGAGAACCCCAGAAGTTATCTGGAGCCGCTCCTTCAGCAAAGTTATCCGGGAGCAAAGCTTGAGCTTAAGAACGAATACGATGTCAATGAGATCGCACCCGCGAAGCTTGAGACGCTGGCAAAGGCCAAGAACAAGGAGCTGTTTGGGGATATAGGCGATTATGCGTATATCGGTAAGGGCACCACATATGCGAACATGGATTATGAGAGTTCGGCAAAGGTGTATGAGTACGAGATAACGCTCAAGGACAAGGATATGCTGTTCTGCAGATATTACGTTCCTTCGATGGCGCATAACCTCACATATGCCAATACCAACACGAACGACAGAGGAAACATCACCGAGTGGTACAATTTCTCAATCGTCTGCTTTGAGACGGGAAATGAGGACAATTTCGACGATTACGAGGAAGATTTCAATGTGTTTATAGCCAATGCGCTTCCGACCGATCTCTTCATGTATATCAATGAAGGTTACAGTAAAGAGATAAAAAAATCCTCCGAGGATTTCGAGAAGGCTTATGAGGAGCAGCAGGAAGGCAAGGAGATCGATCAGACGGTCGAGCCTCCCAAGCCCCTTGACAAGGAGAAGCTCGAGAAGCTCGGCAAGGAATACAAGCCGGGCACAAAGCTCGACGATTTTGATGCAAGCGTAATGGATATATTAAGGTCCGGCGGAGTAACTGCGTTTAAGGGTTCAGATCTTAGCGTATACGGCTCGGACAAGACGAAGGTCGCGTTCTTCGACAAGGCAAAGAACAAAGTGTTCATATCCCCCGGAGAGGATGAATTCCCGGGAGATTCATACGAAGAACTTACAAAGAGCGCGGATGCGACGGAAAACACCGCGGAAGCGACAGACGATACCGCAGATGCGGCACAAAATACCGAGGCAGAATAAGGAGAGTCACCGATGGCAGATGCTAACTACGAAGAGGCAATGAACGCCGAACATGTTTCAACCATGAAGGAAACGGACAGAAAGTGTCCTGCCTGTGGCGCAACGATGGATTTCGACCCTTCCACGGGCGGTCTGTATTGTCCGTATTGCGATCACAGAGAAAATATAGTTCAGGAGAACACGCAGGGTGAATCCGTGGCGAGCGAACAGGATTTTGAATCCGCGGAATTTACCGGAAACTGCGACTGGGGTGTGGCACAGAAGACCGTTACATGTAAATCCTGCGGAGCGGTATCGGTTTACGATTCGCTCGAGGTGGCAAATGAGTGTCCTTATTGCGGTTCCAACCAGGTAATGGAAGCAAACGACGTTCAGACTCTCGCACCGAACGGTGTGGTAGTCTTTAAGATAACAGCACAGCAGGCCGGTGCAAAGTTTTCACAGTGGCTGTCAAAGAAATGGTTCGCTCCGAGCGCAGCCAAGAGAAGCGCACGTGCGGACAAGTTCAAGGGAATATATCTTCCGTACTGGACATTTGATGCTGATACGGTAACCGAGTATTCGGCCGAATACGGTATCGATCGTACGGAAGGAACGGGCGACAAGCAGCGCACCGTTACGGATTGGCATAGAACGAGCGGTGTGTATGACGAGTTCATCGACGATCAGCTCGTTGCCGGAACGGGAGATCAGAACGTTGCCATGCTGCGACAGATAGAGCCTTTTGATACAAAAGACAATAAAGCATACAAGCCCGAGTATCTTGCCGGATTCCTGGCGGAACGTTATTCCGTCGGCCTTAAAGATGCATGGGAGAAGGCGAAGGACTTCATCAGGGCAAGACTGAAATCGGCGATCGAGGGCAAGATCATGCGCGAACACCATGCCGATCATGTCAGAGGATTCAAAGGAAATACTCAGTTTTCCAACATAACATACAAATATCTTATGCTTCCGGTATGGATGTCCGCATTCAAATACAAGGACAAGACGTACCAGTTCGTTGTTAACGGACAGTCCGGAAAGGTGGGCGGCAAATACCCGATATCGCCTTTGCGCGTAGCCATAGCGATAATCATAGCGATAATCATAATTGCGCTTTTGTATACGCTCACACAGTGATAAAAATGTCTTTTCAAAGAATTGGCGTTATGATATAATCTCTCACGATTGTTAATAGAATCTTTTTCGGAGGAATACAATGAAACATATCAAAACTTTACAGACAAAGAATCTCAAGAAGTCTATGAAGAAGGGCGGATGCGGCGAGTGCCAGACATCATGCCAGTCAGCATGCAAGACTTCATGCACAGTAGGTAATCAGAGCTGCGAGAAGGCTCAGTAAGATCGGTCAATATATGGTCACCTGCGAAAAAAGCTCTTGATAGGGCTTTTTTCGTTGGTATATGAGGATAGGAGGGACCTTGGTCCATCGGTATACAAATAACGGCTACAAAATAGTCATGGACGTTGAAAGCGGCAGCATTCACGTCGTGGATGATATCGTTTACGATCTGGTCGGAGCACTCGAAGAGTACTCCGAAAATCACACCGTCAGGGAAGTGATCGACGATGAAACGATAAAGGCGGCTCCGTATGAAGATATCAGGGAATATCTTGAGGGCAGGTTATCGGGATATGATCCCGGGGATATAAGTGAAGCCTATGAGGAAGTTGCCTGGTTGATCGAGGACGAGTGCCTGTTTACCGAAGACCTTTATGAGGACTATATCGAGGATCACTCCAAACGCGAGACTGTCGTAAAGGCTCTCTGCCTTCATATCGCACACGACTGCAATCTGGCCTGCAAATACTGCTTCGCAGGTGAAGGAGAGTATCACGGCGAGAGGTCTCTTATGAGCCTTGAGGTCGGAAAGCGCGCCCTTGATTTTCTCGTAGAGGCGTCAAAGGGAAGACGGAATCTTGAAGTGGACTTCTTCGGCGGCGAGCCTCTTATGAACTTTGAGGTTGTTAAAAAACTTGTCGAATACGGCCGTTCTCTTGAGGAAAAGCACAACAAGAACTTCAGGTTCACGCTTACGACAAACGGTGTGCTTCTTAACGACGAGGTGCTTGAGTTCGCAAACCGCGAGATGGGAAATCTGGTGCTTTCGATAGACGGACGTAAGAGCGTTCACGATAAGATGCGTCCGAGACGCGGAGGACAGGGCAGTTATGACGAGATCCTTCCGAAGTTTATAAAAGCGGCCGAGTCGAGAAACCAGACAAACTATTATGTAAGAGGGACATATACGCACCATAATCTTGATTTTGCGGAGGATGTAAAGCATCTGGCGCAGCTCGGGTTCAAACAGATATCCGTGGAACCCGTTGTGGCCCCGCCCGATAAGGATTATGCGATAACGCCCGAAGATGTGGCGAAACTTTGCGAACAGTATGATATACTTGCAAAGTATGTGATCGACAGCAAAAAGGAAGGAAAGGGGTTCAATTTCTTCCATTTTATGATAGACTTATCCGGCGGACCGTGTGTTGCTAAACGTCTATCGGGATGCGGATCGGGAACCGAGTATCTGGCCGTGGCGCCGAACGGTGATCTGTATCCGTGCCATCAGTTCGTGGGACTGGATGATTTTCTTATGGGTAATGTCCGCGATGGAGTCACCAATAACGCGATGAGGGATAAGTTCAAACTCTGCAACGTATATTCGCGGAAAGAATGCAGGAATTGTTTTGCGAAGTTCTACTGCAGCGGAGGATGCGCGGCGAACGCATATAACTTCACCGGAGACATAAACGGTGTATATGATATAGGATGCGCGCTTCAGAGAAAGCGTGTGGAATGTGCCGTAATGATCAAGGCGGCAGCCGACAGCTGATCGGTATATAAGAGTTTTGAAAGGAAACAAAAGCAATGAAGAAGAAAAATGCAGTCATAGCACTCCTGGCGGTACTTGTGGCCATAGCCGCATTCGGTTACATGGTCATGAACGGTGTCGGGGTTGATTCCGTAGGATCCGCAAAAGGCATCCATCTCGGTCTTGACCTTGCCGGCGGTGTCAGCATCACGTATCAGGCGGTCGGAGAAGAGACTCCTTCGTCCGAGGATATGGATGATACCGTGTACAAGCTTCAGCAGAGGGTTGAAGGTTATTCTACCGAGGCGCAGGTGTACAAGGAAGGTTCGGACAGGATCAGTATCGAGATTCCCGGTCTGTCGGATGCAAACGCGGTACTTGAAGAACTCGGACGTCCCGGAAGCCTTTACTTCATCAATCACCTTGATGCAAACGGGAACGAGAACTATGATGCATACGGTAATCTTACAAAGAGTATAGACGATCTCATAGCGGACGGTTCGGTTGTCCTTACGGGAACGAACGTTGTCGAGTCACGTGCGGGCGCGATCAAGAACGATATGGGAAGTACGGAATATGTCGTAGAGCTTACCCTTGATGACGAGGGTACGAAGAGATTCGCGGATGCCACGACAGTTGCAGCAAAGACACAGGACACGATCATGATCTACTATGACGGAGCTCCTGCTTCGATACCTGTTGTTAAGACGGCTATCACAGGTGGTATGGCACAGATCTCCGGCCAGAAGACGGCTGAAGAGGCTGAGCAGCTTGCATCGACGATCCGTATCGGTGGACTGAAGATAGAACTTGAAGAACTCCGTTCAAACGTTGTCGGCGCACAGCTTGGTTCCGAAGCGATCGCCAGATCGCTCAAGGCCGGACTCATCGGATTTGCGATCATCGTAGTGTTCATGTGTGCTGTATATTTCATACCCGGACTTGCATCATCGATCGCACTTATCCTGTACTGCCTGATCACGGTATTCTGCCTGAACTTCTTTGATATGACACTTACCCTTCCCGGTATCGCCGGTATCGTCCTGTCGATCGGTATGGCGGTCGATGCGAACGTTATCACGTTTGCCAGGATCAGGGAGGAGATAGCGGCAGGCAAATCGGTTCGCTCGGCTATCGACGAAGGATACAAGAAAGCACTTTCGGCAATCATCGACGGTAACGTTACAACCCTTATCGCGGCACTTGTTCTCGGAGTTATCGGAACAGGTTCGATAAAGGGATTCGCTCAGACATTGGCGCTTGGTATCGTTGTATCGATGATCACGGCTCTGTTTGTTACCAAGCTTATATTAAGATCTTTCTACGCTCTCGGTATCAAGGACGAGAAGTGGTATGGTAAGGCCAAGGGCCTCAAGCAGATCGATTTTCTTTCGAAGAAGACGATCTTCATCATCATTTCGGTCGGCGTTATTCTTGTAGGTATTGTAACGATGATCGTCAATTCCGCAAGAGGTACGCATGCGCTTAACTTCAGCCTTGAGTTTTTGGGCGGTACTTCAACGAACGTTACGTTCAACGAGGATATGGCACTTGCCGATATCGATGCAAAGGTGGTTCCTTCGATCGAGAAGATCACCGGGGATGCAAACGTTCAGGTACAGAAAGTATCCGGTTCGAACGAAGTCATATTCAAGACACGTTCGCTTGATGTTAAGGAACGTGAGGCGTTCAATGACATGATGAAGAGCGAGTTCGGAGTTGAGCCGGACAAGATCGTTGCAGAGACGATCAGTTCGACGATCTCATCGGAGATGTCAAGAGACGCGATACTCGCTATAGTTGTTGCGACTATCCTCATGCTCATTTACATCTGGTTCAGGTTCAAGGATGTAAGGTTCGGTGCAAGTTCGGTTATCTGTCTGCTGCATGACGTGCTTGTTGTTGTAACGTTCTACGCACTTGCAAGGATCACGGTCGGTTCCACGTTCGTCGCATGTATACTTACGATCGTAGGTTACTCGATCAACGCAACGATCGTTATATTCGACAGAATCCGTGAGAAGCTTGCGGCAACGAAGGACAGCCTTGATAAGATAGTGAACGATGCGGTTAACCAGACACTGTCACGAAGCCTGTTCACATCACTTACGACGTTTATCATGGTCGCTGTGCTCTACATACTCGGTGTAAGCTCCGTTAAGGAGTTCGCGCTTCCGCTTATGATCGGTATCATCTGCGGTACATACTCATCTGTATGTCTTGCAAGCTCGATCTGGTATCTGCTTCGTACGAAGGTTGGTGCAGGTAAGTAAAGCTGAATATTATATGACACGGGGGACAATTCTCCCGTGTCTTTTTATGTTTGAGGGAGTGCCAAAGCAGTTCCCTCGAAAACGCGCTCTCGCTCCTGTTCAAGCGTAGCTGACGCTAGGCTCGAAAAGACCTCGCCAAGCGCAGACCCTTTCACAGGGTATTTCTCGGAAACTCTTTGCACTCCCTCTGCTTATGAAATCATGTGAGCGGATTTATGATATAATGTGCTCTATGAGTAAGAAGTGGGTTGTTCTGGCAAAGGGTGCCGATTACAACAAAATAGCGCACGATTTCGGTATCAGTCCGTACCTGGCGCGTATCATCAGGAATCGGGGTGCCGTGACTGATGAAGAGATCGACATGTTCCTTCATGCCGACATTTCTAAAATGCATGATCCGGCCAAACTTCGGGATATGGAAACTGCCGCATCCATACTTGAGGATGCGATCGAAGCGCAGGTTCCGATGAGGATCGTCGGTGATTACGATATAGACGGGGTATGCGCATCATTCATATTGAAGAAGGGTATCAAAGCCCTCGGAGGCATAGTTGATGTCAGGCTCCCGGAGAGGATTCGTGACGGATACGGCATCAACGCCGATATAATCAGACAGGCCAATGATGACGGAATAGAACTCATAATAACGTGCGATAACGGGATAGCGGCATCGGATGAGACGGAACTGGCGCTGTCACTCGGTATGAGCGTTATCGTAACCGATCATCATGAGGTTCCGTACGATGAAACGGACGGAACCAGGAAATACAGGATTCCATGTGCTGATGCGGTGATAGACCCCAAACGCCCCGATTGCACATATCCGTTTGAGGGCATATGCGGCGCAATGGTCGCATATAAGCTGATAACATATATGTTTGAACGCACGGATATCGGCAGTACCGTTTGCGACAAGGCGGCCCTTACGGAAGAGTTTCTGTCGTTTGCGGCGTTTGCCACTGTCGGCGACCTGATGGAACTTGTCGACGAGAACAGGATCGCCGTTAAGCGCGGACTTGAGATACTCGGAAAAAACCGTAACATCGGGATGCGCGAGCTTATAGATGCCACCGGACTGAAAGCCGGAAGTATTTCGGCACATCACATAGGATTTGTGTTGGGCCCCTGTGTCAATGCGACCGGACGATTGGAGACCGCAGACGCGGCGCTTGAGTTGTTCTTTGCGGATAATGCGGAAGATGCCCGCAGACAGGCCCGGGAACTCGTGGAGCTTAACGCAAGCCGAAGAAATCTTACGGAAGCATATTCCAATATGGCAATAAAGATCGCAGATGAAGAGTACAGGGATGACAGGGTACTTGTAGTATACATTCCCGAATGTCATGAGAGTATAGCGGGTATCGTTGCCGGAAGACTGCGGGAACGCTTCTATAAGCCATCTATCGTGCTTACGGATGATGCCGAAGGGAATATTAAGGGAAGCGGAAGATCGATAGAAAGCTATTCGATGTACGATGAGCTTTGCAAGGTCAAGGATCTGTTCACAAAGTTCGGCGGACACAAGATGGCGGCGGGTCTGTCAATGCCGGCCGGCTCTGCCGATACACTCCGCAGCAGACTTAACGGGATGTGTACGCTTTCCGATGAAGACCTTGTTGAGAAGATGAAGATAGATATTCCGCTCCCGGTGGGATATGTCGATGATGCACTCGTTACGGAACTTGAAACGCTCGAACCTTACGGTATCGCCAATCCGAGACCGCTGTTTGCGCAAAAGGATGTACCCGTAAGAAGGATAGATCTTGTAGGTAATGACAGAAAGGTTCTGAAACTGAAGCTTGAAGGAACGGACTCGGCCGGAAGCACCAAGGTGATCGACGCCGTATGCTTTGACAGGGCCGAAGAGGCTTATGAGGAGCTTAAGGACAGACAAACGATATCGATACTGTATCAGGCGGGATTTAACGAATATCAGGGAAGACGAAGCGTACAGCTTATTATCAAAGATTATATGTGAATCAGAAAAGGCCTCCGGGGGAGGAGACCTTTTCCGTCTTTATGAGGGGGAGATAGTGAGTGTTCATCGACTATCTGACTCATATGATAAAGTATAATTGTGTTTAAACTGTGTTCAAAAAGTGAAATGTGAAGTGATTTTTGTTCACAATTTATAATATACGAGGATGTAAATCATGAAAACGATCAAAGAACTCTGTAAAGATTTTGATTATGAGGTGCTCGAAGGCTCCATGGACAGGGAGTACAAAGAGTTTGTGACCGATAACCG
>JAILRJ010000008.1:0-18490 GCA_024698285.1 Lachnospiraceae bacterium | reverse complement strand
ATCATCAGTTCCTCACGGAGCACTTCAAACGCTTCTCCGTACAGTCTTCCCATCTCATAACCGCGAAACGCCGCACGCGCCTCAATTCCTCTTGTCCAGTAATCACCGTATTTGTTTCTCTCGGTAACATGCTCTTCAAGTGCCGCTATCTTCCGATCGATAACATCGGAGATATCAACATACAGCTGAGGGCGGAATCCCACATACGATCTTCCCGAAGGTGATATGGGCTCATAAAAATATATCGTATTGTATCGTCTTGCCGCGGAAATGGTCGACTTGGACGCGCCGACATGTGATTGATGTGTATCAAACGGCCAGTGGGTGAATATGATATCGGGCTTGAAATCGTTGATCCTCTTCTCAAGAGCTTCAACGACCGCGCTGCTGTACGGAATATCTTTATTGGAAAAATCAAGTATCTCGAGGTCCTCGCATCCGAGTACTCTTGCTGCGTTTCTTCCTTCCTGCATCGCATCGTCGTCGGTACGCATGACCTGCCCGTCATAGTTGGTGTATCCCGATCTTGACAGAACGACCATCTTCACAGCATGTCCGTCCTTGATGGCCTTGGCAAGCGTTCCCCCGCATGCAAGTTCAATATCATCAAGATGTGCTCCTATGGCAAGGATCCTTCTCATATCATATCCTCCGATTCTTCTGTTATTGTTTTGCGTCTGCCCTGATAATATCTCCGCTCTCCCATACCCGATCCGGTATTTCGGGATCGATGCACTCAAGCGTTACAAATATCACCTGGCAGGCATGAGGTGCCGAATCCTGGCTGACGCCGTCTTCGCTTTCTATCTTTGCTACACGGACCGGAACATTTGCTCCGTCCGGCTTCATTACTTCTATCGTATCTCCGACACTGAACTTGTTCTTCTGTGTCAATTTGATACGACCGTCGGTTGTGACCTCTTCTATGGTTCCGAGGTAAACACTCTCAACAACGTAAGTGCTGTAGTCATATATCTGAGTATTCTCATCGGGCTTTCCGAAATAGAATCCCGTTGTGAACTGCCTGTACGTACACTTTCCTATCTCTTCTCTGTACCACGGCAGATTCTGTCTGTACAGATCAGGTGATGTGCAGTAATCATCGATCGCCCGGCGGTATGTTCTTGCAACGGTTGCAACATAGAGTGCCGTCTTCATGCGGCCTTCTATCTTGAAACTGTCTATTCCCGCCTCGATCATCTCGGGAATATGCTCGATCATGCACATATCCTTGGAGTTGAAAATGAACGTTCCCCTGTCATTCTCCTCAACCGGAAGATACTCTCCGGGACGCTTCTCCTCCACGACCGAATACTTCCACCTGCACGGATGGGTGCACTCTCCGAGGTTGGCACTCCTGCCGGTCATGTATGCCGACAGCAGGCATCTTCCCGAATAGGAAATGCACATGGCTCCGTGAACGAAGCACTCTATCTCCATGTCTTCGGGGATCGTATTCTTCAGTTCCGAAATCTCCGAAAGGCTCAGTTCCCTCGCACATACGACTCTCTCTGCCCCCAGATCATGCCAGAACTTAAAAGTCATATGATTGGTGTTGTTGGCCTGAGTGCTTATATGTATCGGAACATCCGGGCACACCTGTCTTGCAATAGTAAATATCCCGGGATCCGCGATCAGTATCGCATCGGGTTCGAGACGTCCGAGCTCCGCAAGATACTCGCGGGCAGGCTCGATATCCTTGTTATGCGCGTATATGTTGGCGGTCACATAAACCTTTACGCCATGATCGTGCGCATACTTTATGCCCTCCGCCATATCTTCCTTCGAAAAGTTCTTTGCTTTGGCGCGAAGGCTGAATTCCTCCCCGCCGATATATACCGCATCGGCACCGTATGTGACTGCGGTCTTCAGTACTTCAAGACTGCCTGCCGGAACGAGAAGTTCGGGCTTGTTGCTGTTTCTCATTTTACTCCTCACAGGGACGCTCTGTCTTGACAGACAGCGTCATTCCGTCGGCTACCGGAAGTATCGTCGTAACAAGTTCCTCGTCTTCCGAGAGCATCCGCAGATACTCACGCATCCTCGCATGAATGGTGCGATCCCTTCTTCTTACCGCAAACCTCGACAGAACTATATCACCGTCAAAGAGGACATTGTCGGATACGAGTATCCCCCCGTTTCGAAGAAGTTTCTTTGCAAGAGGAAGATAATTCGGGTACTGCGCTTTTGCGGCATCGATAAAGATCATGTCATATGAACGCTTACTTTCGACAAGATCTTCCAGAATCTCAAGCGCATCTCCCTCGATAAGATTTATCCTGTCCGATGCCTTGGCATAGGCAATGTTTTGCTTTGCGGCTTCGATCCGCTTCGCATAGTTTTCTATAGTATCGATATGAACGTTTTCGGAGCCGTATGTCGCCATGAATATCGCCGAAAACGCGACCGCAGTTCCGACCTCAAGAATGCTGTCCGGTCTCTTCGAAGCAAGAACATAACGAAGCAGACTCCTTGCGCTCTTTCTGATTATCGGGATACCGTCACTTACCGCTCTCTTTTCCAGTTCCTCGAGAAAAGGTGTAAGCGGCATGCTTAAGGATTCAATATATGTCGCGGTCCTCTCGTCTGTTATCAATATCAGTTGCCCCCGCCGTCGGCTGCATCGGGATCCGCCTCACCGTCGCCGTCATCCGTACCGCCTTCGTCAAACGGGTCGTGTATCTCGCCTTCGCTTTCCTCGGTACCTTCCCATTCACCCGAAGCTTTATCAAGTGCGCTCTCACCTTCAGTCGAAGGATCCGCAGGCATCATGCCTTCATCAAGTTCGTCTTCGTCCTCATCGGAATCGCCTTCGGTGTCTTTCTTTCCCGCGATGATCGCGAACATATCCTCTGCAGTCATGGATGTATTGAGGGTATAAAATCCCGGCTTGATATCGTCGTCATATACCGAGCATTTCTTCTGGACCCAGAACAGTTTGTAATCCCTTATAAGTCCTTTTTCTTCAAGCATCTTTCCGACATCCATTGTGGAGTCACCCTGTACTATCGTTACGGCAACTTCACGTCCCGGAGGCGGGCTCATCGCCTCCTCGGTAAATATCCTGAATCCGAAATCATATGCTTTCTGACCGGTCTTGAATATCACAAGGATCGCGATCGCAAGTATTGATGCTCTTACTATAAAGCCCATAAAACCGAGGGCCAGGTTCTTAATATTCATGACAATCCCTTTACTGTTTAAATATCCAGATCAACACTTTCTATTATCATTCCGAGCGCTTCCTGAAGCATCGTTACAAATGCCGATTCAGCCTTGGAATACTCGTAGACAGCGGAGTTCTCCATTATATCTTCGTATTCTTCCTGAAGGGATTCGGCGTAATCGTTGTTGCGCTCATCCTCGGGAAGTTCCGTGAGTCTGTTCTGTATGTCTCTTGCGCGCTCTATCAGTCTCTTTGATTCGGAACTTGCGCGCACGTTCTTCTTCTGTTTCTCGAACTCGATATATTCTTCCGTTTCCATGACCGCATCGGTAACTATCTTCACGGTCTTTGTCATCTTGTCGCTAAGCATATTCAGTCTCCGAATCCGGTCTCGTTTTCCATTATTATAGGCAGGATCATCGGGCTTCTCTTTATACGCTTCCAGATAAAGCTCGAAAGGGCATCTTTGATGTTATCCCTGATCCTGTTTCTGCTCGTAATGTTCTTGTCCTGTATCTTTTCAAGCGCCAGCCGAACGACCTCCGTCGCCTCGAGCATGAACTCGTCGGATTCTTTGATATACACGAATCCCCGTGACATGACAACGGGTCCGGCGATGACGATGTTCGTTCCGGGTTCGAGAGTCATGCACACTATCACTATGCCGTCATCAGCAAGTCTCTGTCTGTCTCGGAGCACGACGTTTCCGACATCACCTACTCCGAGACCGTCGACAAACACTGCACCGTTTGCGACATCTCCGACAACCTTGGCGCTGTTTTCATCCAGTTCGAGAACCTGGCCGTTTGAAAGGATCAGTACGTTCTCCTTCGGTATTCCGACATCGACAGCCACGTTTCTCTGGGCCATCAGATGTCTGTGCTCTCCGTGAACCGGTATCGCAAACTTAGGACGAGTCAGTGTATAAATGAGCTTTATCTCTTCCTGGCATGCATGACCGCTGACATGAGTATCCTGGAAGATGACTTCGGCCCCCTTAAGGCTCAGTTCGTTGATCACCTTGAAGACGGCTTTCTCATTGCCCGGTATCGGATTAGACGAGAATACAACAACATCTCCCTGCCTGATCGACACGGTCTTGTGCATGTTCGATGCTATCCTGGAAAGAGCCGCCATCGATTCACCCTGGCTTCCCGTGGTGATGATAACGGTCTTCTCATCGGGATAATTCTTGATCTGCGATATATCTATGAGTATCCCGTCCGGGATGCTGACATACCCTATGTCTATGGCCGTCTTGATGATATTGACCATGCTCCGTCCTTCAAGGACGACTTTTCTTCCGTATCGCTGTGCGGCATCGAATATCTGCTGTACCCTGTCGACATTTGATGAGAATGTCGCAACTATTATCCTCGATCTTATATGTTCCGAGAATATCGCATCAAAAGCCCGTCCAACCGTTTTCTCGGAATTGGTGAATCCCGGGCGCTCCGCATTTGTCGAATCGCACAGAAGAGCAAGAACTCCCTTTTTACCAAGCTCCGCAAATCTTGCCAGATCTATCGGATCCCCGAACACCGGAGTATAGTCCACTTTAAAATCACCCGTATGGACTATCGTTCCCACGGGAGAAGTTATTGCAAGCGCACACGCATCGGTGATGCTGTGGTTCGTCCTGATGAATTCAACGGACATCTGTCCGAACTTTATGACATCCCCGAACGATATGACATGACGCTCAGACGTATCCGTCATACCGTGTTCCGTAAGCTTTCCCTCGATAAGCGCCATTGTAAGGCGTGTACCGTAAAGAGGTACGGGCAGCTTCTGAAGAACATACGGGATCGCACCTATATGATCCTCATGGCCGTGTGTGATGACAATGCCTCTGACACGGTCTATATTGTCCTCAAGATACGAAGTGTCAGGAATCACAAGGTCGATTCCGAGCATGTCGTCTTCGGGAAACGCCAAGCCGCAATCGACCACTATAATGTCTCTGTCATATTCAAACGCAGTGATGTTCATACCTATCTGGTCCAGTCCGCCCAGCGGTATGATACGCATCTTCCCGTTATTCAAAATCTATATCTCCCAAACTTTCGGCAAACACTCCCGCCACGGCATCAAGTTCAACCTCATCCTCAACAGGAACGTATACCGCCTCGGAATCGGTCCCCTTCGAGATATCTTTGAGTATCAACGCTTCAGCTTCGTCCTCCAGAGAATCGGAGACGAGCAGATAGTTACAGTTACTGATGCGTGTCTCGTCGATCACATAGAACTCTTCGACGCCGTTATCCGTTTCAAACTTTATCTTATCCATAATTACTTAATTCGTTGTTGTATCTTTGATCCGGCAATAATCCAAATAGCCCTGGAGGATCAGCATCGCGGCTATCTCGTCAACATATTTGCCGCGGTTCTCCCTTCGGATCCCGGATTCCATCATGGCTTTGTTTGCAGCCACTGTGGTCAGTCTCTCATCCCACAAAATGACCGGAAGACCGCATCTTCTCTCAAGAGCGGCTTTGAACTCTTCGCTCTTTTGACCGCGGTCTCCGACTGTGTTGTTCATATTCTTCGGATATCCGAGAACGATCCTGTCAACGTCTCCGTACTGCCCGATGATCTCTTCTATCCGCGCAAACGTCCTGCGAAGCTTGTTCTCCGACTCGCGCCGGATTATCTCCACGCCTTGGGCAGTACAAAGTAGCGGGTCGCTTATGGCGACACCGACCGTACGGCTTCCGTAGTCAAGCCCCAGGATTCGCATATCAATGCCATCCGTTGCTCTTTATATATGATGTCAGAAGTTCATCAACAAGCTCGTCTCTTTCAACCTTCATGATCATGCTTCTGGCACCGTTATGGCTCGTGATGTATGTCGGATCACCTGACATGATGTATCCTACGATCTGATTGACGGGATTGTAACCCTTCTCGTTAAGAGCATCATAGACCGTCTCGAGCACAACTTTGACTCCCGTCTCGGGCTCTGTCTGAACGTTGAAAAATTGAGTGTTTCCTAAATTCTGCATATTAATCCCTCCTACCTGCCTCTCCTACTATACCCCATCCTGCCTCAAAACACAAGATTTCGGTTATCTTCCCGCTGTCTGTTTCGGGCATGAAAACCTTGACATATTCGGGGGTATATCCGACCGTGTATAACCTGCCGTCGACTTCTTCCGTATCCTCAGTCAGAACGTTTACCGTTTTTCCGTCATACCACGCCTCAAAAGCACGTTTGCGCTCATTTGATTCCCTGATCAGTATCGTGCTCCTGGCGGACTTTACGGCATCCGTCAGCTGACCGGGCATTTTGTCGGCAACCGTCCCCTTTCGTCTCGAATATTTGAATATATGACATTCGTACAGATCCGTCTCCTTAAGAAAGACGCGTGTTGTCTCAAATTCCTCTTCCGTCTCACCGGGAAAACCGACTATTATATCCGTCGTTATTGCCGGGTGCTCAAAGTATCTTCTGACAAGATCGACTTTTTCGGCAAATTCGGCAGTATCGTAGTGCCTGTTCATCCTCGCAAGAACGCTGTCGCATCCGCTCTGAAGCGAAATGTGAAAATGCGGGCATAGTTTCGGGATCTCCGAAAGCCTTTTTACAAACTCTTCGGTCAGAAGCCTCGGTTC
This sequence comes from Lachnospiraceae bacterium, assembly GCA_024698285.1. Taxonomy (GTDB): domain Bacteria; phylum Bacillota; class Clostridia; order Lachnospirales; family Lachnospiraceae; genus UBA2868. The sequence goes on along the minus strand of JAILRJ010000008.1, from coordinate 11,709 downwards.
AAGCGATCCGAGCCTTATACGCTCTATCCCGTCCTTTCCGGCTACCGTTTCCACTGCATCAAGAAGCGCCGTATTGGTTTGCCCTTTATCGGCAAACGTATTATACGTATCAAGGCCGTATGAACTTAAATGGATACCCGTGATAACGATCTCCTTGTACCCGTTTTGCGACAGGCGGACCGCTTCTTCCTCAATATCTTCAATACGTCTGCTCCTGGCCCTGCCCCTTGCAAGAGGAATGGCGCAGTAACTGCAGAACTGGTTGCATCCGTCCTGGATCTTCATGAACGCACGGGTATGTCCGGATGTTTCCGATACCGAAATATTCTCGTACTCACAAGGTGTCGCAAGATCGCTGACGGTAACCTGCTTTGTACGATTTTCGCCCGGAAGGGCAAGATAAGACTCGACGATGTCAACTATCTCGGCCTTGTGATTGTTCCCGACCGCGATATCAATATAATCGCATGATGCGGCGCCTTCGGGATCATTCTGCACGAAACAGCCGGCCGCAACAACGACGGCATCGGGATTTTGGCGCTTTGCGCGACCAAGCATCTGCCTGCTCTTGCGATCTGCGATATTTGTAACGGTACATGTGTTCACAATATACACGTCCGCTTTTTGTGCAAATTCCACAATTTCATAGCCTCGTTTTTGGAACATCTGTGAAATTCCATCCAACTCATATGAATTGACTTTACAACCGAGGTTGTGAAATGCTACCTTTTTCATTGAGAAACTCCGTATTTTTGGTGTTTTTTGAGAATTGACATTTATTCCGCGCACAGTTATATTATGTCTGTAAACGAAGAGAATAGGTTAAGTTAAGAATATGAATGAAAAGGAGGATTTTTTCATGAAGACAGTACAGATTTCATTAAACTCAATCGATAAGGTTAAGTCTTTTGTTAACGACATCACAAAGTTTGACTACGACTTCGATCTTGTATCAGGTAGATACGTAATCGATGCAAAGTCTATCATGGGTATTTTCAGTCTGGATCTTTCAAAGCCCATCGACCTTAATATCCATACCGAAGGCAACGCTGATGATGTTATGGAAGTTCTTAAGCAGTACATCGTTTAAGATCGGCTAATTCAAAACTGTGATCGCCCGGCAATATGTCGGGCGATTTTTTATTGTCATTTTGCTTTGAAGATCACATGATCGAACTTCTCGAGCTTCTCGGCATCGATCGCATCATAAAATCCTCTGTCCTTATCGTAGTCCTCCAGTCTTAGAATGTATACCGCACCGTCGCGAAGGTTTCCCTTGCCCAGTTCCGAGCGGTACAGATCGATATTCTCTCTTACTTTTTCTTCTATATCCCTTGCAAAATAATAATTGTTCTGGCGCATGCCGTGGATATACGCATAATATCCGGTCGGAAGCGTGATATCGTTCTCGGTATAAAGGAATATGAATTCCTTCTCGCCGTCTACAAACGCACTCATCTCAGGGTCATCCCACAGAGTATCGGTTCCGTGTTCTTCCATGTACAGATCATGGCGCGCCGCAAACGCATCCCTCATATCCGCGAACTGCAGAACAAGCGCCCCGGCCAGGACTATCACGCCGATCTTGGTATGCCTGAAAGTGTACGCGGTAAAGCTTACCGCAGCCGTAATGAGTATGTACATTGCCGGCCAGATAAGGCGCCCGTTCGACCGGAATATGGACAGGATCTTTTCGACCGGCTGCGGATAAGGAACCCAGAAAAGCATGATGTCGTTATACGAAACGTTCGGTATAACGGCAACGATCACGGAAACAAGAACGAGAAGGATCGTAACCCTTCCGTATATCTTTTTCGAATGAAACGCTTCCTCAGGAACCTTCCTTGCCATTCTGAATATGAGCCCGGCAGCGACTATAACAAACAACAGAAGTATCCCGGCTCCGAGATATGCCATCCCCTCATACTGGAAATAGTTCTGAAGCGGAAGCACAGGCAGAAATCTTCCTATCTCCCACGGATTGATGAATGTGTTGAGGTTGCTCGTGAACGTTCCGAGCCCGAATCCCGATGCGGACGATACGCCGTAGAATCCGCCGAGGATATAAAGGGTTATAAGACCCGCCGCACAGAACGCGGCAAACTCGGCAAGCACGATGCCCGCGCCCTTTTTTTCGGCAAGCTGCGTTATGATAAGTGCGGCAAGCACCATTCCCGCCATCGGCAGAAAATACGAATGAACGGCCACGCACATGAATCCGAGCGCGGCCCAGTAGAATACCTTTTTTGCATTACTGTCTATGAGTCCGTCATATACCCACAAAACAAGCGCCGCAATGATGAGCCACTGCGCGGCAAGTGCCGTGTGGAAATACATTCTCTGTATGACAGGGGTACTTATGACATAAAAAACGGATCCGATGACACAGCATATGTCGCTGTCGACAAAGCGCCTCAGAAGAAGGGACGCAAACCCTCCCATCAGCATGAACGACAGTATCCCGAACAAACCGAAATACTGAAATGTCTGCGGAAGAAGCGGACCAAAAAGCTTAAATATCACAGCCAAAAGAGGGATCGAATCGGTATATATTACCGACATGCTGTTTGGATATGAAAGGGAATCGATAAGACCTATCGGAAAATGCCACGGATCGCTCCTGTATGCGCACCATCCGATGTAGTGCTGGCGAAGATCGTGATCGTTGTTAAAGAGCCAACCCGTGTCGGTAAAATCGAGGATCCTCGTGCCGTATATTCCGATGAACACAACGGCGCCGATAAGCGCGCAAACGGCAAACAGTATCTTTGCCGGTATTCGTTTTACTAAGGTAGCCTGAGGCATATGCTGTTACCTAAATGACATTTATTACTTCGGCTGTTTCCAGTGCTTTTGCGACAAGCTCTTCAGAAACGTCGGCCAGTTTTTCTTCGGACTTTTTGATGACAGAAAGATTCGGCTTCGTTACGGGATGCTTTGCGACGAATATCGTACAGCAGTCCTCATAAGGAAGGATCGAAGTCTCGAACGTACCTATCTTCTCGGAGATCTCGATAATTTCCTGTTTGTCAAAACCGATAAGAGGCCTGAACACCGGAAGCGTGCATACTTCGTTCGTGACCGAGAGCGACTGGATCGTCTGGCTCGCAACCTGCCCGATGCTCTCACCCGTTATAAGGCCGAGACAGTCATTCTCTTTGGCAATATGTTCCGCGATCCTCATCATATATCTGCGCATGATTATCGTCAGTTCGTCATGAGGACACTTCTCGTATATCGCAAGCTGAATATCCGTAAAGTTGATCACGTGCAGACATATCGTCCCCGTATATCTTGCAACGATCTTTGCCAGGTCGACGACTTTCTGTTTTGCACGCTCGCTCGTATACGGAGGTGCGTGGAAATATACGGCGTCGATCTTGACACCGCGCTTTGCGACCATATATCCGGCAACAGGGGAATCGATACCGCCGGAAAGAAGAAGCATTGCTTTTCCGTTCGTTCCGATCGGCATTCCTCCGGGGCCCTTGATCTGTTTCGAATAAATGCACACATCCTCACGAACTTCCACGTTAAGTTCTATCTCAGGCTCGTGAACATCAACTTTCATACCGGGAAATGCGTCGAGTATTGCCGCACCGAGTTCGCAGTTCATCTCGGTCGAGCGCACCGGAAACGACTTGTCCGCGCGTCTTGCAAACACCTTGAACGTGCCACATCCTTCCGGATATTCGTCTCCGACGTATCTGACAACGTCTTCGCGAAGTTTATCAAAACCGTCCTTTTCGACTCTGACCATCGGGCATATCGCGTTGATTCCGAACACGGTCTGAAGCGCTCCGACGACCTCGTCGAAATCGTAATCTGTGTGGCAGTCGACATACATCCTTCCCTGCGTTTTGGACACGGCGAATTCACCCTGCACGTGTCTTAGCGCAAGTTTCATCCTGTGCATAAGGGCGTCCTCGAACACATAACGGTTCTTGCCCTTGATAGCGATCTCCGCGTATTTGATTAAAAAGGTTGCGTATTTCATATTTGTTACCTTAACGGCGACTGTATTTTCTAAGCACAGGCAGCTCTGCCGAAAGAGCCTCCAGCGTATCGTTAAGTTCCGCTTCGGTTGATTCGACCGAAAGCGAAAATCGCAGCGTGGAGTCCAGAAGCTGTCTGCGAAGTCCTATGGCGGACAAGGTCGCACTCACGGACGGTTTGTTGCTTGCACATGCACTGCCCGAGGAAACATATATCTCTTTTGCCTCAAGCGCATGAAGCAGAACCTCGGCACGTACGCCTTCAAACGAAGCGCTTATGATATGCGGAGCCGTCCGGCCCACAGCCTCGCCAAGAGACAATCCTTCCTCTTCGGGTATACCGTTGACCGTAACATCCGGAAGCTTACCGAGTTCTTCGATAAAGTACTTCTTCAGGTCATACAGCTTCTTTGTTTTGTTCTCCAAATCATCGTAAATAAGCTTTGCCGCAAGTCCGAGACCCGCGATCCCGGGAACGTTCTGGGTTCCCGAGCGCATTCCCTTCTGCTGTCCCCCTCCGAATATGGTCGGAAGAATCCTCGCTTTGGAATTTACATACAAAAAACCGACACCCTTCGGTCCGTGTATCTTATGACCGCTCACAGACATAAGATCGACCCCTGCCTTTTTCGGATCGAGTCTTATCTTTCCGAATGACTGTACGGCGTCGGTATGAAATATCGTCTTGGGATCGTGTGCCTTAACGGTTTGCGCAAGCTTCGCAATATCGTTAACGGATCCGATCTCATTGTTAACATGCATGATCGATACGAGTATCGTATCATCCTTAAGCGCTTCTTTTAATGTTGCAGGATCGACTGTTCCGTCACTTCTTACGTCAAGAAACGTTACCGAAAATCCCTGCTCCTCAAGATGTTTCATCGTCTCGAGAACAGCGGGATGCTCCGTCTTGGTTGTGATAATGTGCATGCCGGCACGTCTGTGTGCCTCGGCACTTCCTATTATCGCAAGATTATCCGACTCGGTACCGCCCGAAGTGAATATGATCTCCTTCGGATCCGACTTCAGTATCTGCGCGATCGATTCCGATGATCGTCTTATCTCATTTTCAGCATTGACACCTGCCATATGCATGCTAGACGGATTGCCGAACACATCCTTCATGACATGTGCCACATATTCGGTTACTTCATCAAAAGGGCGCGTTGTCGCGCTGTTATCGAGATATATCATGATTCAACATTATATACAATCCATGACAGCACAACAAGTCCCGCAGTCTCGGTACGAAGTATCCTTCTTCCCAATGTCACGGGCAAAAATCCCGCCTCTTTGGCAAGTTCTATCTCCTCATCCTCAAACCCGCCTTCGGGCCCTATGAAAACGGCCACTTTCGTACCCGGTCCGATATTGCTGATGATCTTTCTCGTTTCATTCATCGAATCGGGATCGGACAGTTCGTACGGTATGATTTTCGCGCCGAAGGTGCGGCAGTCGTCAAGCGCCTCCGACATTGTCATGACATCCGAAACCTCGGGTATAAAAGCGCGCTTTGACTGCTTTGCGGCAGCCTCCGATATCGCGTTCCATCTGGCGGTCTTCTTAGCGGCTTTATCTCCTGACAGTTTGACAACGGACCGCTTTGCGGCAACGGGTACTATCCTTGATGCTCCCAGTTCCACGGCCTTTGTGATGATCAGTTCCATCTTGTCAGCCTTAGGAAGAGCCTGATACAAAACAACTTCACAGGGCAGTTCGACATTGCTTTCCTTGACAAACAAAAGCGTCAGCTCCGCTGCATCATCCGTATAGCATTTGACGGCACAGCGGTATTCGTTTTCATCGCCCGGTACCATGACCGAAACTTCCTCGCCCTCTTTCATGCGAAGAACGTTTTTGATATGATTCCTGTCCTCACCGGTAACAAGGACCCTTTTTTCGGTCAGATCGATCCGGCTTCGATCCACAAAGAATCTGTACATAATCTGCCCGTCACTTTCGCTTCCCGGCCACGACGCCTACCCACTCTCCGTCATGAGATACTTCCAAAACCTCGAGCCCGTGCTCTTTACATGCGGCAACGACCGCATCCTCTTTATCCTCTATGATCCCGGACATGATGTATATTCCGCCCGGCTTTAAACATTCTATTCCCGCGGGAAGGAGCGGGATCAGCACCTCCGCCAGAATGTTTGCGGCAACTATGTCATATCCGTCACCGACCTGTTTTTGAACCGATTCGTCGTCTATAAGATTACCGATCATGAGTCTGAAGCCTTTGTCGGACAGACCGTTTGAAGCCATGTTGTCGGCAACCGCAGGCTCGGCACACGTATCAAGATCTGTTCCCGTTATCTCTCCGGCGCCGAACTTATATGCAAGCACGGAAAGAACTCCGCTTCCCGTTCCGACATCAAGCATTTTGCAGCCCGGTTTGACATATTTGCGAAGAGCTCTGATGCAGAGTCTCGTTGTTTCATGCATTCCCGTACCGAACGCCGTTCCCGGATCGATATGGATGATCATACCTGTGTGATCCGGATCCTCGACTTCTTCCCACGACGGTATGAACAGAATATCATCGATGTAAAACTGATGAAAATACTTCTTCCAGTTGTTGAGAAAATCCTCATCCTCTGTCGTACTGTGAGTGATGAGGCAGCTCCCGACATTAAGGTAACTCTTCATGTCTGAAAGTTCCGCTCTGATATCGGCAAGAAGCTTTTCGTGATCCTCGGACGCGTCAAGATAGAACGACACGAAAGCTCTGCCGTCGTCCTCGCCCTGAGGCGGCATGATATCAACGAACATTCCCGCCAGTTCTTCTTCGGAAAGAGGTATGGAATCCTCTATCTGGGCGCCTTCAACTCCGAGATCGTCAAGCATGCTTATGATGATGTCTTCGGCTACCGTTGTTGTCTCTATTGTGTATCTGTCGTATTTCATCATTCCTCCGAATATAAACACAGGGCCTTCGGTCAAGGCCCTGGATTATCGTGATCAAATATGATCCGTTTTCTCTATTGTTATTCGACAACCACGTTGTCCACTTCATCGTTCTGAACGACACACACGAACGTCTTGCCGTTGTTGATCTCTATCTCGTTGCCGTCCATGTCATAGTATCTGATCGCGGACATATCGTAGTTCTTCTCGTTGACCTCACGCTTCCACGTTCCGGGTACGCATTTTCCTTTTGTGCAGTACTGGATAGCGCCGCCGGAATGACAATCAAACGCAAGGTAATCCTTGTCGTCGAGCTGAACCCAGAAATTATACTGGATGATAACGTTATCATACGATAACTGTTCGCCCGTAAGATCGTCGATCTGAGGACCGTCGTACTGGAATCTGTCGTACTTTCCGGTCTTCTCGTTGTAATCAAACCACGGTTTGTTGATCTTGTACTTGGGTTCTATATGCTTTGCACTGTATCCGTTCTCGTTGGTAACTTCTTTGTCGAGATCGCAGAACTTGAACTTGCCCTTGTAGCCTTCGTAATGATCGCGACGGTATCCGAGCATGTCTATACCGGCATCGATACCTTTCTTGCTCGTATAAACATTATGAGGTGCCTGACGGTCGGTTGTCCTGTAGTACGTTACTTCTCCCGCGGGTCCGAGACCGTTGATGTTGTCAACGTAGTCCTTATCGAGAAGCTCAACCGCATATGATGCCTGTCCGAAATGGCAATATATCGCATCAAACTCGAGTGCGGTATATACGAAATACTCACGGCAACTCCTGACGGAACCGATCTTATCGAGACCGTCATAATTCTCGAACACGCCCATCAGTCTCGTTATTCCGCCCTCAACGACATATTCGTACACAACATCCGCATAGCTGACGCCGCTCATGGGCTGCGCCGGTTTAAGGTTGTTGAGCATTATCGCAACGGGTCTTCTGTTTCCGATCTTCTCGTCAACGGGAAGTCCTGAAAGAAAGCTTCTCATCTGTCCTTCGGGCAGTGCATTCGGATCGTTCTCTTCCGTATCACCCCCCTGCTCCTTATCGTTCGAAGCAGGCGCCGGTGTAGCGGTCGCAGTTTCCGGCTGCTGCGCTGCCGGGGGCTCGGGATCGGAAGATGAGCACCCTCCGCACGATGTCAGCATAAGTGCACTCGCCAGACAGACCGCAACGATCCTGGCATATCTGTTTTTAATCATATCTTAAACCTTTTTGAATCCGCGTTTCCTTTTGTCAGACCCGGAATCCTCTCCTGCCTTTGATGCCTTGTAACGCTCCACGGCGGACAGCGAATCATCCGTTGCCGCATCAAAATCTTTCAGAAGTTTCTTGGCGTCACTCGACAGTTTCGTCGGAGTCTGCACAACAAGTGTAACATATTGATCGCCCCGAACGCTAGCAGAACGTAAAGAAGGTACTCCCTTACCCTTTAACCTGATCTTTGTATCCGTCTGTGTTCCGGGCTTGACCGTATATGAAACCTTGCCGTCAACCGTATCTATGAGTATATCTCCTCCGAGTGCCGCCACCGCAAACGATACCGGTGCCGTGGAGAAGATGTCCATATCCTGTCTCTGGAATATAGGATGCGGAGCTATGATAACTTCAACCAGAAGATCGCCGCGAGGTCCGCCGTTCGTTCCGGGCTCACCCTTGTCGCGAAGTCTGACGCTCTGTCCGTTATCTATACCCGCAGGGATCGATACCGCAAGTTTCTTACGCGAAGAAATATATCCGAGACCGCGACAGTCGGGACACTTATCCTTGATCATCTTTCCTGTTCCCGAACAGTCGGGACATGTCTGAACATTCCTGACCGTTCCGAAAAGCGACTGGGACGTGAAGACAACCTGTCCCTTTCCTCCGCACTTCGTACAGGTTATCGGACTTGATCCGGGCTTTGCTCCCGTTCCGTGACAGGTCTTACATTCGTCCTTCTGAAGAGGTTCGATCTCCTTCTCGCATCCGAAGACCGCTTCTTCAAACGATATCCGAACGCTCGCGCGAAGATTGGCTCCTTTCATAGGACCGTTGTAGCTTCTGCCGCCTCCGCGAGACCTTCCGCCACCGAACAGATCTCCGAATATATCGCCGAAAATGTCGCCGAAATCCATCGATCCGAAATCGAACCCGCCGAATCCGCCGGGTCCACCCTGCTCAAATGCCGCATGTCCGAACTGATCGTACTGACGTCTCTTGTCCGGATCCGAAAGTACGGCATAAGCCTCGGAGGCCTCTTTGAATTTGGCCTCCGCTGTCTTATCGCCGGGATTCATATCGGGATGATATTTCTTGGCGAGTTTTCTGTATGCACTTTTTATCGCGCTGTCATCGGCCGTCTTCTCGACGCCGAGGACTTCATAATAATCCCTTTTGCTCTCTGCCATGATTGTCTATTATACTTCCTTGAAATCTCCGTCTACAACATCATCTGCTGCAGGACCGTCAGAGCTTGCGGCACCCATGTCGGGGCCTGCTCCTGTAAACTGACTCATATCCGGGCCGGCACCTGCACCCTGTGCTGCCTGACTCTGCTCATACATCTTCTCGAAAAGCTTCTGAGCCGCAGTCATTGCCTTTTCCTGCTGAGCCTTAAGCTCTGCAACCTGATCCTCGGTCATATTCTCGGGATCGGCCTTTCCTGCAAGTTCCTTAAGGGTATTGAGTTCAGCCTCAACATTTGCCTTATCCGATGCGTCAAGCTTGTCGCCGACTTCTTCCATTGCCTTTTCCGTCTGGAACACGAAAGAATCGGCATCATTCTTGGCATCAACCGCTTCCTTACGCTTCTTGTCTTCCGCCTCGTACTGGGCAGCTTCCTTGACAGCCTTCTCGATCTCGTCATCGCTCATCGATGTACCGGATGTGATCGTGATGTGCTGCTCCTTGCCCGTTCCGAGATCTTTTGCGGAAACGTTTACGATACCGTTGGCATCGATATCAAACGTAACCTCGATCTGAGGGATTCCGCGTCTTGCCGGAGGTATTCCGTCAAGTCTGAACTGACCGAGAGACTTGTTGTCTCTTGCAAACTGTCTCTCACCCTGTACAACGTTTATATCAACAGCGGTCTGATTATCCGCAGCTGTCGAGAAGATCTGACTCTTCTTCGTAGGTATCGTTGTGTTTCTCTCGATGAGGTGTGTTGCTACACCACCCATTGTCTCGATCGAAAGCGTAAGCGGTGTAACATCAAGAAGAAGGATCTCACCCGCACCGGCATCGCCTGCAAGCTTACCGCCCTGAATGGAAGCACCGAGTGCAACACATTCATCGGGGTTAAGAGATTTGCTGGGCTCTTTGCCTGTGAGCTGTTTAACCTTATCCTGAACCGCAGGTATTCTTGTTGATCCACCGACAAGGAGTACCTGTCCGAGATCCGATGCCGTGATGCCGGCATCCTTAAGAGCCGTACGAACAGGCTCTGCAGTCATCTCAACAAGATCATGCGTAAGCTCATCGAACTTTGCTCTCGTAAGGTTCATATCAAAATGCTTCGGACCTTCATTCGTTGCCGTGATGAAAGGAAGATTGATGTTTGTCGTTGTAGCGCTTGACAGTTCTTTCTTCGCCTTCTCTGCAGCTTCCTTAAGTCTCTGCATTGCCATCTTGTCGTTTGACAGATCAACGCCTTCGGCCTTTTTGAACTCGTCGAGCATCCACTGTGTGATCTTGTTATCAAAATCATCACCGCCGAGACGGTTGTTACCGCTTGTAGCAAGAACTTCGATGACACCGTCACCGATCTCGATTATAGATACATCGAATGTACCGCCGCCGAGGTCGTATACCATTATCTTCTGCTCTTTTTCGTTATCAAGACCGTACGCAAGAGCAGCAGCCGTAGGCTCGTTGATAATACGCTTTACATCAAGTCCCGCGATCTTTCCGGCATCTTTCGTTGCCTGACGCTGTGAGTCATTAAAGTATGCAGGAACGGTGATGACCGCCTCTGTGACTTTCTCTCCGAGATATCCTTCCGCATCGGCTTTAAGCTTCTGAAGGATCATTGCGGATATCTCCTGAGGGCTGTACTTCTTGTCCTCGATGTTTACTTTGTAATCGCTTCCCATTTCCCTCTTGATCGAAGAAACGGTATTCTCGGCGTTCGTAACCGCCTGACGCTTTGCAGCTTCACCGACAAGTCTCTCACCTGTCTTTGTGAATGCTACGATCGAAGGTGTTGTTCTTGCACCTTCCGTGTTTGTGATAACGGTGGGCTTACCACCTTCCATTACAGCTACGCAGCTGTTTGTTGTTCCTAAATCGATTCCAATTATTTTTCCCATGATATTTTCCTCCTGTATTCAAAATTTGTTGTAATCGTTTATTTATTATGAAACTACTGTACTACCCCGACCATACTCGGCCTGACCAGGGTCTCGTGATACATGTAGCCCTTTTGCAATTCCTGAGCGACCGTCCCGCTCTCGTACTCTTCGCTCTCAACCTGCATGACCGCATTGTGTATGTTCGGATCGAACGGCTGTCCGACCGCTTCTATCGGTTTCACACCGATCTTGTCGAGTTCATCAGTCATCTGCTTGTATATCATCTGCATACCGCTGACAAACGCTTCATCGCTTCCTTCGGGAACATTTGCGAGTCCTCTTTCGAAGTTATCGATGACCGGAAGGATCTTCTCAACCACATTCTTGACGCCCATATCAAACATCTGTGATTTTTCCTTATCGGTACGCTTTCTGAAGTTCTCGAACTCAGCCATCTGGCGCTTTACCCGATCCTCGAGTTCCGCTATCTTCTCATCACGGGGATCTTTTTT
>JAILRJ010000098.1:0-2174 GCA_024698285.1 Lachnospiraceae bacterium | reverse complement strand
GAAACCTGTACGTTTCCGTGAGGATCACGCTCAAGGAAGAGCTGCTGCTGGATGAGCTGAGGAAGGATGGCGAATACCGACATCGATTCCTTCGTAAGGCCTTCCTCGATGAACTTATATTTTGCATCCCAGTCGGGAAGTGCGTTGAACTTCTCTGTGTTGGCACCTGCGAGGAGCTCGTTGATCTCTGCGATGAGCTTTGAGAACTCGGGTACGAACTCAACGATACCTTCGGGAATGATAGCAACACCGAAGTTGTTTCCTGCGTTACCGCGCTTTTCGACAGAATCAGCGATCTGTGATGCGATCTGTGAAAGCGACATCTTCTTGGCTGCAACTTCCTCACCGATAAGGCAGATGTTGGGCTGTGTCTCAAGCGCACACTCGAGGGCCACGTGGCTCGCGCTTCTTCCCATAACCTTTATGAAGTGCCAGTACTTCTTGGCCGAGTTGGCATCTCTTTCGATGTTTCCGATAAGCTCGGAATATGTCTTTGTAGCCGTATCGAATCCGAATGAAGCCTCGATATCCTCGTTCTTGAGGTCGCCGTCGATCGTCTTCGGGCATCCGATGACCTGAACGCCTGTGTTGTGTGCAGCCATGTACTCTGCAAGAACCGCTGCGTTCGTATTGGAATCATCACCGCCGATGATAACGATCGCCGTAAGGCCGTGCTTCTTCGCAACTTCAGTAACAACCTTGAACTGGTCTTCCGTCTCGAGCTTTGTTCTACCTGAACCGATGATATCGAATCCGCCCGTGTTTCTGTATGCATCTATGAACGCATCGTCAAACTCAACGAAATCATCATCGATCAGTCCCGAAGGGCCACCCTTGAATCCGAGCAGAACATTGTTCTTGTCCGTAGCCTTCAGTGCATCATACAGACCGCTTATTACGTTATGTCCGCCGGGAGCCTGTCCGCCGGAAAGGATAACTCCGACAACCTGCTTCTTTGCAGCGGATGTATTGCTGCCCTTCATGAATGTGATCTCGTTTTTACCGTATGTATTCGGGAAAAGCGCCTTGATCTTGTCCTGATCGGCAACACTTGACGTAGCCTCGCCGTCCTTGACGCATATCTCGGAGATACCTGCGCGAAGCATTCCGGGAAGCTTCGGAGTGTACTCATATCTTGCTTTCTGAAGCGGTGAAAGATTCATAATAATTCTCCTTTTCTTTTTTAATCTTTTCTTGTTGTTTCCTTTTATAGAAATGTGTCAAAAGAACCGTCCCTTTGACACATTTGACAACCGGAAGTAATTATAACATCCGACGTGATTTTTTCAATAGAAATTGTCCGCGTAAAACTGTGAGTATTTCTGCACTTCCGCGTCTATGTAATCACTCGACAGTTCCTCGCACAGGGTTTTCTTGCCCGAGAACATGTCGGTCCCAAGCCCCAGGCGGCCGTCAGGCACGTTGTATCCGAGTGCGGAAAGCACGGTCGGGAACATGTCCATCGTGTTGAACTGCCTGTTTTTGATATCAAGCTTTGTCTTGTCATATCCGGTATTTATGAAACAGTTGTAGACCTTGCGGTCGCGCGCCTCCGAAACAAGCGCCTGATCCATTCTCGGATGATCGCCCTGGATCACGATGACCGTATCGTCGTACCAGTCCTGCGTACTGCACCAGGTGAGAAAATCGTTTATCTGCCTGTCAGCGCATATAAGGACATTTGCCAGCTGTTCGGGATATGTGTCTTCGCACAGAGGGCATATCCATCCATCATAGTGATGCGTGTCGACCGTCAACATCGTGAGATTGAACGGACCCCCTTCGGATGCAAGCCTCGTCAGCTCATCCTTGGCGATCTCATACAGTCTCCAGTCCTCAACGCCCCAGTTGACTTCCTCCGCCGGCGTCAGGTATCCCTTCTCTTCCGCTGTGAACAGATCGAATATCTCAAAGTCTCCGTGATCCTCGAAAAAGGCTTTCCGCCCTCCGAACGTCGCATCGGATCCGCACAGAAACTCCTGAGTGTATCCCTTTTCTTTAAGAATATCCCCGAGCGTCACCGTATTCTTCGAGAATTTTTCCTGATTTCCGAAGTCCTCGTTTCCCCCTATCGGAAAATTAAACGCTGCCCCGGTCTGCGTGGCCCATATCGCCGACATGGTCCAGTCGGTGTCCTTCGCGCTTATGAATCCGCCGAGCCCGTCCTCATCGGA
>JAILRJ010000033.1:0-8597 GCA_024698285.1 Lachnospiraceae bacterium | reverse complement strand
CGTGAAACGCTTACCGATCTGCTTGAACGTCTCAACGATCGATTCGGACAGTTTACCGTAGAAGATACTCGGCTCTGTTGATGTATCGTAAACATACTCGCCGGGCTCTGCGCACAGATCAACGACCTTGCCCTGCTCGACTATGAGCATGCACTGTCCGTCAGCGACTGCGATAACGGATCCGTTGCTTATGATGTTGTCATGTCCTTTTGTGTTCGACGAACGCTTGCCGTCGATCTTCTTTTCTCCCCTTGCAACTATAACGTCCGCAGGGATAGCCTCACAATAAAAAAACTCTTTCCACTGGTCGGCAAGTGCTCCACCCGCCGCACCGGCGATAGCCTGAATCAGTCCCATAGAAAAACCTCCTTAAAGTCAATATGTTGTTGTAAGACCAACGATGATATTCTACCACACAATCACGCGTGTATCAATTACCGGAACGTCTGAAAAAGGCAAATAAACCACCGCCTCTTTGTTTTCCTTCGTTCAGTACCCCCCGAAGCTCATATCTTGTATCCTCGATACAGTCCTTCTCATAGACACGGTATGCTCTCATCAGCTTCCTGTCGGTAAGAAGCTCATTGTACTCCCTGTCATACTGCGCAAAATAAGTATCCATCCTGCCCCTGACAAGTTTCCTGAACCTCTCATCACTCTCAAAATCATCCGCGACGATGTGCGAATGCTGGTACAGGATCATGTAGTCCTCCAGCCTGTACACTATGCCGAACCTGTTGGGATCGCACTTCTTTAAGGCGCGCCATGATTTGGCCGGTTCATCAAAGAAACAGTAGAGTTTTCCGAGCTGTAGCATGATCCATGTATAGAAATCCGAGTCCTCATCCGCCTGGGAAGCCAGCCTATAATACATATCGAAAGCCTTCTGATATTCACCGGTCAGGTACAGATCAAGCGCGGCCGACAATCTCTCGTTCATCGTCATCCTGTTGGCATCGGCCTTGGATCTGGGCTCTGTCAATCCGAACCCTTCGTACTGTTTATGCATCTCGCCGCTGTCCGTAACAGGCTTCTCGTATTCCTCGACGAGCTCGTCTATATCGTCTGCGCCTTCCGGAAGCTGCTGCCTGAACTGCTCGTATTTCTTTTTACCCATCTCCAGACAGGTTGTTTCGTACTCCTCAAAGACATCCGCCACGCTCGCCTTTGCCGCCGCTACCGCCTGCCTGTGCGTATCCGCGAACGACGCATCGATGCGGCTGTGAAAATACGTGCGAAGATGCCTGTCGTACTTCTTCATTTTTTCATCGACAAGGGCATGTCCGAGATGGAGATAGAAATCTTTTTCATCCTCGATATGCTGAAGGTTCACCCTGTAATAGAGCATAACGGCACGCTCATAGTTTCCCATGAAATAATACGTTTCCGCAAGCGTGAACACAGCATGGGTATACACGTTCGATGTGTGATCGATGTATCTGACCACCTTCTCGAGCCTTACGGCCGCCTCCTCGTACCTGTCAAGTTTGCGGTAATACAGCGCCTCATTGATGAGCTGGGTGATCGCCGTATCATCCATACGGTTGTCATCGACCTCCATGATGTACTCAATCGCCTTTTCGAAGGAAAAATCGTCCCCTTCTTCCGGATCGTCCTTGAAAATCGACATTCCGCTCTCATCCGCAAATATACGGAGCGAATAGCCGGCGAGCATCCGGTTCACGGCCTCAAGCTGCGCGGCAAAGTATTCGTCCGATATGTTCACATCAAGGGAAAACCATTTTCGATATGCATCATTTATGAGCCTGATCAGCGCCGCCTCCGCGGAATCCTCGGCAAACCACATCACGGCTTCGCTCTCGATATCCCAGTTCCTTATGGGAGAATCTTTCTTGACTTCCTTGGTCAAAATGTCGAGTTTGACCGAATGATCCATTCCGAGAAGGATCAGTGAATCTCCCTCGAATACGTACTTTGCACACGATCCGTATCCCGGGTCAATGGCCGAGATCGTCTGGAAAACCCTGATATCGAGTTGTCTGTACAGTTCAAAGCAGATCATATGATATAATAATAAGACCAAAATATTCCAAAATCAATGACATTCTGTTAAAATACCGATTGGAAGGAACAGTATCATGAATAAAGACAATAACAGCAATTTAGATTTATCTGTAGTCATTCCCGTTTACGGATGTCCCACGGCTATCCCGGCTCTTTACGAACGTCTCACGAACGTGCTGGGCGGCATGAACGTGGAATACGAGATCATAATGGTCGATGACTGCGACAAGATGAATTCATGGGAAGAGGTTAAGAAAGTCGCCGAGGCGGACACTCATGTCAAAGCGATCCATTTCACCAAAAATCACGGGCAGGGCGTTGCCGTTACCGCCGGCGTTCACCAGTCGGTCGGAAAATGGGTCATAACGATGGACTGCGATCTTCAGGACGCACCCGAGAATATCCCCGACCTATACTCCAAGGCTCTTGAAGGATACGATGTCGTATTCGTAAGACGCCAGCAGCGCAAAGAATCGTTTTTCGTCAGACTCTTTGCCAAATGGTACCATAACGTATTGGCATGGCTTTCGGGAGTTGACTTCGATTACGATCTTGCAACTTATCTCATCGCAAGCCGCAGGGCAACCGATTATTACGTCGCATCCAAAGACCGCGGCAGGGATTTCGGTGTATTTCTGATGTGGCTCGGATTCAGGTACACGTTCGTGAACTATGAACAGGGCTACAGATATGAGGGCAAGTCTTCGTTCACCTTCATCAAGAAAGTACGTACGGCCGTAGGTATCATAAGTACCTATTCCAACCGTCCTCTCTATGTTTCGATATGGATAGGCGCGATCTCGGCCGTATTCTCATTCATATACATTATCTATGCGTTCATCCAGTACTACGTCTATGATGCCAACCCCGAAGGCTGGACGACGGTTGCCGCGGCGATATTCTTCTTCGGCGGAGCGATCCTTTCCACTCTCGGTGTTATGGGGATTTATCTCGGAAATATTTTCGATATGAGCAAAGATCGTCCCCTGTTCACTGTACAGGAGACGATCAACTGCTGATCTTTATGAGAAGAATTCAAGTGTCTTTTCTATGACTTTGTCCTGATCGCTCTTCTTCAGATTGTAGTAGAGCGGTAATCTTGCAAGTCTGTCGCTTTCCGCGGTCGTATACTTATCCTCACCCGCAAATCTTCCGAACTTGATGCCCGCAGGTGCGCTGTGTAGCGGAACATAGTGGAATACCACCAATATGTCGTTCTTTCGCATATGATCGATATATGCAGTGCGCGTTTTCAGATCGGCGCATTTGATGTAGAACATATGGGCGTTGTGGACACAGTCACCGGGTATTACCGGAAGGCTTATCAGACCCTTTTCCTCGAGAGGGCGAAACGCCTCATGATACCGGTTCCAGCTGTTCATCCTGTCAGACTGCATCTCATCCGCATGTTGAAGCTGTCCCCACAGATATGCCGCATTCAGATCGCTGGGAAGGTAACTGCTGCCGTAGTCAACCCAGTTGTATTTTGCAACCTGGCCTCTGAAGAACTGCGAACGGTTCGTTCCCTTTTCCCTGAGTATCTCGGCCCGCTCGATATTCTTCCTGTCGTTTATCACGATCGCACCGCCTTCACCCATCGAGAAGTTCTTCGTCTCATGGAATGAGTAGCAGCCGAAATCTCCTATCGTTCCGAGGCTACTGCCTTTATATGTACTCGTGACTGCCTGCGCGGCATCTTCCACAACAAGAAGACCGTGTCGCTTGGCGATGTCCATGATGGCATCCATCTCACATGCAACACCGGCGTAATGCATCGCGCAGATCACTTTTGTCCTGTCGGTTATCGCATCCTCGATCTTTGTCTCGTCAATGTTCATCGTATCGGGACGGACATCAACAAATACAAGCTTCGCACCCGCAAGTACAAAAGCGTTCGCCGTCGACGAGAACGTATAGCTCGGAAGGATGACCTCATCCCCGGGGGTAAGATCGCACAAAAGCGCAGACATCTCAAGAGCCGCACTTCCGCTCGTTGTCAGAAGCACTTTAGCGGCGGAAAACCGCTTCTCGAACCATTCGTCGCACTGCGCCGTAAACGGACCGTCTCCGCATATCTTATGATTTTCGACGGCCTGCCTCATGTATTCAAATTCATCCCCGTAGAACGGAGGCACGTTAAAATGTATCAGTTCTGCCATAATGATTGATTATACCATAAGATTACAAATCGCGTTAAGTTCTGTTATAATACACTCATGAAAAAGATTAAAAAGATACTCGCACTTGTGTGTGTTGCACTTCTTATCGGAATGTATATAGTGACTTTCATAATGGCTCTTGTCGACAGCAGTGCCACAATGGCCATGTTCAAGGGTTGTATCACGATGACGATCTTTGTTCCGGTCGTCATATTCTGCTATATCTGTCTTCACAGATATGCCATGACACGCTCCGGACGCAGGGATTATTATCCCGAGAACCCCTCCGGCGATAACCGCCCTTCCGAAGAGGCGGACGGTCAGTAGGTCACCCCGAGCTTTGCAAGCTCCTTATCCGCATCTTCTTTTCCCGTAAACAGTATCGTATTTATCCCGAACTTTTTCGCGGCTTCTATGTTGTCCGCATTATCATCGATGAACACCGCCTCGGACGGGTTGATATCAAATTTCTCAAGTATGTGTTCGTATATCCTCGGATCGGGCTTTATGAGATTGACTCTGTATGAAATGACAGCACCGTCGGTCTTGCCGATGTAATCGAGTTCATCGGGACACTCCTCGATACCTTTTTTCGAGAAGTTCGACAGTATATAAACTTTGTATCCTTTCTTCTTAAGGGAGTCTATCCATTCGTCCGTATAATCGAACTTTCTGAGAAGCTCCGTGAATCTGTTATAGAACAGGTCGTTTAGTTCTGCCTCAAGTTCAGGTGCACGTTCAACAAATGCGGCAAGCATCATCTCGTCCGTCCATATCCCGCGGTCGAATTCGTTCCACACGGGATCGCGGACCGTTGCGTTTGCCATCCGTTCGAACCTCTCTCCCTTAAGACCCATCTCTTCAAACAGTGCCTTCCATCTGAAATCGACGAGCACCATCCCCATATCGAATATTATCGTATTGATCATGACCGATCCTTTCCCGGCATATTAAAGTTTATGTTCATCACGGCATCTTTCTCGACACGGCGGTCTTCCTTAAGGTAAAAATCATACGCCGCATCTTTTGCCACATCGCCGTTGTATTCTTCCTCCAGCATCAATCCCGGGTGAAAGAGTATCTCAATATCTCTTTTGTCCCGTTCGGCCTTTTTATATACTTTCCCGATGAGTTTTCCTATCCTTTCGGAATCCATCCTGCCGCTCATAATCAGGCCCCACAGATACATCTTTTGGATGTGATTTTTCACACAGTACCTGTCGATCTTATGCGAGTACAAAGCAAGTATCCGGTTCTTTATTATATTGACGGGGCGGTATGTACGAATAAGCCTCTTCTCCGACAGGAACACCCACAGGGGCTCCTTCGAATTGCGGATGTATTCGGGTGTGATACCCTCCCTTTCAAGAACCTTTGTCAGCGCCTCCCAGACGATCGGGATATGATGTGCATGCTGATGGCTGTCGATCCGAAGCCCTTTCCCTGCGTATGGAATGCCCGATTTGTTTGCTGTATCGACGCAGCGGTTTATGGCTTCGCCGCATCGTTTTATCTGTGCGGCGATCTCATCTTCCAGACATTTGTATATCCTGTTCTTTCGTCCGATCAGATATGACAGTGCAAACAGTTTTCCCCACGACAGATTCAAAAGCGTCCGTCCGCCTTCGTTTTTGTATATGGATATCTCATCGGATGTTCCGGTAAGACTCGACCCTTCGACAAGATCGATATGAACCGACATGAGCGGAAGAAAAGGCATGGACGGTATCGCTTCATAGAGCATGTCCATACACTCACTGAAATACTTTGTATTCGGAACGATGCTGATGCTGTTAAGCTTTCCCGCCTTCATGCATTCGATCATGTCCTTTGAAGTGTTGGGAGTCAGGGCATAATCATCGGCATGTATATCAATCTTCATCTTTGCCATCCTTATGGATCACACAATCGATAATGTATCTCGGTCTGTTCTTGGTCTCCATGTACACCTTCCCGAGATACTCGCCGATCACTCCGAGCGATAACAGGATCACTCCCGACAGAGCAAGCGTGACAAGAAGAAGTGTTGTATAACCCGGAACGTTCTTGCCCTGTGCCCACTCGACGAGGCTGACGATCGAGAGAACAATACTGAGAATAACCACAACAACACCCAGACCCGATATCAGATGAAGCGGCCTTACGGTAAATGATGTGATACCGTCAGTGGCAAGTCTCAGCATCTTGGAAAGCGTGTATTTCGAACTTCCGGCGGTCCTTTCCTTAACATCGAAATATACCGTATCCGAAGGAAATCCCATTGTCGGAATAAGTCCCCTCAGGAACAGGTTACTCTCGTTATACTGTTCGAGTGCGTCAAGCACTTTGCGTGAGACGAGTCTGTAATCGGCGTGATTTTTGATCACACTGCTTCCCATCATGTTCATGAGTTTATAGTAGAACAGGGCGGTAAACTTCTTGAAACCGCCGTCGCTGCTTCTGTCGTTTCTGATGCCGTATACGACCTCCGCGCCGTTTTTATAACATTCGATAAAATCACTCAGCGCATTTATATCCTGCTGCAGATCGGCATCGATCGTTATAACTATGTCCGCAGCCTTTGCCGTCATCATTCCGGCAAAGATCGCGTTCTGATGTCCGCAGTTACCCGCAAGGGATACGAGCGAGAAAAGATCATCGCCGTGAACTGTCTCTGTAAGGATAGACAGCGTGTTGTCGCGGCTTCCGTCGTTGACGAACATGACCCTGCTCTTATCGCTGATCAAATTGTTTGAGATAAGCTCGGTCATCTTTTCCTTAAATGTCTTTGCCGAGTCTCTTATTATCTCCTCCTCGTTGTAGCACGGTACAACAAGGTATAATATGGGGTTTGTTCTGTTCTCGTTACTCATTCTGATCGTTTCCTCACCTTGTCCATCATAAAAAAATGTGATAAATTATTCAAGTGATAATGCAAACGCTGTAATTCATGCAACATTTTGGGAGCGTGCCATGGAAGAAAGAAGGACCGAAAAGCGACTGCCGATAGGTATCAAGCTGTCCATTTCCAATCTGTACAAGGAAGATACCAATACTATAATGGATCTTGACCTTAACGTTGAAGTTGTCGATATCTCGTCAAAAGGTATCGGTTTTGTTTCCCAGTGCATTCTTCCAGTGGGTTATTATTTTATTGCCAACATCGAATTGTCGCCGGAGCTTCCGCAGATCATCACCGACGTGCGCGTGATCAGAAGCGCTGCCATCGACAAGGACCAGTACCGCTACGGCTGTGAGTTCGTTTCGATCTCTCCGAGTGTAGGAAAGATGCTCGACGAATTCTCCGAAGGATTATAATACGCCGCACTTTTGAAGCAGTGCATACGCAAACGGTACGACATACAAAACGGCAAAAGCCGCCGCGAATGCCGCCGAATACATGAATGCGAGAAACCTGTCCGCTTTATGCGTGGCGGGTTTTGTTTTCTTATCGGACAGCCCGAACAAAGCCACAACAATAAGAGCGACAACCGCAATGATAATACCCGGCATCATAAATGGAGGGAAGTACGACATATGTACTCTGCTTCCGCCGTCCGTCGGTACGTACATAAAAAGACCGTTAATGTTTTGCGGCTTAACGCTTACTCCGTCAACCTTTGCGCTCCATCCCCCGCTGTATGAAACCGGAATAAGTATTCCCGTAAATTCATCGGACATTTTCGGAAGATCGATATCAAGACTCCTTCTTCCCTGAACTGCCGATATCCCCGAAGGCTCGCTCTCACATAAAGAAGCAAGGACATCAAGGTCGATCTCATACAACGTAAAGTCGTATTTCTCGTCAGGATCGCTGACATCCATGTCTATCGTCACATTAACTTCCCCGTTTTCAAACGCTCCGAGCTCAACAGTGTTGTTATTAAAGTGTGCCGGGAACAGCTCGTTATCGAATTCGCGTATGCTCGGTATCGGGATAACCTTTCCGTTGACCGTAATCTTCGTGTTGTAATGATCCGTGTCTATACATGATCCTTCAAAATAAAGAGCCTTGTTGCCAACCACAGCGATATTGTATTCGCTTATCTCGTGACCGTCCGCCTTATTCACAGCAGGGGCAACATCGACGGTCTTTGCGATGTCGGTCTTTGTCCCCATTGCGTTTGCAAACGAATTGACGATGCCTGTAACCCCTCCCGCATCCGTATCCGGTGCACCCTTTACCGGAATTGCAAAAGGAAGTTCATATCTGTTCTTATAAAGGTGATACTCTCGCATATCTCCCGTCATATGATCGACGACAACGTCGGCGGAAGCGACCTTACTGTACAGTCTCTCATCAAGTTCTTCGAAGCTCACGAGATCCGTCACATGCATGATCGTATCGGTAAAAATGTTTCCGCCGGTATCGAGAAGTCTTGTGAACTGACTGCTGTATCCGAGGTTTGTTGCTCCTCCTATCTGATCCGCGGT
>JAILRJ010000028.1:0-20840 GCA_024698285.1 Lachnospiraceae bacterium | reverse complement strand
ATCGTTGACAATGCCATCAGACACGTTGACCGCAAGAACATGTCGCATTTCATGGATGTTCTTCTGGCCAAGAGATATGATGACGACGATTTTATCATCCTCAGAGAGAAGGATTTTCTGAATTAAAATCACAGGGGGTTTGATCATGGCTGTATCAAAGAAGATCAGTCCGTTCGTTTCGGATATGGATATGTATCTGTTCGGAACGGGCACACATTATGATATCTACAAAAAGCTCGGTGCGCACCTGTGCGAGAAGGACGGACAAAAGGGAGTGTATTTTGCCGTATGGGCACCGAATGCAAGAGAAGTACGTCTGATCACCGATTATAACGGATGGAACGAAGACGAGTATCATATGACAAGGCTCGAGCCTGCGGGAATATATGAGATATTTGTTCCCGGCATGGGCATCGACAGCCTGTACAAATATCTGATCATTTCAAGTCGCGGGGATAAGCTTTACAAAGCCGATCCTTTCGCAAATAAGGCAGAACTTCGTCCGGGTACCGCAAGCGTAACGGCGGACTACACAGATATCCGCTGGGCCGACTCGGCATGGATGAAGAAAAGAGCCAAAACAGATCTGTTTGAATCTCCCATAGCAATTTACGAATGCCATATAGGTTCATGG
The DNA here is from genome assembly GCA_024698285.1 of Lachnospiraceae bacterium. Lineage (GTDB taxonomy): Bacteria > Bacillota > Clostridia > Lachnospirales > Lachnospiraceae > UBA2868. The sequence continues at coordinate 20,206 of JAILRJ010000028.1, read as the reverse complement.
ATGAGACACCCCGGACGTGAGGACGAGGGTTTCTACACATATCGTGAATTCGCCGACAGGATGACGGAGTATCTGCTCGACATGCACTATACGCACATAGAGCTTATCGGTATTGCGGAGCATCCGTTTGACGGATCATGGGGATATCAGGTAACGGGATATTATGCTCCGACTACCAGATACGGATCATTGCAGGATTTCGCGTACATGATCAACAAGTTCCACAAGAACAACATCGGGGTGATCCTTGACTGGGTGCCGGCACATTTCCCGAGAGATGCACACGGACTGGCTGATTTTGACGGACAGGCGCTTTTCGAGTATGCGGATCCGAGAAAGGGAGAACATCCCGACTGGGGTACCAAGATATTCGATTACGGAAAGCTGGAGGTCAAGAATTTCCTGATCGCAAACGCCATATTCTGGCTGAAGGAATTTCATATTGACGGTCTCCGCGTGGATGCGGTCGCATCGATGCTGTATCTTGATTACGGCAAGAAAGACGGCGCATGGATTCCGAATAAGTACGGCGGCAATCACAATCTCGAGGCAATAGAGTTCTTCAAACATCTGAATTCGTACATAAATGGAGTATTCCCGGGTGTTATGATGATCGCGGAGGAATCCACGGCGTGGCCCAAGGTCACCGACATTCCGGAAAACGACGGGCTCGGTTTCACGTTCAAATGGAATATGGGATGGATGCATGACTTCTGCGACTATATGAAGCTGGATCCGATATTCAGGAGAGACAATCATTATAAAATGACTTTCGCCATGAGCTACAATCAGGCGGAGAAGTACATACTGGTCCTCTCGCATGACGAGGTCGTTCATCTGAAGTGTTCGATGCTTAACAAGATGCCCGGATTCTATGTGGACAAGTTTGCGAATCTTCGCGTGGGTTATACATATATGCTCGGACATTCCGGCAAGAAGCTCCTGTTCATGGGACAGGAATTCGCGCAGGATACGGAGTGGAGCGAGGACAGGGAACTTGACTGGTCGCTTCTGGCTGACGATCTTCATTCGGGAATGCAAAGTTATGTCAGAGAGCTTCTGGCGCTTTACAACGCGTATCCATGCCTGTATGAACTTGACCACGAATACGAGGGATTCTCGTGGATCAACGCCGACGATACGTACAAGAGCATCTATTCGTTTGTACGATATGACAGGGCAAAGAAGAAGAGCTTACTGTTTGTGCTGAACTTCACACCGATAGAGCGCGGCGACTACCGGGTGGGCGTTCCGGAGAACAAAAAGTACAAACTGCTCTTAAGTTCCGATGAGAAACGCTTCGGCGGCAAATCGGAAGCGCCGGCCAAAAAGACATATACGGCCGAGAAGATCAGCTGGGACGGCAGGGACTACTCGATAGCATACCCGCTTCCTGCATACGGTGCGGCCATATTCGAATTCTGATATGCACATAACATGACCTCTTTACGGGACGATAACCCGGAAGAGGTCATTTTGTATTAAGTTTTTCGCACTGATATCCGAAATAAATAGCAAATAACTGTTTACATCTCAAATGAGAGGACGCATATGAACATAGAAATGATCAATAATCATGGCGCCGTTCATTCGAATGATGTGGAACATATGACATATGGTAACCCTGTTTCTACCGGATCAAGGATGAGCACGGAGAAGCTGGGATTTTCCTTAGACATTACGGGCAAAGTTAAGGAGAACGCTGCATACGGTAAGGAAGAGTTGAAATCTGCGGAAGATATTGCGCAGATGGCCGGTATGACCAACGTTTCCCTGCAGAGAGATTACATGGCCGTGATGTCTAATTCCATGTCTGACGAAGATTTTGCGCAGCTGATGAAGGACGGTGTCAACCCGACACAGATCCCTGCAGGTGAGACAGTCACCAATCTTGACAGGATCAAGATCAGGATGGCTGAAGCCGGAACAACGATCGCGGGCTATAATGACGATATTTCCGAGGAAGACGTTAAGGCTGTTCTCGGGAATACGATCAATGCGGGAAAAATCATATCGGATACTTTGATCTCTTCCGATCTGCCTGCTTCTTCCGATAATGTATCGGGGATCAGGGAGACGGTAAGAATGGCTCAGAACCTAAAGCCTCTTACCGATGAAGCAAAGACATTTATGATCGCGGAAGATCTGGCTCCCACCGTTGAGAATATATACAGGGCCGAGTATTCGGCAGGTGCGGCATCCGCAGTTACCGGCGGCGTTCATTTTGACGGTGCGGCAACATATGCCGGAAGCGAATATACAAAGGCATCGTGGGATGAGCTTAAAGATCAGGCTGTTGAAGTGATAAAAGAAGCCGGTATCGAAGACGTTGAATCGGCTCTTACGGATGCGAAATGGATAGCGGAGCATTCTCTTCCTCTTACAAAAGAGACACTTGAGCAGTACGACACGCTTAAGGACATTAACGTTCCCGCGGATCCGAGAGATCTGATCGCAGCGATGACGGTCGCAATAGAAGAAGGAAAGACGCCCAAAGAGGCCGATCTTCTTGTAACGAAGAGCATATATGACAGGGCATCGGAACTTGTTGAGACTTTCCGGAATATGGATGATCCGAAGGATCTGACAAAGCATCGCGAGCTCGAGGAAGTCCGTCTTGTCATGACAAAAGAAGCCAATCTTACACTTCTTCGGAAGGGCATAAATATAGAGACCGAGCCTCTGGAAAAGCTTGTTGAAGAGCTGAAAGAAGCGGAGAGGGAATTCTATGAACCTCTTCTTGGCAGGAAAGACGAAGAGCCGGAAGAACTTGATGTAAAGATCGATCTTTTCAAGCAGACACAGAGCATTATCAGGTCGATCCCGGATGTTCCGGTCAGAGTGATCGCCGACAGGGTTGTATCGAAAGATATAACACTTGAAGGGATCGCAAGAGATGGCGTGGCTGCAAAGGCTGCATACGACAGGGCCGGTGAGACATACGAAGCTCTGATGACGGCTCCGCGTGCCGACATGGGCGATTCGATCAGGAAGGCATTCAGGAATGTCGATGAGATACTGCAGGATCTTGACATGGATCTTAACGATGCCAACCGTAAAGCGGTAAGGACTCTTGGTTATGCGGGAATGATGATCAACAAAGAGTCGATAGATTCCGTAAGGACGGCGACTCATTCCGTTGAAAGAGTAATTTCGCTCATGACTCCCGCGAGAACACTTTCAATGATAAGGGACGGAGTAAACCCTATCGGAGAGAACATATTCGATCTTGAGAAGACTCTTTCCGAAGAGCCGTTTGAAGAGACCGGCGACAGATACGCAAGGTTCCTCTTAAAGCTCGAGAGAAGCGGGAACATCACAGAAGACGAGAAGCAGACCTTTATCGGTATGTACAGACTCTTTAACCTGATTGAAAAGCAGGACGGCAAAGTCATCGGAAACGTACTTTCATCGGGCAAGGAGCTCACGCTCAAGAACATGCTCGAGGCATCGAGATCCAATCGTCATATGAATTCGGAGTATGTCATAGACGATGACTTCGGTCTTCTTGAGCAGGTTGTTGAAAAAGGAGAGTCGATCACATCACAGCTTGAGAGAACGTTCATGCAGATGATGGATCCGGTTCCCGACAAGAGTTATATAGATGAGAAGATCAAAGATATCAGGACCGCGTCAAAGATAAAGGATCCGGAAGAGATACTCTCGGTGCTCGAACAGCCGGTGACCGTTGAGAACATCCTTGCGGTAAGTGCCATGTCCGAAGGAATGGGCAAAGGATTCAAAAAGATGTTCTCACGTCAGGAACAGGATGACGACAGGGAAGATAACGGCAGAGAAGTTCTTACCGAAGAGGATGCAAGAAAACTTGCGGATGAGCTTTCCGACAGGGACAGTGCATCGGCAGCCTATGAGAGATTTCTCGATAAGGCCGCAAGGATAGCAAAAGAGAGCGCACTTTCTTCCGAGACTTATGAAGATGTCAGGACATATTCGATGCTTTACAAACAGGTCGGATTTGCCGCATCGCTTTCGGGAAGGGAGAGTTATGAGATCCCTGTATACCTTGAGGACGGATGGACATCCATTCATCTGACGATAGAGCATTCAAAAGATGATGCGGGAAAAGTAAGAGCATCCTTTGGAAGTGAAGAGTACGGAAAAGTTGAGGCCTCTTTTTCACTGAAGCAAAGCGGCGTTGACGGATTTATTGTATCGGATTCGCGTTCAGGGGTTGATAATCTTAAGAATATTGACGATAAAATAAGAGAAGAGTTCAGAAAAGAAGATCTTGAAACTTCAAATCTTTCATATGTATTCTCCAAATATATAAACACGGATGTTTATATTCCCGGAACGGATTCCATCAAAACGGATAACAGCAGGCTGTACAGGATCGCAAAAGCGTTCATAGGTGCAGTTCAAAGATCATAAGCCGTAATCACACAGGCATCGGAAGGAGTCAGACATGAAGATCAATTCAAACATCCAGGCGCTTGTAGCTCAGAACGTACTTCGGACCAATGAGGAAAAGCACGCATCATCGACGGAGAAGCTGTCTTCGGGATTCAAGATCAATCACGCCAAAGATACTCCCGCGGGAATGGCGATATCAAACCGTATGAACGCACAGATCAGAAGCCTTTACAAGGCAAAAGACAATGCGAGCAATGCGGTTAATGTCGTACAGACGGCGGACGGAGCACTCACGGAAGTTCATAATATGCTCCAGAGGATGAACGAACTCGGTGTAAAGGCTTCGACAGGTACTCTCACAACAGCCGACAGAGAAGCTATACAGAAAGAAGTCAATGCTCTTCGCGATGAGATCGAGCGTGTTGCCAAGGATACCGAATACAATACACAGAACCTCCTCGGCGGTGAGCAGGAGATGAAAGGTTATACCGGTACTCCTGATCTGATCACCAATATTTATTATGATGTCAGTTTCCCGAATGGCAATTACAATATCAATCCCGCATCGGGAGAGATCAAAAGAGGAACTGAACCTGTTGCGTATAAGAGCCTTGATATTGACAGAGAAAAGAAAACAGGGACCGTGACATTGGATGACGGGTCAAAGCTTTCTTTCAAATATTTACCGGATAGTATTCCGGGTTCAATCAATATTGACGTTACCGGTATCGGCGGGATGAAGATCCAGGTGGGTTCTTCAACAGGTCAGGAGATCCAGGTAGTGATCCCCAAAATGGATCCCAAATCTCTCGGGATAGGGATTACAAAAGACAGCACCGGTAAGATAACAGACGATCCGATAGACATGCGGACAGAGGAAGGCGCAAGGAAGTCCCTTGAGGCGATCAGGAATGCGATAGAATATGTTTCATCGGCCCGTTCGGGACTCGGAGCATATCAGAACAGACTTGAGTCCACGATCGCATCACTTGCGGAAACCACGGAAAATCTTGAACAGTCCTATTCAACGGTCAAAGATGTTGATATGGCAGAGGAAATGGTTGATTATACAAAGCTTCAGGTTCTTGTTCAGGCGGGTACGAGCATGCTGGCTCAGGCCAACGAGCAGCCTCAGCAGGCACTGCAGTTACTACAATAAATGTTATGAGGTGGCACTTGCGCAGTAAGTGACAAAGATTAAAAGGAGAAATATGACCAGCGAAAAGAAACGGGAGTACACCCTTAAGATCACGAATGCATCCGCAACCGGGATCATAGTCATAATGTATGATCTTGCGATGGAATATATGGAGGAAGCGCGAAAGTGTTTCAATGAGGGTGATCATGAAGGCGCGAAAGTGCAGTGTACGAACGCCGGAAGAGTTCTCGGGGATCTGGAAACATCCCTTGATTTTACATATGCGATATCATTCTATCTGTTCAGGATATACGAGTTTGTATCAAAAGAAGTGTCGATGGCCGTTATAAGAAATGACGGCAAAGCTCTCGGGCAGTGCATAAGGCTTATGGCATCACTCAAAGAGTCTTTCGAAAAGATCGCCGAACAGGATACTTCGGGACCCGTAATGGATAACGCACAGACAATATATGCGGGACTGACATACGGAAAGGGTATTCTCAATGAGAGTACATCCGCTGCCTCCAACAGAGGTTATACGGTTTAGTGATTATTAACAAAAAAGCGACTTCGGACAAAACGTCCGGAGTCCTTTTTTTATGCAGGTTCACGAAAAGTGATTTTCGCCGCAGGCGGCATTTACACGACGGGATCCATAACATATAATCATTGATACAGATCTGAGATCATACATTTAATCTTAAGTTTCTTTCTTGTTCAAGGAGTATCTCATTGCAGGAAAACGGTTTATATAAGGACGTTAAGGCCGAAGTCTATTCGGTCGTATGTGATCGTCTCGTTAAGAGGGGCGATGACGATAAAACAGTCATCGATACGATCAGGGAATGTATCATCAAAAACGCAAAAGCAGGAGACCTCACACCGAAACAAAGGGGCCTCATGTGTCATGAACTGTTCAACCGAATCAGGCGTCTCGATGTTCTTCAGGATATCCTTGAAGACGATAAGGTTTCGGAGATAATGGTGAACGGAACGGACGGGATATTCGTGGAACGTGAGGGTAAGCTCATAAGTACCGGAGTCGCATTCGAGTCAAAAGAAAGGCTTGTGGATATCATCGGAAGGATCGCATCCGATGTTAACAGGACCGTTAATCTGACCTCACCTATTCTTGACGCAAGGCTTCCCGACGGATCAAGAGTAAATGCGATACTCGATCCGGTTGCCATAAACGGGCCGAGCCTTACTATCAGAAGATTTCCAAACGATCCGATCGATGCCGATGCGCTTGTTTCAATGAACAGCATCACTCGGGAGGTGCTCGATCTTATGAGACAGCTTGTCATTGCCGGATACAATATACTGATCAGCGGTTCGACCGGATCCGGAAAGACTACGTTTCTTAACATGCTGTCGGGATTCATCCCGCCGGATGAGCGGGTGATCACGATCGAGGATGCCGCAGAGCTTCGGATAAGGGGGATCAGGAATCTCGTAAGGCTGGAAACGAGAAGCGCAACATCGGGAGGATGCTGTCCGATCACCATAAGAGACCTGATTAAAAACGCGCTGAGGATGAGGCCTGATCGGGTAATAGTCGGTGAAGTCAGAGGAGAGGAAGCGATAGACATGCTTCAGGCGTTTAATGTCGGTAGTGACGGTTCGCTTTCGACGATTCACGCAAACAGCGCGCCGGATGCACTGTCGCGACTTGAAACCATGGTCATGCTCTCATCCCCCATTCCTTCGGATGCTCTCCGACGACAGATAATATCGGGGATCGATATTATAGTCCATCTTGGAAGGCTCAGGGACGGGAGCAGGCATGTGCTTCAGGTAACGGAAGTCGACAAGACTCCCGGTCCGGGAATATCTGTGAGGACACTATTTGAATTTGTCGAAACCGGAGAAAAGAACGGCAGGATATTGGGAGAACTCAAAAAAGAGAACGATCTCGATAATTTTTTCAAAATGGAAAGAGCGGGGCTTGTTGGAAAGAAAGGGGAGCCGAATGAAACATAAATACAATCTAAGAACGGCCGAATGGGCGGTGAGCCTGGCCGTTTATCTGATCGTTTCCGCGCTGTTCTCATGGCTGTTTTACGATTCGGCAATTCCGATGTTGCTGCTTGCTCCCTTTTTTGTCCTGTTTGCAAGGGCGGTAAAGAAAAAGAAGCGAATAAAACAAAACGAGGAGATGACGGAGGAGTTCATAAGCGCCCTTACCGGTGTATCAACATCACTTTCCGCCGGGATGTCGGCAGAGAACGCGTTTGTTTCGGCTGCGGATGACATGGAAAAACTGTATGGAAGAAGATCCGCCATAGTAAAGGAACTTGAAACCGTAAATATGCGCGTAAGATCCGGGCAGACTCTTTCGGTTGCCGTAAAGGAAATGGCGGACAGATGGCAGATAGAGGAGATGCATGATTTCTCGGTTGTGTTTTCGGCAGCGATCAGAAGCGGCGGTAATCTTCCCGGGATCATATCGTCCTGTACGCAGATCATGGAAAACAGGATCGATGCGGAAGCGGAAGCAAAGACAATGATCCGGGGCAAACAGTATGAGCAGAGGGTAATGTGCGTCATCCCGCCCGGGATACTGGCGTATCTGAGGCTGTCATCGGGAAGCTTTATCGAAGTTTTGTACCATGATCCGTTTGGGATCGCAGTCATGACGGCCGGGCTAATCATATATATTCTGGCTATTTATCTGTCGGAAAGGATAGGGGATATCAGAGTATGAGGATGTCAGAGTTCTTTGTGTCCGGAAAGACAGCCTCCTGCATAAAGGAGATGTATCGCAAGACGGAAGCGGAGAAAAGAATACGTTTGCTCGGGAAAAGGCGGGCCAAGATCTTCTCGGCAGCCGTTGCTTTCTCTGTATTGATCGCAGTCCCCGTGACTGTAGTTGATGCGGTATCAAACGCCAAACCCGTAACGTTTGTTTCCAGAAGCGGATACGGGGAAGGCGATCGCACGGTAACGCTTGAAGCCTGCCCGGAAGGTGCAAAGGCAGAGAAGATCACTGTGAAAGTTTCCGAAAGGAGATATTCCGAAACCGAGATAAACGATTATTCCAAGAAGCTGGATGAAGTGCTTTGGAAGAATATATTGGGCAATAACACGGATCCCGAAGAGATTGTTAACGATCTGGATTTGCGCGATCATATCGAAGGTTTTCCGTTTTCGATCGAATGGACTTCGGACAGACCTTTGCTGGTCGGAAGAGACGGAGTCATTAACAATGAGAGACTTGCAAAAGAGGATAACGGGCAGGGGATTCTTGTACGACTGCGTGCATCCTTATCATACAAGGACTATAAAGAAGATAAATATTCTTATGTCCGTCTTCGAAAGAGGGAGGAGGGTAAAAGCATCAGGGAAATGATCGAGGCGTCCGTAGAGGCTGGTGATGAGTTGAGCCGCGAAGATGAGGTTCAGATGCTGCCGGATGAACTTTCCGGAAGAAAGATAACGTTTTACGCTTCTTCGATCAATAAAGGCCCGATCGTTTTTGCTTTGGGAATTATCGTAACAATAATCATCATGGCCGATAAGGACGATAAGATCAGAAAAGAAGCAATGAACAGAAGGAAACAGATCGAAGCCGATCATGCCAGGATACTGAATCAGTATGCACTCTATCATACGGCCGGGATGAATCCGAGAACGATATGGTCCGAGATCTGCAAAGTATATGAAAACAGGTTAAAGCAGTCTTCGAAGAACAGAAGATATGCATTCGATGAAATGCTCATCTCAAAGAAGATGATGGATGAGGGAGCGGGTGAGCTTGCGGCATACGACGATTATGCTCAGAGGATCGGCAGTATAAGATACAGATCGTTCATCAGTCTGATAAAACAGGCGGCCGAAAAAGGCGGAACAGGGCTTACCGAAATGCTGTATGAGGAAACCAAGAAGGCTCAAAGAGAGAGAATGGCTGCGATCAGAGCACAGGCTTCGGAAGCACAGACCAAGCTCCTTCTCCCGATGTTCATGATGCTGATAGTTGTTCTTGCTATCGTTATGGTGCCGGCGTTTGTCGGGCTTGACGGCTGAACTTTACAAACGAACCGGATTGAAATACAATCATTCACATGAAAGTTGACGAGAAAACCATAAAAGAACAGATATGCGATATAGGAAGAAGGATATATGACCGCTATATGGTCGCTTCCAATGACGGAAACATTTCCGTAAGGATCGGTGACAATGAATTCTTATGTACTCCGACCGGCGTTTCAAAAGGGTTCATGACTCCGGAATGCATATGCAAAATAGACGGAGCCGGAAACGTTCTTGAAGCGAATGATGGATTTCGTCCTTCAAGTGAGATGAAGATGCATCTTCGGGTATATGAGAAAAGACCTGATGCAAATGCCGTTGTTCATACCCATTCTAAATTTGCGACATGTTTTGCGATAAACGGAAGGCCGTTAAACCGTCCCGTCACATCCGAGGCGGTGGTTATGCTTGGATGCGTTCCGCTCGCTCCTTATGCAACTCCGTCCACTCCGGAAGTTCCGGATTCCATAGAACCTTATCTTGATGATTTTGACGCGGTCCTTCTTGAAAATCACGGAGCCCTGACCTGGTCGAGCGATCTTGTGTCAGCCTATATGAGGATGGAGTCTCTCGAGTTTTACGCCGAGCTTTTGTATAAGTCCGAGATGCTTGGAAATCCCACGGAGTTTACAAAAGAGCAGGTGGATAAGCTCATCGCGGTCAGACAGAAGATGGGTATTTCGGGAAGATACCCTGCGGGCAGAACGGGTGATAACTGTTATAAGTGTAAAGATTGTTTCTGGAAGAGATAGGAAATGAGTATCTGGATCGTACAAAAACAGATGATCATCATATTCATACTGATCCTGACGGGAGTGTTTCTGTTCAAGAAAAAACACCTGTCAAACGACAGTGCAAAACAGTTGTCGTGGATCATCGTGAACATCACAAATCCGATCACTCTCTTATGTGCGGCATTGTCCGAAGAGGAAAAGGTCGGAGCGGGAGAGGTCGGACTGGCATTCCTGTGCTTTATCGTAATGTATGCGATACTGATACCGGCGGCATATCTTATACCGGTTCTTCTCGGAGTTCAAAAGGACAGAAGGTATGCATACAGAATGCTTGCAATATTCGGAAATGTCGGGTTCATAGGCATTCCGTTTTCGTCCGCGGTTCTCGGGCCTCAGTCACTCATATTCGTATCTATATGCTGCCTTACGTTTAACATGATCATCTATACATACGGATTTGCGTCGATCAAGGAGACGGCAGCCGAACAGCATCCGGAGGAAAAGCAGGCGTATGAGTTTTCGTTCAAGAATCTCATCAATTCCGGAACGGTAATGGCGGTCGTGACGATAGTCGTGTATCTGACCGATGTAAAGGTTCCGGAGCTTGTTCAGTCTACTCTTTCATATATCGGAAACTGCACGACGTTTCTGTCGATGATGGTTCTCGGAGTATCGGTCGCGCAGATGGTTCCGAAGGAAGTGTTCACGAGATGGCGTCTCTATGTGTTTGTAGTTATTCGCCAGATCCTTGTTCCGATCCTTCTCATATTTATCCTGAAGCCTTTTATCGAAAACAAACTGATCCTTCACACGGTCGCTGTCATGTCGTCAATGCCTGCGGCAAACATGCCTCTGATGATGGCCAAACAGTTCGGCGTGAAGGAAGACATGATATCGGCCGGGATAATCCTTACAACTGTAACATCTATCGTAACGATACCTGCCGTGATGTTTTTCCTGTGATATAAGAAAAACGAATGTAGAAAATCCGGGTCGGATCACATCCGATCCGGGTCTTTTTTTATGCATGATAAACAGTTTTCAAAAATCACACCGGAAGGTGATTTGTACAGCATCACGATATTACAAAACAGTATTTACAAGGGTAAAAATCATATCTTATAATCTGTCTCATCAGAAAACACATTCCGTGTTTTCGACCGATCAGATCGGGCCGTTTCGGCAAAATTTCACATTTGATTTTGTTTTGCGCCAAACAGAAGTATGTACGACAAAGGAGGATTTGTATGTTAATTAATGCTGTAATATCAATGTTTTGCAGGATCAGGGACAGCTTTGTAAGTATCGAAGACGATGACCGTGGTATAGGCGTTGTGGAGGTGATACTGATTATGGTCGTGCTGATCGGACTTGTGGTGATCTTCAGGGATCAGCTGACAAATATCATAAACGGAATATTCGTAAGGATAACCGAGGATGTCAATGCGATCTGAGAAAAGAGCGGAGATAACGGTATTTCTCACGCTGATTTTGTCGGTCGTATCGGCTTTTATCATTTCTCTTTCGACGTTGGCGGAAAGGTATGTTTCAAAAAGCGAGGCTTCTTATGCAACGGACTGCGCCGTCATGTCATGCTTTGCGGAATATAACAGGGAACTGTTCGACAGGTTCGGGATTCTTTTGATCGACAGTTCCTTCAAGACGCCGGAGGGCGGTATAGACAGGATCAAAGAACACTTTTCGATGTATCTGACCAACTCTCTGACGGTAAATGAATTAAGAGACGTATCCGTTTCGGTAAGCGACAACTCTCAACCCTGTGAAGACAAATACGGTATTACAAAAGAGATGATCGAATACATGAGGGATAACGGAAGTCCGGGATTTGATCCGGACGGATGCTTCTACGATCTTGTCTTTACCGCAACTTTTGACGGTCCATCGACAGGGACATTTTGCATAACGAGGCAGTATTCGTATGAATCTGAAATCATGTAAAATGGCTTCTCTTACTGTTGAAGCTGCCGTTGTTCTTCCGCTTTTTGCGTTGGGACTGCTGACGCTTGTCTCGATCCTTCCGATGAAACGGGAAGTGATGGATATCCAGGAAGAGCTTTTCTGCGAGGCGATGGATACGGCTGTTGATGAGACGGACGGGCCGGAGTACAGAAAACTCGATATCAGGCGGGAACTGTTTCCGCTGACGACGGCTTTTGGCCCGCTGTCGGTGTCCGTTAAGAGAAAATGTCTCATTCATGTGTGGAACGGGTATGACAGCGGGTATTTTCCCGAAGAGGAGATCGTATATGTGACTGAAGGAAGCGAGGTCTGGCACAGGGACAGAAACTGCAGCCATTTGATGCTTACGGTAAAACAGGTGGACCCTACCCGTGTTCCGGATCTTCGAAATGAAAGCGGCGGAAAGTACAAACCGTGCGGAATATGTCATGCAAAGCTTTCGGACGGGATCCTTTTTGTTACGACGGACGGGGACAGATACCACAACAGCGTAACTTGCAGCGGACTCAAACGAACGGTGTATGCCGTCAATTACAGTGAGGTAAAGGACAAAAGACCATGCAGCAGATGTGGCAGATAAAACAGATGATAGCTCTCGTGATGCTTGCCATATGCACATATACGGATATTCGCAGGAGAATCGTTTATACGGTTCCGCTGATCATTTCGGCAGCCGGAGGGGGACTGATAACACTGACGGCTTATATCGGAATTGCGGAATACGGTATGAGCGGACTGATCACGGATCTGATCGCTCCGATACTCTTGGGTGCGGTGATCATAGTTGCAGTAAAACACGCGAAGAAACACATAGGTACAGGCGACGGGATGATTCTGGCGGCACTCGGGATCCTTATCGGGAACAGGAGCAATCTATATGTGACCGCGGTCGCATCGGTTGCCGCATCCGTATATGCCGGAGCACTGATCATTAGAAAGAAGAAACGCTTTACCGGGGGGATTCCGTTTGCGCCCTTTGTGATGTCGGGGTTTCTGATCACCGTAGCGGGGGGTATCGGATAGATGAGACACAGGGGCAGCTTTACGGTTGAAGCCGCGCTGATAATGCCGGTGATACTCGGTGTTATTGTGATGTTCATATATGCCGGTATGTTCTTGTTTGACAGATGCAGCTTCGAGTATATATGCCAACAGGCTTCCTTTTCGGCCGCGGGCGAAGGGGGTGATATCGAAACTAAAGCCGAAGAATACGTACGAAACGAGTTGTCAAAGCGACTGATCCTGGACTGGGATACTGATATCCGGATATATTCCGACGAAAGAGTCCTGATAACGACTATAGAGGCCGGTAATGATCTTTTTGCGGGAACATTCATTCACACCGCAAGGACAAACAGGCACTTTTGCCCAAAGTATTAACAGAACCTGCGCAATTTGATATAATCCCTCTATGATCGATAAGATTCAAAGCCTGCTCGAAAAGCAGGGATATCTGAAAATCGAATCGAATGTTCCGTTTGTAAAATTGTTCGTTCAATACGAGATGTCATCCGCCAAAGTGATACAGGTTCTTGACTGTGTAGACGGGATTCCGCTCACGACGGAGCAGTACATCGTTTTTTGCGATAAATCCAAAGAGCATATCCGGGAAAGAGGATATGAGAGCATTGATTTTCTGACACTCATTGTTACACCGTGGGTCAGTGAAGCCAGGAAGTTCGTTATAAACGACGATCATTGCTGGATCGTCAATTCAAACACGATGGCACTTATCCTGTACGATAATGAACCGGATGATTTCTATGGGCTCCGTCAGGCTATTGAGTCGGAGGTTGCTCCTTCGAATCAGGAGCCGGAACCGGACAGGGAATATACGAGTGCCGGATATTCGGGCTATTATGACGATAATCCCCGACAGGAAAAATCATTCAGCCAGGAGTTCACACCGGTAAACACCGCGCTTGTTCTGATAAACGTGGTGGTATTTTTCGTTATGTCGTTTTACGGCTCGAAAGAGGATGTCGTCGAGTTTATGCTAGGACACGGGGCTATGTTTGCTCCGGCGGTACTTGAGGACGGACAGATCTACAGGTTCTTTACATGCATGTTCCTTCATTTCGGGTTCATGCATCTGGCGGGAAATATGGTAGTTCTCATGTTTCTCGGGGATAACGTGGAAAGAGCGGTAGGAAAACTGAAATACATTCTTATGTATCTGCTCGGCGGTATGTTCGGAAGCCTTGGATCGTTTTTGTATGCACTGCTTTATAACCGTGGGATCGTATCGGCCGGTGCGTCGGGAGCGATATTCGCCATGATAGGTGCGCTTCTGTGGCTCGTTATCCGGAACAAAGGGAAACTCGAGGACATGACTACACTTAGAATGTGTGTCCTTATAGCATATGCGCTTTATAACGGCATCACTTCTGAGAATGTGGATATGGCGGCTCATATCTTCGGACTGATCGGAGGATTTCTGGCGGCCGTTCTTCTATACAGAAAAAATGACAGGAGTAAAATCGCATGAAGATCAACATCTATTACGGAGGAAGAGGGATACTCGACGATCCGACACTGTTTGTGATCGGAAAGATGACGGAAGTACTCACGGAGCTGAACGTCAATGTGGAAAGGTTTCCTTTGTATGAACTGAGAAACCAGATCACATCTCTTCCCGCATCTATAAATGAGGCTGACGGTATAGTGCTTGCGACTACCGTGGAGTGGTACGGCGTGGGCGGATATATGATGCAGTTTCTTGATGCATGCTGGCTGTACGGAAACAAAGAGAAGATCAGCAAGACATATATGTGTCCCGTGGTAATGTCTCTTTCAAGCGGAGAGAGGGAAGCCAAAACAAATCTCCAGGTAGCATGGGAGATACTCGGCGGACTTCCCTGCAGCGGGCTGTGCGGATATGTCGATGACATGACCAGCTTTGAACTGAATAATGAATATATCAAGATAATCGAGAAGAAGACCGAGAATCTGTACCGCACGATCTCGCAGAAGATGCATTCGCTTCCTTCTAGTAATCAGGCCGTTAAGCAGATTGTCGGCGGAACAAAGAACATTCCTCTTACTCCGCAGGAGACGGAACAGCTTTCCAAATATGCATCGGATGAGCAGTATGTTCAGCAGCAGAAAGAGGATATTCAGGAACTGTCATCACTGTTCAAGGGAATGCTTGAGAAGAAGGATGTGGATGTCAATAAGCAGTTCATAAAGGATTTTGAAGATAATTTCGCACCCGAGGGAACCGTCAACGCATCGTACAAGTTCATGATCGAGGATCGTAAGAAAGCACTGATCGTTGAGATAGTCGATTCCAAGTTGAAGTGTTATTACGGCAATCATGATTTGCCGGATATTCTTTGTAAGATCAAGCCGGACGTTCTCGAGCATATCATCGCGGGACAGATGAGTTTCCAGAGAGCGTTTATGACGGGAGACATGCAGGTTAAGGGTGATTTCAGGATACTGCTGCTCCTGGATCAGGTATTTACTTTTCTGAATTCGGAAGGAGAATTCTAACATGAAGAAAGACGATTGTATATTCTGTAAGCTGGCAAACGGGGACATTCCGACAAATACGATATATGAGGATGATGATTTTCGCGTCTTTCTGGACGCGGCTCCGGCAACGAAAGGGCATTGCCTCATAGTTCCGAAGGAGCATTTTGATAATCTTGAGCAGCTTGATGATGCGGTTGGTGCAAAGGTATTTCCTCTTGCAAGAAAGATGATGAAGCTCCTTAAGGAAAAGCTTTCATGGGACGGATTCAACGTTGTCCAGAATAACGGTGAAGTTGCGGGCCAGACGGTATTTCATTTCCACACACATCTGATCCCGAGATACATAAACGACGGACAGGACCTAGTCATGAAACCGTCGGAGCCCAAAGAAGGGGAACTTGCCGCCGTTCTTAACGAGATCGTGTCCTAGGAACGATCAGGTGGTATAATATAAACGTTTTATTACAGTTTAAACAAAAAGGAGACAATGATAACAATGAGTACAAAAGTTACTTATGACTACAGTAAGGCAATGCCGTTTATAAGCGAGCAGGAGATCGAGAGCATGTGCGATATCGTCGAGAACGCCAAGGAAGTTCTCGTGTCAAAGAGCGGTGCGGGGAATGATTTTCTCGGATGGATCGATCTTCCGGTTGATTATGACAAGGAGGAGTTCGACCGTATACTGAAGGCTGCGGACAAGATCAAGAGCGATTCGGAAGTGCTCCTTGTTATCGGTATCGGCGGATCTTACCTCGGAGCAAGGGCTGCGATAGAGTTCCTTCGTCACAGTTTCTATAACATCATCCCCAAGGAAGTTCGCAAGACTCCCGAGATCTATTTCGTGGGAAACAGCATCAGCAGCACATACATAAAGCATCTTATGGATGTTATCGGAGATCGTGATTTTTCGATCAACATGATCAGCAAATCCGGTACAACAACGGAGCCTGCCATCGCATTCAGGGTATTCAAGGAAAAGCTTGAAAAGAAATACGGAAAGGCAGAAGCCGCAAAGAGAATATATGCAACGACCGACAAGGCAAGAGGCTCACTCAAGAATCTGGCAACCGAGGAAGGTTACGAAAGCTTTGTGGTTCCTGATGATGTCGGTGGACGTTTCTCGGTGCTTACGGCTGTAGGTCTTCTTCCTATAGCGGTATCGGGTGCGGATATAAATAAGTTGATGGAAGGTGCTCAGGCGGCAAGAGAAGCTGCTCTTACAGCTCCTTTCGAAGAAAACGATGCTCTCAAATATGCCGCTGTTCGAAATATTCTCCTTCGCAAGGGCAAAGTGATAGAGATCATGGCAAACTACGAGCCTTCGGTACATTTCATTTCAGAATGGTGGAAGCAGCTTTACGGAGAGAGTGAAGGAAAGGATCAGAAAGGTATTTTCCCCGCAAGCGTGGATCTTACGACAGACCTTCATTCAATGGGACAGTTTATTCAGGACGGATCGAGAAATATATTCGAGACTGTCATCAACATAGAAAAGTCACGTGAAGAGATCACGATCGGAGAAGAACCCGTCGATCTTGACGGACTTAACTATCTTGCAGGCAAGACGGTTGATTTTGTCAACAAGAGTGCTATGAACGGAACGATACTCGCACATACCGACGGAAACGTTCCAAATACGGTTGTGAACATTCCCGAAGTGAACGAGTTCTATCTCGGACAGCTCTTCTATTTCTTTGAGTTCGCATGCGGCGTCAGCGGATATACTCTCGGAGTCAATCCGTTCAACCAGCCCGGTGTTGAAAGCTACAAGAAGAACATGTTCGCGCTTCTCGGCAAGCCGGGATACGAAGAGCAGAGAGAGGCTCTGATGGCAAGACTGTAATGAAGCGGATCGTTCTTACAGGCGGCGGGACTGCCGGACACGTTACACCGAATATCGCACTTATCCCGGCTCTTCGTGAAGCCGGGTACGATATTCATTATATAGGATCATATGAAGGGATGGAAAAATCACTTATAGGGGATTATTCCATCCCTTATCATGGCATAGCAACGGGGAAACTGCGCAGGTATTTTTCTCTTAAGAATTTCACGGATCCGTTCAGGGTACTCAAAGGTTTCGGAGAGGCCAAACGAATAATCAGGGAGCTCAAACCGTCGATAGTATTCTCAAAAGGCGGGTTTGTCTCGGTTCCCGTTGTATGGGCCGCAAAGAAAAATCACGTACCCGTTATCATCCATGAATCCGATATGACTCCGGGATTGGCTAATAAGCTGAGCTTTTCCGCGGCGACAAAGATATGCTGTAATTTCCCCGAGACGGTCGGAATCCTTCCGGAGGAAAAAGCCGTTCTGACGGGTTCGCCTATCAGGGCGGAACTGATGGAAGGGGATGCTGATAAGGCTGCTAAGATATGTGGCTTCGAGGATCCCGGAAAACCGGTGGTGATGGTTGTCGGAGGGAGTCTCGGAGCGGCTTCCGTTAACAACATCATCAGGAAGATCCTTCCGCGTCTGACGGAAAAGTTTAACGTGCTTCATCTTTGCGGAAAGGGAAAGCTTGATGAAACGCTCGCCGGAACAAAAGGATACTTCCAGCTTGAATATGCGAAGGATGAGATGAAGGATCTGTTCGCTCTGTCTGATATCGTGGTTTCCCGTGCCGGAGCAAATGCGATATGCGAGATCCTGGCTCTTAATAAACCCAATCTTCTTATACCTCTTCCAGCATCGGCATCAAGGGGAGATCAGCTCTTAAATGCCGAATCGTTCAGAAAGCAGGGATATTCGCTGGTGCTTGACGAAGACAAAGACCTTTCGGAAGACTCGTTATATGAAACGATTTGCAGACTGTATGACGAAAGGGAGAGTTTTAGAAATACAATGAAAAACAGCAGTCAGTCCGATGCTGTATCTGTTGTGATGAAGCTGATCGAAGATAACAGTTTGGAATAAAGTGTCAATAGAAGTACTGTACGAAGACAGATCGATAATAGTCATTTATAAGCCGGCGGGACTGGCAACCCAGACTGCGAATGTACGGCAGCCTGATTGTGTCAGTCTGATCAAAGAGCATATCAGGGCCGAATCCCCCGGAAATAAAAAAGAACCGTATGTAGGCATCGTTCACAGGCTGGATCAGCCTGTGGCGGGTATACTCGTATTTGCAAAAGACAGCAAGGCTGCTTCTTCTCTGTCACGCCAGGTGCAAAGCAGTGTCATGAACAAGAATTATCTTGCCATGGTCGAGGGAATCCTTGATGTACCGGAGGAGACGGAACTTACGGATCGTCTGTATAAGGACGGCAAAGCGGGAAAAGCGATCGTTGCGGATCAGGCACCGTCCGGGATCCGTATTCAGGAGGCAAGTCTTACATATCGCACAAAGCAGATCCTGGAAGAAGAGAACAAAACGATCCTGTCCGTCAGACTGATAACGGGCCGTTTTCACCAGATTAGGGCACAACTGTCACACCTCGGGAATCCGATCGTCGGCGATGTGAAATACGGAGCAAAAACATCTTACCCGTCGGGTATTGCACTTGTTGCAAACAGGCTTGAATTCGTACATCCCGCAACAGGCGAAAAAGTTGAAAAAGTCGTTGACTTTTCATTCTGCCTTTGATAACATATACAAGTCACAAGACAAACGGCATATATGCGCGAGTGGCTCAGTTGGTGGAGCGCGACCTTGCCAAGGTCGAGGCCGCGGGTTCGAGTCCCGTCTCGCGCTCGAATGAAAAAGGATCATCCGGAAGGATGGTCCTTTTTCGTTCGGGCATCAGCATCGAGACAGGACGACCTGCCAGGGGCTCCGAAGGAGCGCGTGGCGATACCTTGTTTAGTCCCGTCTCGCGCTCTGGTAAAGGAGATACAGAAATGCTTATGAAATAGGCGTTTCTGTATTTTTTTTGTCGTAAAAAATGTTGGTTTACATTGGTATACATTATGAAAGGAGGTGAAGGAAACCATAATCTGCTTCAAATAAGAAAGATTTAGCCGTGGGATTGATAATATCATCATATTTTAGTTGAGAAAAGTTAGTTAACTTTTCTTTTTTTGTATCTTAGTAGCATCTCTGATCTGAATATCAGAAAGGGTCCAGGGACGGATTATGGCAGAGTGCAGTTTTGCTCGGTTGGTGTATATACCATTATGGAAGTGAAGTCCGGTAAAGGTGCTTCAGCTGGATGGGGAAGGCTGAAGAGTGGTATTGGGTGGATCAGTCTGGATTTTGTGAAGAAAGTTTAACTGAATAACGAATCGCTATTGAGCCTGCAGGTGCTGGGAGAAATCCTGGTGTTTGCAGGCTTTTTTGCGTTTTCTGAGAAAAAGCTTGACAAGCTAACGATTTATAGCTAAAATATGGCTAACTTTCGTTAGCATAGATTGGGAGGATATCATGTCAACTAAGCAGAAAATACTGGATGAAGCATTAACGCTGTTTGCTGAGAAAGGGTATGACGGAACCGGCGTGGATCTAATTGCTGAACGTGTTGGCATCAAG
>JAILRJ010000001.1:0-20543 GCA_024698285.1 Lachnospiraceae bacterium | reverse complement strand
AAACCCCCTGTGATTTTAATTCAGAAAATCCTTCTCTCTGAGGATGATAAAATCGTCGTCATCATATCTCTTGGCCAGAAGAACATCCATGAAATGCGACATGTTCTTGCGGTCAACGTGTCTGATGGCATTGTCAACGATCTCTATAACTTCATCCACACTGACGATATGATCTATTGTCTGCATATCGCCTATCTTGTTGTATAGTGCCAGAGTACCCATATCGTCTATACTGTACTCAAGCTCTCTTGCGTAACCCTTTGCATATGCCACAAGATCCGAATTGGAAAAATCATCTATCACGATCCTTGCGTCAAACACGGTCTTGGTCTCAACACAACCGTTAAGAAGCGGCTCAAGGGAATCCTTCTCTCCCTCGAACACAACAAGGATAAAATCAACATCGTTCTGAAGCGTTTCGGTTATCGTATTGAGTGTGACCGGAGTAAGTCCGCCGGCATTCTCAACGATAAGTGCCCCGTTTCTAAGCTTCTGAAGTGTCATCGGGATATTCTTCTTGTTGAGAGCTTCTCCCGATATCTTGGCAACTTTTCCGGAGAACGAGGAATCCATCGACTGTATTGCTTTTACGATATCGATCGCAAGGCTCTTACGTCCGAAATTCTCGGAACCCATGACTATAACGTTGCCCCTTGATGCCTCCATTCTCATGTCATCCATGACATCGACGATCTGGGCCTTTAAGGATTCTATACCTTCAAATCTTCCGAAGATCGCCATCTCGGATTCATCAAATTCTCTTCGACTCGTAACGCTCTCGTCAAGCTTCATCCACGAAGGATGATTTGCTTTCTTGGCATTCGATTCGTCCTCAGCCGAATAATCTTCCTCTATGCCCGCTTCATAACGCATCCTGGCCTCGATCTCTTCCTGAGGTATCGGACGGGTCTTGAGCATATCATCGACTTCATCGGGCTGGTCGATCGTCTCGAGTTCCTCGACCTCCCCGAGATCGTCAACGCTGTAAGGATACTGTATAGGTGCGGTCAGTCCGTGACGGACTGCCTCTTTTTCTTTCTCTTCGGGTTCTTCGGACGGCTGCTCGTCTTCTTCTTCGGATTCTTCCCCGGCCGGAGACTCTTCTTCGACAGGCTCTTCCACTTCAACCCTGTGAACGACCGGCTCTGCTTCGGGTTCCTCTTCGTCCGGTTCCTCTTCGTCTTCTGGAAGATCGGGCTGCTCCACTTCCTCTATTTCTTCGGCCTCGCCGTAATCTTCGGGTTCGGGCAGAGGAATCTCCTCAACCGGCTCTTCCTCTTCGGGCTCGGGAATCTCACCTGTCATTCTCTTGACAAGTTCTTCGTCCTCTTTCCTTATCTGTGCGATATGTCCGCCGTATTCCTCATCAAGCGTGAGCTTTCTTCCGGAAGGAAGAACGTCTCCCTTGATCGGTATGTCGGGCACCTCAGGCGCTTTGGGTTCGTCGGTAACATCGGATACTTCGGGAATGATCGGAGTCTCGGCGTTCGGAAGGATATCGGGGATCGTTCCCGTGATCGACGCCTTGGCAGGTCCGTTGATCCTTGCTCCGGATTCCGTTCTCTTCACATTTTCCCTGTCAAATACGGGAGAAGGTATAGTCGTTCTTGTTACGACTCCCTTATTGTCGTCTTTTAATACTTCTTCTTTGAGCTTACTGTCTTCTTCCGAAACCTTTTCCTGTTCGGGTTCGCTTTGATCGGCTGCGACAGTATTTTCGAATCCCGGAATAACTCCCTTAAGCTGAGACATGATATCCTGGGTCTGCTCCATTGAGCGACTTAGGATCTGTTGTTTACGCTGCTCCTCGCCGTTCTTCTTCTTCTCTTCCCAGTCTTTCATGAAGTCGCTGAGATCTATCTGACCGGGAACCTGCTCGTCCGCTGTATTTACAGGCTCCTCTGCCTGGGGCTGTACCGCGGGTGCAACGCTTTGTTCCGCAGGCGCCGGTGTTTCGGGCACAGGTGCAACTACGGGTGCCGGTGTCGGTTCCGGTGCGGGTTCCGGCTCCGGTTTTACGTAAGTTACCGGCGAAGCTCCGGGTTCGGTATATACAGGTGCCTGATCCATCGGATCGGCATATCTTACGGGTTCGGGTTCGGGCTCGGGAACAGGCTGCTGATATACATTCTGTTGAGGCTGAGCATACATCTGCTGAGGCTGTTCGTATACGTTCTGGCCGTATAGCGGCTGCTGATACATCTGCTGGGGCTGAGCATACATCTGCTGCTGATACATCTGTGCCTGCTGCGGATCCATATACATATTCTGACCGTACATCTGAGGCTGCTGAGCCTGCGGATAAACGGGCTCCGACACGGGACCGGCATTGTTCAGCTGCTGAATGAACTGTTCCTGAGACTGATCGTATAACTGGGATGTAACACCGTAATACGGTGAAGGAACAACACTCTTTTCCTTTGCGTAGAACGCTTCCATGTTTTTGGCGAGTTCTTCCTGAAGATTCAGCGTTGAATATTTATCGTTGCTGTACGGTGTTATCTGAATATCGGAAGTTTGCTGAGGTACGGATACCGATACCGGCGCCGGAGTCTCGGCAGGCTTGGGCTCCTCCTGAGCAGCGAATCCCTGAGGCATCAGCAAAGAACCCGTGTTGCTGTCCATGGGTGCGGTCTCAAAAGGACTGACACCTTTCGCATACATAGGCATAGACTGTGTCTCATAAATATGGACGGTCTCCTCCGTTTCTCCGGTAGGAATCTTGGGCGCGTCATAGACGCCGTCGTATTTCTGCTGCTGCTCCTTTGTAAGCGGCGAATGCTGCATCTTGAGTTCAAGCGCTTTACGCACATAAGGACCGTCACCAAACCAAAGTGCAAGTTCATCACACGTCTCAACACATTTGGTCTCCTGACCGTCCTTATGATATAAGAGCGCAAGCTCATATGCCCACTTCTCGGTATACTCAGCCCTCTTGAACTCCTCAAGGAGTGATATCTTCTCCTCCAGAGGAACATCCTGGGCATCGTATATCTTATATAACAGAACATATCTGTTTGTATCGTGGGGTTTTAAATGAACGTACTCCCTGTAGTACTCGATGGCCTCAGATACTTCATCAAGTTTTATGGCCAGCTCACAAAGGGCATAGACAACATTTGCCCTGTCAGGATAACGTTCATAAGCCAGAAGAAGAATGTCCCTGGCCTCGGAATAGTGCTTTGTTACTTTGTATATCTCGCTGACGGTACACAACATGGAGAAACTCTTGACTCTTCTCCAGTCGATCGTGTCGGCTATATCCATCGCTTCCTGGAAACGATGCTCTTTGATCAATGATTTTATCTGGTCCGCACAGACCTGATATTCGTACTTATCCAAAACAAAAACTCCCTTAAGCACAACATGTGCCCATTATCTTGGCTATTTTATCATACGGACCGTGCTATGTCAAAATATTGGAAAGTGCGGCAAACTGCCGAAGATCAAGCGTTTCTCCCCTTACGTTCTCATCAAGTCCCATATCGTTAAGAGCCTTTGCGACCGCCTCTTTTGATATGTCAAGACCCGCAAAATTGCCTATCGCATTCACAAGAGTCTTCCTTCTCTGGTTAAATGAAGCCCTGATAAGATCGAACATGAGCTTTTCGTTTGTCACTTCGATTTCGGAAGTGTTTCTGACAGTCAGCCGTATCACGCTTGACCCCACCTTGGGACGCGGCATGAAACAGTTGGGGGGAACATTGGCGGCGATGTATGTATCTGCATAGTA
This sequence comes from Lachnospiraceae bacterium, assembly GCA_024698285.1. GTDB lineage: Bacteria > Bacillota > Clostridia > Lachnospirales > Lachnospiraceae > UBA2868. The sequence goes on along the minus strand of JAILRJ010000001.1, from coordinate 16,810 downwards.
CTGCACGGCAAGCGAAAGGGCACCGTAATCCTTTGTTCCCGGTCCGGCCTGCATGCGAACGGCGACCTCTTTCTGGACCATGATCGTTATGCTCGATAAGGGAAGATGCTGTTCAAGAAGTGACATCACTATCGGTGTTGTTATGTAATAAGGAAGATTTGCGACAACTTTTACGTTCATCCCGGCAAACTCATCCCGGATAAGCGCTGTCATATCCGTCTTCATGACATCCGCATTTATTATCTTCAGGTTGGAATATCCCGATAAGGTATCGCTTAGTATCGGGATCAGTTCTTTATCGATCTCAACCGCCACGACTTTTGCGGCACGCTCACACAGCCGCTGCGTCATTGTACCGATCCCGGGACCGATCTCAATGACTCCGTCCTCTTTTCCGATATCGGCGGCGTCAATGATCTTGTCGAGGACATGCGCATCTATCAGGAAATTCTGCCCGTACCTCTTCTGAAACGAGAAACCGTATTTTTTTATAACTTCCGCCGTGCTTTTGGCGTTCCCGAGATCTGCCATCAGTTGTTACCGAATATCCTTACAGCATTATTAAACGTCACTTCTTCAACTTCCTTTGCACTGACGCCCTTTATCTTTGCTATCTCCTCAATGATATACGGAAGATACTCCGACGAATTGCGTTTTCCCCTCATCGGAACCGGCGCCATATAAGGAGAATCCGTTTCCGTAACGATCCGGTCGAGCGGGGCATATTCAACGACTTCTTTAAGCTTTTTGCCGTTCTTGAAAGTTACGACGCCCCCGACTCCCAGGCAGAAACCCAGATCAAGGAATTGTTTTGCCATCTCGACTCCGTAAGAGTAGCAGTGCATTATGCCACCGACGTCCCCGGCCTTCTCGGATCTTAACATATCAAGAGTATCCGCGGCCGCATCTCTTGAATGGATTATGATCGGAAGCTTTACCTTTCTTGCAAGCGCGATCTGACTTGCAAACCACTTCTTCTGTATGTCGCGCTCCGGTTCATCCCAGTAATAATCAAGACCTATCTCCCCGATGGCAACAACCTTCTCATCCTTTGAATATTCTTCAAGGATTGACATATCCTCTTCCGTAAGTTCCCCCGTCTCTTCGGGATGAACTCCGACAGATGCCAAAAAACCGCTGTAAGAGCGTGCAAGTTCGATGCTCGTTCTGCTGCTTTTCATCGATGCTCCGACGTTTATGAACCTTGTAACGCCCTCTGCCATCGCGCGTTTTATCGCTTCATCGCGGTCATCATCAAATGCCTTATCGTCAAAATGTGTGTGAGTTTCGTATATCATGCGCAAAAAATCCTTGCAATTCAAAAAGCATTATAATATAATAGCACTTGCGTTACAAACGCAGATGCGCGCTTAGCTCAGTTGGTAGAGCACCTGACTCTTAATCAGGGTGTCCAGGGTTCGAGCCCCTGATCGCGCACTAAGGCCTCAGTTTTGCTCTAATGCGGAATTGGGGTTTTAATTTCTAAACTAAAGAGGAGTGTCGGGCCATGCAGAATTCGGCTTCGCCGAATGGCTCTCCACGTGCAGACAGACCTCTTCCCCATTTGCTTCGCAAATCGGGCCCCTTCTATCTGCCTTCGGCGTGTGGCTCAGTTTGGTAGAGCGCTACGTTCGGGACGTAGAGGCCGCAAGTTCAAATCTTGTCACGCCGATGAATACCGACAAGGGTTTCTGAATCTCAGAAACCCTTGTTTTTTGTCAATCAAGCTGGCTGTAGAAGTTATCTATGTTTTCTTCGGGAAGCGGTACCGGATCCCATCCGTAATCCTGAAAAGCCTTGATCTTAAGATTATTGGCTGCAACATAGTTTGCTATGATCTGAGCTCTTATCTCATCTCGGCCTTTTGTGTCTCCGCTTGACTTAATGAGATCATCGTAGTATTTTCCGAATATCTTCTTGGCGGTAGGCTCAAAATCGCTGCCGTCACCGACCATTTCCATCTTGGTGACTTCGTATCCTCTCGAATCGTCCACCTGCCTCAAATGTATGCACCCGGGAAATGATCCGCCGGATGTATTCTCAAGGATATCTCCGTTGAGATCATAGTTGTATATCGAGAAATCTCCCCATAAGCGTATATCTTCCCTATTGCTGTCATCTTCGGCAACGATGATCGGACACGGGATCGTAACCTGGGATTTGGGATATCCCTTACTCAGTTCATCGATAAGATATTTATACAGTTCATAATAGAATGCCTCGGGTCCCGGATACTCGTATGCGGGAAGAGCGGATACAGTGCCTCCGACCGTTGAGAAGTTTACGATCTTCGCGGCACTCATTTCATCAAACATCGCTTCAAACTGTGCCTTTGTCTTTACCGTATCGGCAAGCAGTACCTTGTCTCCTTCGGATGATTCGAAATAATATGACTCATTGCCGTTTGTGTCATATTCGACTGCCGCTTTCTTTGTTATGACCAGCTTATCGTTCTCGAGTCTGTATTTACATACCCAGTGATTGCTTGCGGTATACAGCGCTCCGTCCGCTATTGCCAGGGGATATGCCGTGCCTCCGCTTGTCACTTTACCGACCTCGTAAGGCGCTCCGTCCTTGTATATGAATACGGTCGCATCGATCGCAGCCGTATTGTCGTCAAGATTGTCATATGTTCCCGAGCTGACAAGAAGAACATCCTCATCTCCGATCTTCTCATTTGCATATCCCATCCCGTCGGACAGCTTGTCGACTATCTGTGTGAATGTGCCGCATCCGCTTATATCGATCGAAGGAGCCGACTCTCCGGCGACTTTTGCAAGAAAATCATCCGATGCCTCTTCCGGACACTCCTCGGGGATACCGGGCGCATTTGCACCTATCTGCTTTGCGGGATCGTAAATACTTTCCGCGACCGACTTGATATCAACATCCGCAACACCTGAACCGGATGCCGCGCAGCTTAACGAATAAGCAAATCCCGTCTCGACGTCATACCACGAGCAAAGTTTCGCACTCTCATCGGAATTCTCAAATGTGCTGACCTTGGCCTGCATGGTCCCGCCTGCCCAGTTTGCGAGAGTCTCCGTTTTCGTATCCTGCCATTCGTAATACATTCCCGAGATGTCCGTATCTTTTTCATCAAGGACAGCCTGCTCTCTTGCGGTATACTCGATACCGTCAAGATCGAACCTGAGCTGAACCATAGTCTCGCTTTCCCTTTTCGGATCGTTATCCGGAAGCATCAGGCTCCAGTAAATGTTCGTGGCACCTTCCGGCGCGGAAAATCCGTTCGGAGCATACTTGTATGCCTCTTCCTCTGTGCAGTCTCTCCATGGATTGGCGATTCCCGTTGAAGGCTCGTCACCGTTTTTGACCGAAAGGGTACATCCGCATAATGAAACGGCTGTAAGCGCGATCGATACGATCAGAGCTAATGATCTTCTCATTATGTTTCTCCTTTTCTGAGTTTGTTTATTATGTTGCACTCCCGCTCTCAATCGGTGTATATTCTTCTGGAACGGGAGGATTGTTATGCGACTGTTTTTTATAAGACACGGGGACCCCGATTACGACAAAGACGGTCTTACCGAAAAAGGAATTACCGAAGCCGGGATCCTGGCCAAACACATCAAGGCCCTTAATCTTGATGACATATATGTATCGCCCCTCGGAAGGGCATCCGAGACGGCCTCGTATTCTCTGGATGCACTCGGAGCCGATGCCGTCGTCTGTGACTGGCTGCGTGAATTCTCCGCCGCCTTTGATCCGTATAAGGCCGATGATGCGGAACGTTCCGCTTATACTTACAGGATCAACAAAGAGGCCGGCTTGTACGAAAAAAGGATTCTCTGGGATATTCTCCCATCATACTACCTTGATCATCCCGAGCTCTTTGACAAAGACAAATGGCGTTCCTCAAAGCTTGTATCGTTTTCCGACATGACCGAAAAATATGATCAGGTCATATCTTCGTTCGACGATCTGTTATTGGGATACGGTTATGTACGAAGCGGATCCGGATATCGTGTCGAAAACGGCAATTCGAAGAACATCGGGTTCTTCTGCCATTTCGGCATCACATCCGTTCTTCTGTCCCGACTGTGGAACATATCGCCTTTCATACCTCTTCAGTTCCTGGCCACGGCTCCGACATCGGTAACCGAAGTCGTTACGGAAGAACGACAAAAGGGTATCGCGATATTCCGGGCGCTGAGGATCGGTGACATTTCTCATCTTGCAATGGAGGGCGAACCGCCTTCATTTGCGGCACGCTTTTGCGAACGTTTTGAGAATACCGATGAGAGACACTAAAGAATATATTCCATCTGTGTCTCTTTCGGTTTCATACCCATAGCTTTGTAAAAATCATATGCCGCATCATTGCCTTCCCAGACGTTTAACGTAACTTCATAACATCCGAGTCTTGAGGCCTCGGTCTTAACGTGTTCGAAAAGGGTTTTTCCCACGTGTTTTCCGCGTGCACTCTCATCCACACAAAGATCATCGATATAAAACATATTTCGCGGGACCATCGTGCTCGTAAACGCAGGTTCCTTAAACTGGCAGAACGCGTATCCGATCAGCTTATCATCGTCGATAGCAACATACACCGGCCTGAGATCGTCGGCGAATATCTCGGCAAGCTCTCTGCTGTCGTATTTGGTTGTACCCGGAACAAAAATATCCGGACGTAGATTTGCGTGTACCTCTAGCACCTGCGACAACAGTCGCAATACGTCCGGAATATCTCTTTCTTTGGCTCTTCTGATCAACATCCGATACTTTTCCCGTTACCTCAGTCTGTCTTTTGCTTCCTCGAGTTCCTCGATGACCCTGTCACAGAATTCATCAAATTCCGGATCCGGGATCTGACACTCCGGATGCGTCAGACAATAATCTATCGTCTTCCTGATACCCTGATCGAATCTGATAGTACACTCGAATCCCGGTACTATCCTCTTGATCTTGGAGTTGTCGAATATGACCGAATTTGATTTGTCACCGAGAAGCGATCCGAAATAATCATAATCGCTGACGGATGCCAGAAACTCCGAGGACACATAATACGGTATGAAATCAACGTCGAGTGCATCGGCTATCGCTTCATATATCTGATTCCATGTAAGAGTCTCATCGCTCGTTATCTGGAAGCTCTCGCCGATAGCATGTGCATTTCCCATCAGCCCGATAAAGCCCTTTGCGAAATCCTCGTTAAACGTCATGGTCCAAAGGGATGTACCGTCTCCGTGCACTATGACAGGCTTTCCTTCAAGCATCCTCTTGACAACCTGCCAGCTTCCCCTGTCGCCGTGAACTCCGAGAGGAATGCTCCTCTCATCGTATGTATGACTCGGACGCACTATCGTAACCGGGAATCCTTCCTTCTCGTATTTGTCCATCAGGAAGCTCTCGCAGTATATTTTGTTCCTCGAATATTCCCAAAACGGATTGGCAAGCGCCGTTCCCTCGGTTATCACATGACTCCTGCAAGGTTTGTTGTATGCCGATGCGGAGCTGATATAAATATACTGGGAACATCTTCCGCGAAACAGTCTGTGATCCCTTTCTACCTGATCGAGTGTAAACCCGATAAAATCACAGACGCAGTCAAACCTCTCTCCGTCGAGTATCTCTTCTATACTCTCTTCGTCATTTATATCCGCGCTTATAAGATGAACGTTTTCCGGTACCTCATCGGCTCTGCTTCCCCTGTTGATAAGGTACAGATCCCAGTTATCATCCTTTGCAAGCTTACGGGTTATGGCCATCGATATGGTTCCGGTACCGCCTATGAACAAAGCTTTCTGCATTCCTTCTCCCTCCTGTATCCCCTATACGTTTATCTTACGGACGTCTCGTTGAGTATCTCCATCATCTCCCGGATCATTTCCTCATCCCTGAGTCTGAACAGTATCTCAACACGTCTTGATGCAGCGGCATCAACACTTCCGTCTGATTTGAGAACGGGTTCGCTGAATGATTTTCCGACGGTGGAAAGAACCTTCTCAAGTTCCTCCTTCTCTCTGTCGGTAAGAAAAGTACTGTCCTTCCTCGTACAGTAATCCGCCACGGAATATGCTCTCTGTTGTGACAGTTCCAGATTTGACAGATACGTTCCGTCCGTATCGGTATGTCCCTCGATCACTATCTCGGAAACATACCTGCTGTACTTCGGGGACAGAAGTATCTTCAGATATCTCGGCATAAACTCTCCGAGAAAATCCTTACCGCCGGATTTGAGGACCGATCTGTTATACTCGAACAGGATATTGGAGTCCATCGTTATGGCACCGGTCTTCTCATCGACAGCTATGCTCAGTGAGGAATTTTCAAACTCCTTGCGCAGCGCTTCGACAAGTTCGGCTCTGATACCTATTATGTTATCGAGCTTTGCCTGCTGCTCGCCCATCAGCTTCTCGAGTTCCTTCAGAAGCTGTGACTGTTCCTCGAGCTTTTGCTGCTGGGACAGGAGTCTTCCTTCCTGTTCCGAAAGCTTCAACTCCTGAGCGTTAAGCTTGGCGCCCTGTTCCTCGATCGTCAGCCTCTCGTTCTCAAGCTCTGCGGACTGGATGATAAGTTCCTGTTCCTTGCCTGCCAGTTCGTTCTGCTTCTCGTCATACTGGACCTTGGATCTTAAAACGGTAAGCGAAATGATAAGAACAAAGCAGAGCAGGAGACCTGCCATCATGTCCGAATAGGAGAGCCAGTATGTAGTTTCCTCGTCCCTCTTGCGGGCAAATGGTCTTCTCATTGATCCTTACCGCCTGCCTGATTTCTCTTATCCGTGAGCTTACGCATATAATCCACTCCGTTTGTGATCTCTTCGAGTGCCTCGTTCATATTCTGATTTGTTTCGGCAGAATACTTTGCAATGTCGGAAACGGACTTCTTGAATTCCATGATCATATTACCCTGCTCAAGAAGCATGTTCTTCTCCTGCATGAGAAGTTCACGCACTGCCTTATCTTCTCCCGACAGTCCGGAAAGAGTTCTCTGAAGCTCGTTCTGGATCGTCTGGATACTTGCGGTATAGCTGTTAAGAGTGGTAACAAGTCTCTCTGTTTCATTGTTGATGTTATTAAGTGTATCTTTCCCGCTTCCCGTTGTTTTGAGAAGTTCGGTCATCATATCGGCATTTGCCTTCTGCGACTTGTACTGCTCATTTACCGATTCGCTGAGCTGATAGAAGCTGTTTCCGAGCGACGTGTTCATCTCGGTGATGAACGTATCGACGATCTGTCTGATAGCTTCCGTCTCGTTTCTTACCATTATGGTCTCAAATTCAGCAACGACCTTTTCCAGTCTATCAAAGTGAGGATCGATGATATTGCCAAGTTCTTCGGCCACACGTGTATACATCCTGTCCATCGCCGATAACTGCTCCGCCTGAAGCGAAATGAGCTGGTTCATTCCGTTGTTCTCCGTGTCGGGAAGAACGTATTTCTTGAATGCCTGTGAGAATTCCTGAACGGCACTTTCACCTTCATAAAGCTTTCTCTTGTATATGGCATTAAATGCCAGCGAGAACACCATACCGAAAATTGATGTATGGAAAGCAACCTTGATTCCGTTCATGAGCGGCTCTATACTGTCGGTCATCTGTGCTGTCGTTCCGGTATTGAAATGCTGAAGACCGATCGACAATCCGATAAAGGTTCCGAGAATTCCGAGTCCCGTCAGAAGACCCGGCACCTGATTAAGTTCATTTCTGTGCATTACGCTGTCAACAAGATCGATATTGATGGAGTCGTCTATGCTGGGCCTGTAGTAAGCGTTTTCGGCATCATCTTCCCTGTTGAGCTCAAATATGAAATCCGTGAACAGCTGGCTGAGCTTTTCGTTTTTGAAAAGCTTGACGTTGCTCGACTGATACGGCTCCCAAAGATACGAACGGGAATTCATGGCATCCGAACGGATCTTCTCCGTGGCGCTATTAAGATCTTTAATGATCGCATTCATCGGCGCGAAGCTTCCGAAATCGGCCATCAGGAACACTATCGCCACGATCACGAACAATATGGCATTCACTACAATCGTCGTGATGTTGATATCCTCTCCGGCAAACCATGCCCTGATAAGATCTTTGTTCAGATAGATGCATAACAGGATCATTAATGCATACACGATCGTTAACATCCATTCGTACCATTTTCTCTTAAACATTCTTATTCTCCTTGCCGCCCGGTTTGAGTGTGCACATACTATATTGATTATATCATCATATCTGTCGTTATGGGATAGTTTATGAGAATAAAAAACGGACCCGAATGATATCGGATCCGTTCATACTTATCGGTATGTCATCTTGCCTCTTCGCTTCTCTTCCTCATAAAGAGCAGGAAGGCGATCGTAAGGATCACTCCGATCGGGAGCGACAGCCATGTGATCCCGGCACTGTCAAACAGTCCCGCAAATATGTAACATACGAACGAGATGCACGCAACCGATATCGCATACGGAAGCTGTGTCTCAACATGATTGATATGATTGCAGTGCGCACCTGCCGACGACATGATAGTCGTATCGGAAATGGGAGAGCAGTGGTCTCCGCAGACAGCGCCGGCAAGACATGCCGAGATTCCCACAAAGAACAGTGAACTTGTCTCCGGGAAGATCGCGGATACTATCGGGATCAGTATTCCGAATGTTCCCCAGCTTGTTCCGGTTGCAAAAGAAACGAGACATGCAACTATGAAAACGATAGCCGGAAGAGCCCACTGAAGACCCTGTGCGTTTGCCATCGCATTCCCGACAAATGATTTTGCCTCCAGTGCATTTGTCATATTCTTAAGAGCCGTGGCAAGTGTCAGGATAGTGATGGCGGGAACCATCGCGGTAAATCCCTTGGGGATGCACTCCATTGCTTCACTAAATGTCATGACCTTACGGACAAGCATGTATATGATGATGATCACAAGTGCAAGTATACTTCCCCAGGGAAGTCCGACATACGCGTCTGTCGAAGAGAACGCTTCAATGAAACCGCCTTCTTCGATCGCGGAGAATCCGTTGAACAGAAGTCCCCATACGCACATTACTATAAGAATGATAACGGGAATGACAAGATCGATGAGCTTTCCTTTGCCTTGGGAGATCGCCGGACCCGTTTTCTTGAGTTCATATTCCTCATCTTCGGACAGCCCCATAATTCCAAGGTCACCTGTAAGCTCGGCTTTTTCCTCGAACTTCTTCATCTTACCGTAATCAAATCCCAGGATCGACAAAGTGATGATGAATACAAATGTAAGTATCGAATAGAAATTGTAAGGTATCGCTCTTACAAAGAGTTCGATTCCCGAGTATCTCTCGCTGGAAACACATCCGCTTACGGCAGCGGCCCACGAAGATATAGGGGCGATCATACATACCGGAGCGGCTGTAGCGTCTATAAGATATGCAAGTTTTGCTCTCGACATCTTCTTTGAGTCGGTGATCGGTGACATTACCGATCCTACCGTGAGACAGTTGAAATAATCGTCAATGAAGATGAGAACTCCGAGTGCGAATGTCGCAAGTGAAGCACCGACTTTTGTCTTGATATTCTTCGATGCCCATTCACCGAATGCTCTTGAAGCACCAGATTTGTTGATAAGTGCGACTATGGCACCGAGGATAACAAGAAAGATCAGTATTCCGGCATTTCCGGCAACCGCATCAGACAGGCCCTCTACCGTGACCATGTTAAGGGTTCCCGTAAATGATACGCCCGATGCCATGATCGCACCGAGAACGACTCCTACAAAGAGCGATGAATACGCTTCCTTTGTGATGAGTGCGAGAAGTATTGCAACGAGCGGCGGAACAAGCGCCCAGAATGTTCCTCCGAACGTATAAGCTCCTCCTCCTGTTGCGTTTACCGCACCGATAACAACAACCATAAGCACGAAGATCACTCCGGCAATAACCGCCGAATTCTTCTTTTCCATAACAGATTCCTCCCTTTCAACCGTTTTCTGTTATTGTTTTATCCTGTCTACAAGCAGACGGAGATTGATATTATGAAGAGACAATGCCAGACTTTCCACAAAAGTCCTGTGCTTGAGTCTTTCGAAGAAATCAGGTCTATACGGCATTACCACATAACCGTGTGTTCTGACGCTGCTTCTGAGCGATGCGAACAAAAATACCCTGTTTTCCTTTTCCCATGAAGACGGGTACATCTGATGTTTCCGGTCGATCTGCTTCTTATCGGATCCGTAATACAGGAACATCTCGTCGTCAAATCCCGTATGTTCGGAATCGGGGTCTTCTTCGAAAAACGACTTATTAAGGCAGATTGCCAGATCTCCCAGTTCAAGCATTTCGTTGCATCTTCTAAGCGCACCGTCATAGTCTTCCATCGACCTGCACTTAAAGAGTATCTGTCTGGCATAACTGTGTCGAAGTCCTGTCTCCAGCTCTTTCTTTGTTTTGTTTATTATATTATTGTAATCGTTTCGAAGGTCTCTAGTCAGATCGCATCCGCAGCTCTCGTTGTAATTGATATATCCTTCGATAAAACGGGTATCAAATTCACTGTTCCCGTTAATTGCCTCTAAAAGGGCATCCATTGACTCGTATCCGAGTGCTTTCCTGTTTCTGTTCACGCTTGTTATCGAGGGGAAGAATCTCTGCGCCTCATCGATATTGTCAAATCCGGTGACCTTTATGTAATCGGGTATAGAGATACCGTCGTTAAGGGCCTCTTCCGTATATCCGAGAGCCATAAAATCATTTGCGCAGATCACGGCATCCGCCATTCCGACTCCGCGCTCTTTCCATTCCCTGTATGCCTCTCTTCCGTCCGACTTCCAGAACTTTCTGTGAAGAACTCTTTTCTTGTCGACTCTTATTCCGTGTGATTCAAGGCAATCGCAGAAAGCCTTGTATCTCTGTATCGCCTCTTCGTTATCCTCGGGACCTCCGAGATAATTAAAGGTCCTGCAGTCGTGAATCGTTATCATATGCTCAACGATCTGATACATTGATCTGTAATTGTCGAGACCGCAGAAAATGGCACCCTCGGCACGTATGTCTATACTGACTACGGGTTTGTTGAAACTGCGAAATTCTTCGTTTATATCGTTTACATATTTAACCGACTCAACCGTACTGAGTGCAATGATCAGACCGTCGTAATTTTCCGGGGAAGGAAGCTTGTATATCTCTCTTCCTTTACGGAAAAAATCCGCCTCCATAGCGGTATCGTATGCATTAAAAATATGCACTTCAATATCATCATTGCCGATCCTCTCCAGGACCCCCGCAATGATCTGCTTGGTAAAATCACCGTCCCATGTACTTGTAAGCATCAGGATGCGTTTTGACATAAACTGTTCCTGTTCTATTCGAAATCCTCGCGGGGCTTCTTAATGATGTTCCCCAGCAGTTCCGTCATCGTCTTCTTCTCAGGAATGGCAAATTCATGAATAAGACCCATGACATAATCTCCGTCCCAGAGTACGACGTTCAGTTTCTTTGCAAATTCAACGGCGTTTTTCGTGAAATACTGATTGGTCATAACCACCGCGACCATACTGTCGTAATAGTCTTTACCGGCATAAGCTTCCTGTATTGCCCTTATTCCGATGTTATCGGAATAACACTTACACTGTATCGCATAACTGATACCGTCTTTGTCGGCAATTATATCTATACCGAAATCGTGACTCGGGGGAGTTGTTTCCACATTCTCAAAGCCCTTGGCTTCAAGAAGTTCAGCACAGTAACTCTCGAATTCAACTCCATCCATATCATCAAAGATCTGGTCGTCGCTGTTATTGTGCTTCATGTACCAGATCCATGCCGCAAGAAGGACAAGGACAACTACCCCTATAATGACTGCGATCATCGTTGCGGTGTTCAAACTGACCAAAACCTTTCCTTATAACATAGCGCAATCCGGCTTCGAATGACCTGCAAGGTACGCTACCGACAAAATATGCTCAATCCAGGCACCCTTGCGGCACACAAAGACATCCGCTTAGTGCTGCTCCATTCCTGGCCTGACACGGTTCACAGCGCTCTGTTGCGCAAGACCCGGATCTCAACACATGCCCTGACGGGCTGCTGCCACAACAAATCACCCTCTGCCGGATATCACCCCTGCTATAGCGGATTTCAGGTACAAGGAACCGCTACTTCCCCGGCTGCGCAATTTGTAGTATACACAAGGCTGTAACCCTTGTCAATTGCACTTATACAAGGAATCCGACCGTATTAGACATCTTTTTTTCCGTCTTCATATTCTCCGCTTATAAATCGCTTTATCGACATTATGATAAGACCCGATCCGGCTATGATAAACAATCCGACTGCAGCATACATAATTGCGGTCAGCTCATCTTTGGAAGTCATAAGCTGATATGCCAGATAGATGACATAGGCTCCTACTATGCCCCTGATCGTCAATGCTGCCTGGGTAGGATAATTATTGTTCTTCTCAGGCTCTTCGGCCCCGTCTGTCGCGGTTTCCCCGGATACTTCCGTTTTTTCCGGCTCCTCTGCAGGTTCGGACATCTCTGTCGCTTCTGTAAGTTCTTTATTATCTGTTATTTCATCTGTTTCCGTATTAAAGTTATCCATGATCCCTGTTCCCCCTGTCTACAGTCTTCAAGGACGCTCGGCCATTTTATGTCGTGATTGCAAAGCAATTACGACACGGCGACATCGACGAAGTCGATGTTGTGGGGCCTCGCGGTGTAGACAGGGGCCCTTTTCCCTGTCTACATTACATGATATAATAAATTGGTGGAAGTTAGTAGTTTTTTTTTCATAAATACAGGGAGAAAAATATCATGCCTACGGATCAGGAAATAGAGGAAGTCATCAGGATGCTCGACGGCAAGACCGAAGAAGGCGTAAGCCGTATCGGTGTACACAGGGTCGAGACCGAGCGCGAGGATTTTGTCAGGGATATACATCATCACGGACGCTGCGATATCGGCAGTCCGTTCGCTGACGGGAGCGTCGGTAATTTCTGCGGCTGATATAAAATGCTCAATATTCAGGGACTCCAAAAAACCACACTGCTTGATTATCCGGGCTGCGTAGCGGCAACCGTCTTTTTGGGCGGATGCAATATGCGCTGCCCTTTTTGTCATAACATGGATATCGTGACCACAACCGGGGGCGGCGCATTTACCGAAGAAGATATCCTGAAGTTTCTGGCCAAAAGGCAGGGGCTTCTTGACGGGGTCTGCATAACCGGCGGAGAGCCGACGCTGTACAAAGAACTTCCGGAGCTTATCGGAAAGATACGGGATACAGGCTATAAGGTAAAGCTTGACACAAACGGCACCAATCCCCAAATGCTTGAATATCTTACCAAAAACGCTCTCGTAGATTATGTCGCAATGGATATCAAATCATCGCTTTCGGGATATGAAAAAGCCTGCGGCATCCATGATATAGATCTTTCCCCGATAAAAGAAAGCATCTGCCTTTTGACGGGCGGTGATACCGATTATGAATTCAGGACTACCGCGGTCGAAGAATTTCTTGACAGCAGGAGCATATCCGACATCGGCACACTGCTTCGCGGTGCAAGGCGGTATTTTCTGCAGGGTTATGTCGAGTCGGAATTTGTTCCCGACAAGTCTCTTCATGCCGTACCAAAAGAAAAACTCCTGCAGTATGTACAGGAGCTTTCAAAATATATAGATCATGTAGAGATCCGCGGGATCGATTGATAATATCCCATCCGGTCTCATTCTTCTTTATCCGAAGTACCGGCATATTTTAAGTAATTTACGACCATAAGCGCGATCTTGAGTGTAAGCGCATCGTCAAATACCCTTATATCAAGCCCCGTCAGCTTCTGAAGCTTTTCTATACGGTATATCAGGGTATTCCGGTGAATGAACAGCTGTCTTGAAGTCTCGGAGACATTGAGGCTGTTGTCAAAAAATCTGTTCACCGTTGTCAGTATCTCGTCATCTATCTCCTCGGGGATATCATCACCGAATATCTCTTTTATGAACAGCCGGCAAAGATTTACCGGGAGCTGGTATATCAGTCTTCCCACGCCAAGATTGCCGTATTCTATGCATCTTTTCAGCGGATAGAATATCCTGCTGACCTCAAGTGCCATCCTTGCTTCTTTGTAGGAGGCGGATACTCCCTTAATATCATCTGTCACCGTACCGTACGCAACTCTCACATCGCTCATCGCTTCGGACCGGGCCATTTCTATGAGCATATCGGCAGTCTCTTTCAGCGCATCTTCTCCGTCATCGAGTACTGCTTTTATCACTATGATATGATTTTCGTCCACGGCCGTAACATGATCACCCGCCTCGGTAAAGAACAGTTCCCTTACCATTTCCATAAGCCCCGGATCTTTGGTGCCCGCAGGCTCTATGACATAAACGCATCTTTTCAGCGACGGCTCCACATGCAGCTTTCGTGCCCTGTTATAAATATCAACGAGCAGCAGGTTATCAAGCAGCAGATCCTGAAAAAAAGAATTGCGGTCGATCCTGTCTTTATACGCGGTAATGAGGTTTTTCAGCTGTGCTGCCGCAAGGCGGGCGCTTACGTTTCCGGCCGCATCGGTATCGGATACGAGTACATAGACCGTTTCGTCATCGTCTTTTATCCTTAACAGCAGCTTACCGTCAGCCTCTGCCTCATCGTCATCTCCTCCGATAAACCCGGATACCGCCTTTTCGGGAACAGGCGCCGGTGAAGTCGCGGCTACGACCGTCCCTTCCATATTTAAAACGGCGAGCTCGATACCGGCTATGCTCTTTACTTCTTCTATGCAGTTGCGTATAACCTGATCAGATATCATTATTCATGCACTCTCCCACGGTTTTCTTATTGACGACATCCTGCGGGATGTCAAACCTGAAAGTCGATCCCTTTCCGATCTCGCTTTCAACCGAGATCTTTCCGTCAAGTATACCGACCAGACGCTTGCATATGAGAAGCCCAAGTCCGGTCCCTTTTATGCTCACGTTTTTATTGTCTCCGACCTTGCCGATCGAACTGAAAAGTTTCTGGGCATCTTCTTTCCTGATCCCTACACCGCTGTCTTTTATCGTAAATACTACATCTGCCTTATCCGGTGTTATCGTCCTGTATCCGACATTAAGCTGCACATAACCGTCATATGTGTATTTGACGGAGTTCTCAAGAAGGTTATCAAGTATCTGCCTTATCTTCTCCCGGTCGCCTTTCAGGTAATTGGGTACATTTTCATCATATCCGACCTTGATCTCGAGATGTTTTCGTTCAATACCCGGCATGACTTTCTTACAGCTTTCATCAACGAGCTTTATGAGCTCGTATTCATCCTTCTCAAGCCTTACCTCACCTTTTTCAAGCTTTGAGTATTCATGTATCGTATTGAACGATATCAGCATTGAGTTACATGCTTCTTTGATCCCCAGGGCTTTTTCCCGGATCTGCAGCGATGTATCCTCCTCGATTATCCTGTCGGACAAAATAGTGATCGCATCTACCGGATCCCTGATCTCCCGGTTTATGAGCGTCATGAATTCCATCTGGTTCTTTGCTGCGGTTTTCTTTTTCTCCTGTTCTTCTTCCGATCTGAAGTGTCTGAATACAAATCCGACTATGTAGATCGCGCACAAAAGAGCTACTACTGTTCCGATGACAAGAACAATAAAGGCTATCCATAAAACCGTGATGGTAAAATCTCTTGAATTGGCAAAAACCTCACTTTGAAGCCTTCCGGCAAAAAATACGGCTGCCACATTTCCGTCGCTGTTCCTGTAAGGAATATAATATCCGTAGTACGTTCTGCCACCGAGATTTGCGGATTCACAGAAGATCTCCTCCCCGCTGTCGCACAGCTGTCTGTATATCTCTTCGTCAAGCTTTGTGCCTGCCATATTGTTCCCGCTCTCATCGGTAACAGTCGTATCGATCCTCGTATCGCCGAAAAAGAACGTACAGACAAGCTCCGTCTTTCCCAGTTCGGAGCCTATTTTTTCAAGTAATCCGGATACCTGCTCATCTCCCTTATATACGATCCCGTTCTGATCCATGGAAAAATCACCGGAATCGACCAGTTTATAGCTCTCCTCGACCCAGTAAGCCGAGGTGCGAAGCTCTCTCTTGATCTCTTCAGAGATTATGTTCCTGAAATATATATTTTCAAGGAGGATGATCGCAACTCCCATAACGACCAGCGGTATAAGGGATATTGCTATGATCTTCAGGAATACTTTTCTCATATTCCTGACTTCCCTGCCGATCTCGACTTTCTCTTCCGGGGTAATATCCTTATTGTTTCTCATTTTCCGACAGCCTTACCTTTCACTGATCCTGTGATCTTTCAAGTTTATTTCTTATCCGGAGTTCCTCAAAAAAAGTTGTCAGCAGATTGCTGCATTCATCATGAAGGACATCTTTTGTGATCTCAACCTTATGGTTGAACTCATCCATCTGCAGGAGGTTTATCACCGATCCGGCGCATCCGGATTTGGGGCTCATACATCCTATGACCACCCTGTCCATCCTTGCCTGTACACATGCTCCGGCACACATCTGGCACGGTTCGAGCGTAACATACATCGTACAGCCCTCCAACCTCCAGTCCCCAAAAACCTTGCTGGCTTTTCTGATCGCCGTGATCTCCGCATGGCAGAGCGTATTTTTATCCGTATTTCTCCGGTTATATCCCCGTCCTATTATACGGTCTTCATAAACGATCACACAGCCTATCGGTACTTCACCGAGCTTATATGCGCGTCTTGCCTGGGCGAGAGCACATCTCATGTATTTTTCGTCTTTTGTCGGTCTCATTATTATAATTTATCATACTTTTTTGCTTCTTTCTACTGTTCATCAAGTCTAAGACCTGACATAAAAAGAAGAACAGACCTTAAGTCTGTTCTTC
>JAILRJ010000087.1:0-11916 GCA_024698285.1 Lachnospiraceae bacterium | reverse complement strand
GTCGCCTGCCTTATGACCTGACGTATCGTTGATCTTTTTGAGGTCGTTGACGTCACATACGGCGATCGCAAACGGAAGATAATCCACGCCGTTATCTATGTTGCTCTGTACGGATTGCATGAGCTCCGAATATGCGGTCTTGTTCTTGATGCCGGTCAGCTCGTCGCGTCTTGCCAGTTCTTTTTCCGTATTAAGAGCCTTGAGGTGCTCTTTTTCTTTTCTTACTTCATTATCGATATTTTCCACACCGATTATGAAGTGCTCGGAATCGCTTGATTTTCGCACGAATATTCTTGTGTGCTGGGGTCTGCCATCGACGATCAGACGGTATTTGAGATTAACCTGTTTCCTGTCTTCAAGTGCGCTGAGAAGGTAATCTTTGTTTATGAATTCAATAACACGTCCGGCATCCTTCTGATGAACGATCTTGGGAATGCTCTTTTTGATATCTTCGAAAAATTCACTGCCGGATCTGTCTGTCTTAAGCTGCCCGTACATGTTTCGGGAACTGTATCCGACGTAGTTTCCGTCGTTGATATTAACGTAATAAATGACATCGTAGTTGGAAGCAAGACTCTCCGCTATCTGGCCGAACGTGATCGTCTTCTTCTGAGAGGTTTCGGCATTCTTCTCAACATTACGAAGCTTCTGATTCATGTCGAGCTTCTCATCCTCTTCGACGAACACGTGGATCAGACTTGTCGAGACAAGCGTTCCGATCGCATAGAACGGAAGATAGGGATATTTTGTCTGAAGTATGATAAATACCGCCATAACGGAACCTGAGGCGCTGACTGTCATATAGCGTGTTTTGTTCTTGGTATCGGTATTTGAGGAGACGATTATCGAATATATCGATATCGTCATCTGAAGAATGAACAGAACTACGAATATGATGTATCTTGCATAGCCCGGGACATATCCTTCCGCTGCAGTGAAATCAAATATTACGGGATTGAAGAAGTTTACGATAAGATTGAGCAGCGTAAAGCCAAATATTGCATATCCTACGTATATCAGGTTGCGGCTGCGATTTCCTTTACGGCCAAGGAACTCGACCACATAACGCACCCAGAAGAGTACGGAAAGGGCGAGTGACAGGAAGTACAAAAGAGTGTCGCAGTATGCGAGAAGAACGATCCGCAGGTCGTTGAAGAACCCCCACATTATGTCGGTGACGTAGTAAAACAGGATACAAAGCAGAAATTCCCTGTATTTGATCTTATATGCGGGAACATTTTCGGTATTCTTGATCCTCAATACTTCATGATTGATTATTAGATGAAGAATTAGTGACAGTATTCCGAAACCGGCGTAATACATTCGACGTCTCCCTCCTGACAATTCAATATTATAAACGGAAAATGCGCGTAAATACAGCATTTTTTGATTAATCGTTTTTTAATGTATTTTTAATACAATATATCTTGACATACTATATTATATGTCGTATAGTATTGCACGAAGCGAGGTATAAACTAATGAAACACAAAAAACTGGTGATCGGAACATGTATTTTAGTAGCAGCGGCTGTCGGCGGAGTATCGGTAACGGCATCGGCCGGGACGGCGATCAAAACGGCGACCGCTCAGACAGGACAGCTCGACTGTGAGCTTGAGCTTAACGGAAAGGTCGAGAGCCTTTCGGAAAAATCATACTTTGCCAAAATCGGCGGCCGCATAGGTACCGTAAATGTCAAAGAAGGTGATTTTGTCAAAAAGGGTGATCTTCTAATCTCTTATGATATCGAAGACCTTACACTTGCCCAGACACTGACGGAACTTGATGTTGCGGCGGATCAGGGCGGTTATGACGACTCGAAGCAGTCGGGCGGACGTGTCGCCGGGCTCTACGGTGAGGCGAAGAACTCGATAAGCGAGCTCGAGCAGCAGATCGCAACGACCGAAGCGGTGATCCTGCTGACGCAGCAGGCGCTTACCGACAGGCAGTCGCAGCTGAGCGAACGCGGTGCACAGCTTCAGGGTGACCTTGCGGGATGCGTTATCGACGACGAGGATGATGATGTGTATGAAGTGGAAAGGTGCAGAGGCAACATCCAGAAAGAGATCGCCAGAAACTCATATGACCAGCAGTATGATCCGGAGATTATACAGAAAAAGGAAGAACTCGATTATCTGAACTACCTGATGGCATCATATAAGGAAAAGAAATCCGTTATGGAGAGCCAGAAGGCCGCAACGCAGCTGAATCTCCAGACAAAAGGCGCAAAAGAGAAGCTTGATGCCGTCAAAGCGGCGGACGATCTTGTCAACGAGTCAAAGCTTAAGGATTACGAGGAGGCACTTGCCGGTATTAAAGCTGATTTTGACGGAGTCGTCACAAAGCTTTCCGTGTCGGAAGGAAGTCATGTTGCAGCCGGACAGGAACTCATACAGATACAGTCACTTGAGGATATCGCGGTTGTTTGCAACGTCAATAAGTATGACATCATCAATATTGAAGAAGGTCAGAGCGCAACGGCACATATCAAGAACAAAGATTATAAGTGCCATGTTTCAAGGATAGAGAAGAAGACGAGCGAGGACGGTGCAACACCCGGTATCAGGGTTGAACTTGAGATAGATGATCCCGATGATTCGATAATACTCGGTATAGAGACAAAGACATATATACAGACTGCGATGCTCGCTTACGCGCTGCTCGTTCCCACGGATGCGGTATGCTCCGACGATGAAGGAGACTATGTATTCGTGATAAGTGACGGAAAAGCGATAAGGCGCCCGGTTGTAACCGGAGTCAGAAACGACGACATGGTTGAGATCCGCGAGGGTCTTCAGGCCGGCGAGACGGTCGGATGGGATGAGATGGCCGAACTTACCGACGGACAGAAAGTCAAGGCTTTGCAGTAGGAAGTGTGTCATATGGAAACCGAAAAGAAGGAAACCGCAACAGCGGATAAAAAGAGGATTATATATACGAAGGACCTGTGTAAATCGTTCAATACGGGTAATGTCGAACAGCAGGTACTCAAAAATCTGGATATGGAGATCTTCGCGGGTGATTTTACCGTAATAATGGGTAACTCCGGCTCGGGAAAAAGTACGCTTCTGTACGCGCTCTCGGGCATGGACCGTCCGAGCATGGGCGCGATCACATACGAGACCGAGGGCGAGGAGCCGACAAGGATCACCGGATACGACAATGACCGGCTGGCCAGGTTCAGGCGCGATCACGTCGGATTCGTATTCCAGCAGAACTATCTGAACGACAGCATGAGCGCACTCGACAACGTCATGATAGTCGGTCTTTTAAAACATTCGAGCCGCAAGGAGCTTGCTGAAAGAGCAAAGGAACTGTTAAAACGCGTGGAGATAGAGGACGGCGACTGGGATAAGTTCCCGACGCAGATGTCGGGGGGTATGCAGCAGCGCGTAGCGGTCGTAAGAGGCGTTATCAACAGCCCTGAGGTTCTCTTTGCCGATGAGCCGACGGGTGCCCTGAACTCGCAAAATACCGAGAACGTTCTTAACATCCTGTCGGATCTGAATGCGGAAGGCCAGAGCATAGTTATGGTCACACATACGCTTGCCGCAGCGGAACGAGGGAACCGGATAATATATCTTGCCGACGGTGTCATCTCCGACGAGGTCGAACTCGGACCTTATGTCGGAAACTATAAGGACGAGAGCAACCCGAACCTCAAAGAGTCCCGGGAGAGACATCAGAAGCTCAAGTCTTTCCTTCAGGATATGGGGTGGTAAGATGTACCGTTATTTCTTCATGGCAAAGAACAACATAAAGAAGCAGAAGGGCGATATGGTGACTTTCTTTGTTCTGACACTTGTCGCATCGGCGCTGATCTTCATCAGTGCATCATTTCTGGTAGGGACCGGAAGGGTCATCGACACGAACATGAAAAAGATCAAAGCGGCCGACGTGCTCATTCTGCTTTCCGATGATGAGGCTGCGGATTTCAAACTCGCGGAGATCATCAAAGGCAATCCCGAACTGACCGGATATGATTCCACAAAGTATCTGAACGCCTATCCCAAATACCGCCGCAAGGGCGAAAAGAACTGGACCGAGTACTCGTTCCATATAGCTTCGTACGAGGAAGAGAGGAAGATACAGACAACCTCCTGTGCGACCGGGAAATTACACGGCAATCAGGTCGTGCTCCCGGTCTCCCTCTCGAGCTCGTTTCGTATCGGAGACTCGTTGGAGATGAAGATCGGCGATAACGTGTATCTTATGAAGGTCGCGGCATTTAACGAGGATAACATATACTGCTCGCCGATGAACCTGGGGACCTATCTCATATTCGTATCGGAGAGAATGTACAATACGATCGAGTTCGAAAATCCCGGAAAGGCCCCGGCCTGTAAGCTTATCAAAACGAACATTTCAAAAGAGGGAAGGCTTACCGGAAAAAGCGGGAACGAATTCGCCGATGACCTGTTCAATGAGTTCAACGAGTGGTATCTGGCGTATGTCAAGGCTCACCCGGGCTACAGTCTGTCGTCGATGAACTTTCTTCCGGCGGACCTGATGAAGACGGCATCACTGATCCTTCCGATGATATTCATAGCGATCGTTCTCGTGTTCGCGTTCATAATGTTTGTGATAGCACTCGTGATCATACATTTCTCGGTCAAGAACTTTATCATGCTCAATATGAGGAACACGGCCATTATGGAGGCATCCGGCTATACGGTGAGCGAACTCGTGATGATACTTCTGTGTCAGCTGCTGCTCATTGCGGGGCTCGGATGTGCGGCCGGTCTTGTTGTCGGAGCTATCCTTATAAATCCTGCGGGAGCGATCATTCTCGCAACGCTCGGTCTGTCGTGGAATCAGAGCGTGGATCCGGTGGTCGTCGTATCGATCTTTGCGGGAATAATAACCGTCGTATCGATCCTGACCCTTTTCCTCGGAAGAGAGTATAAAAAGACGTCGGTACTTGATGCTCTTCGCGGAGGAGCTGCCGCGTCCGCGGGAAGACGAAATCTGTTCTCGTTTGAACATACGGCGCTTCCTATATCACTGACGCTTGCATGCAAGGATACGTTCGGCAAATTCAGGAGCAAGCTCGGAACGATATTCATCATGGCTATACTGTCGATCTCCACTATCGTCGGATTCGGCATGGTCGACTCTTATACAAGGGATGATGCCGCGCTTCTCAGTATGGCGGGCATGTTTGACTGCGATGCCGTGGTTGACGGCTCGGAGACGATGATGAAGAACATAGAAGCCATGAGTACGGTTAAGTCCGTATACGGAGATACATGGTATGCGTTCAACTATTCCGTCGGAAAAAGAGTCGCGAGCATCACGACAAGGGCATTTACCGACACAAGCAATATTGTGGGCGGCAGCCTCCTTGAAGGCGGCTGGCCGACAGGCGAGAACGAGATAATGCTCGCATCGGCCGCGGCAGATACGCTCGGTGCGAAGATGGGTGACAAGGTCATCATCAAAAACAGCGGAAAAGAGGAAACATATAAGGTGTGCGGAATCTGTCAGACCATGAACAACATGGGAATGATGGCGTACATCACGGTCGCGGGATATGAACGGGTGGCTCCTCCCGTGGATGAATACAATATATGGGTCAATCTGAAGAAGGGAAAATCATTTGCGGACTTCAAAGAGGAATTCGAAGATGTATATCCCGATGTGGAAGTGACCGACTACAGGGAAGCGGCCAGAGGGACTACAGGCGTTGTATCCGCGGGAATGAAAGCGGTTGCGGTATTCATCGCAGCCCTGACGGTAATGATCGTGGCATTTGTAGAATCGCTCATAGTGCGTGCACAGATCACGCGTGAGTGGAGAAACCTCGGTGTTTCGAAAGCCCTCGGGTTCACTTCGGGCCAGCTTATCCGTCAGACGATGCTTTCCAATATGCCTGCCATAGTCATCGGTGTTACGATAGGACTCATCCTGTCCCCGATATCCGGGGCGAACATGATGAAATCGGCATTTTCGATATTCGGGTTCAGGAAGGCTATATTTACGGTTCTTCCGACGTCATATTTGTTGACGGCGATCATCATAATAGGAATCGCTATGGCGACAGCGGCGCTTCTCGGGCGCAGGATCAAGACGCTCGAGCCCGTGAAGATGATCACGGAAGAATAATCTCGCTTCTCGGGGACGGAATTAAAGTTTAATCCGTCCCCGATTTATGGTATCATAAAGAGCGATTTTGTTAGGAACGAAAAGGAGCAGTAATCATGAAGAATTCATTTTTTCGCGATCTTTTCAATAAGAAGAGCGATGTAGTGGAGGAGGCAAAGAATCCTTCACAGATCTTCAAGGCACTGAAGATAATAGTGATCGTGATAATCGCGATCGTTGTGATAAGCGGCGGATTCTATAACGTTTCCGAGCAGGAGAATGCCGTTGTCACGATGTTCGGTCAGGTGGTAAGGACCGATACGGCGGGACTGTATTTTAAGATTCCGCTCGTCCAGAAGGTTCACTATGTCGATATCACTACTCACGGAACGGGTGTAGGTTATTCGATAGACAATAACGGACAGAACATTACCGATGAGACGAACGGCATAATGATCACTTCGGATTTTAACCTTCTGGATATCGATTTTTACCTTGAGTACCGCGTGTCCGATCCGGTCGCATACCTTTATGCGTCGGATAATCCGGAGGAGATACTCAAAAACATAGCACTCTCGAGCATCAGAGCTGTAGTTGCCGATTTCACGGTTGACGAAGCTATGACGACCGCAAAGGGACAGATCCAGTCGATCGTCAAGGAAGATATGACAAGAGAGCTCAACGAGCATGACATAGGTCTTGCTGTCGTGAACATCACGGTTCAGGACTCGGAGCCTCCCACGAACGAGATCAAGCAGGCGTTTAAAGCGGTCGAGACCGCAAAACAGGGTGCCGACACGGCCAAGAACAATGCGCTCGCTTATCAGAACGAGCAGCTTCCGAGAGCCGAGGCGAATGCCGATAAGATCATCCAGTCTGCAGAGGGTGACAAGGCATCAAGAATAGCGGAGGCCGAAGGACAGGTCGTAAGGTTCAACGAGATGTACGAGCAGTACAAACAGTATCCTTACATAACGAAGAAGAGGATGTTCTACGAGACGATGGAGGAACTTCTTCCGTCACTCAAGGTCATAATATCGGACGGAGGCACGCAGACTCTCATGCCTCTTGACAGTTTCAACAAGACAGAAGAAATTGTTACACCGGCACCGGCAGCCGAAGAAGCCGAAAACGTACAGGAGGAGGAATAAGATCATGAAGAAAGCACTTATCTGGATCGTAGTGATCGTAGCGATCGTTGTATTTTCCTCATCGCTGTACACGGTAAATTACAAGGATGTCGTACTGATACAGCAGTTCGGACGAGTTGTTGCCATTCAGAACGAACCCGGGCTTCATCTAAAGACACCGTTCGTTCAGAGCACGATCGCCATCTACGACGGAAACAGGATATACGATATTCCGCAGAGTGATGTCATCACAAGGGACAAGAAGTCAATGATAGCCGACGATTACGTTATATGGACGGTCAAGGATGTCATGAAGTATTACCAGACGCTCGGCGGCGTGTCCGCAAGGGCGGAAGAGAGAATAGATGCGGCCGTTTACAATGCGACCAAGAACACTATCTCATCGATGACCCAGGACGAAGTCATCGCCGCAAGAGGAATAGAGCTGACAAACCTTATCACGGCCGAGTCCAACACGGATATGGCTGGTTACGGTATCGAGATACTGACGGCCGAGATCAAGGCACTCGATCTTCCCGACGACAACAAGGAAGCGGTCTATGAACGTATGATCTCGGAGCGCGGAAACATCGCGGCCGGCTACAAGGCAAAAGGTGAGGCCGAAGCGCAGAAGATCAGAAACGAGACTGACAAGAACGTCAAGATCACGATCGCCGATGCGAACAAGAAGGCCGAAACGCTTCTTGCCGAGGGTGAGTCCGAATATATGAAGATTCTGTCGGATGCCTACAACAACGAAGAAAAATCGGAATTCTACAATTACCTAAGAAGCCTCGATGCCATAAAGGCTTCACTCGGGGACAACAATAACAACACCCTGATCCTTGACAAGGATTCGGAACTGGCTTCGATACTTTACGGAAGAGAATGAGCAAAGCACTTATCGCAATGAGCGGCGGCGTCGATTCAAGCGTCGCCGCTTATCTGATGAAAGAAAAAGGATATGAATGCATCGGCTGCACGATGAAACTGTACTCGTCCGAAGATACGGGGGAGACGTCGAAGAAAACGTGTTGCACGGCCGATGACGCATATGATGCCAGAGGCGTGGCGAACAGGCTCGGCATGCCTTTTTATGTGTTCAATTTCACGGATCTTTTCCGGGAAAAAGTGATCGGGAAGTTCGCCTCATGCTACGAGTGCGGCATAACGCCCAATCCGTGCATGGACTGCAACAGATATCTTAAGTTTGAAAAACTTCGCGAGCGGGCCGATATCCTCGGATGCGACTGTGTCGCGACCGGCCACTATGCCGTGATCGAGGATACATCGGACGGATATATACTCAAAAAAGCCGCGGATCCGGCCAAGGATCAGAGCTATTTTCTCTATATGCTGACGCAGGATCAGCTCGCGCACACGGCTTTTCCGCTCGGGGGAATGCACAAGGACGTGACAAGGGCCGTTGCGGCAAAGCTCGGCTTTAAAAACGCCGACAAGCCGGACAGTCAGGACATCTGCTTTGCCCCCGACGGTGACTATGTCAGCGCGATAAAGCGCTTTACGCGGAAATCATACCCGCCGGGTGATATCAAAGATACAAAAGGAAACGTTCTCGGGCATCACAACGGGATAATAGGATGTACGATAGGTCAGAGAAAAGGGCTCGGGATCTCATCGGACAGACCTCTTTACGTGCTTGATATAAGGCCCGATACAAATGAAGTCATACTCGGGGACAATGAAGAACTGTTCTCAACCGTTGTGAACGTTTCGGAAGTCAACCGTATCGTTCCTTATCATACGGGCGATAAAGTGCGCTGCAGGGCGAAGATCAGATACCGCCACAAAGAGCAGGATGCGTTCGTGGAATTTCTTGAAAACGAAAGGGCCCGCCTTGTGTTTGACGAGCCCCAGCGTGCCGTGACCAAAGGTCAGGTTGCTGTATTTTATGATGATGATATAGTGATCGGCGGAGGAATCATCTGCTGATCGTTATTTTACTTCAAATCTTGTGTAAGTACCTTCTATATCTATAACGTATGCTCCCGTGGGAAGTTCAAGCGATGACAGGTCGAGTACAAGCTTGTCGTCCTTCAGGGACTCCTCGTTTGCTATATCGGAAAGAGGAGCACCGAGGATATCTTCACGTTTTGACGTCTGATCCTCTGCTGTAAGATAATATTCCATTTCGAGAAGATTTGCGGGCACCTGTCCGGAAAGAGTCAGAGTCAGTTTTCCGTCCTTATATTCCGAATCAGCTATCTGCCATGCGGTTGTCGTTTCTGCTTCGGCAGCCTCGGCCATCGCCTCTTCGGGGTGTTCCGCTGTCTTGGCGGCATTATCTTCCGGTCCGAAAGTCTGTATCGCGTTCGTATCAAGCGCAGGAGACTCGTCGGATGGTTCTGCCTCTTCGGCCATTGCGGGTGCTTCTTCAGTCATTGCGGGAGCTTCGTCGGCCATTGCCGCGTCTTCGGCAGGTGCAGCAGCCTCGGATGCCGCTGCGGGCGCCTCTGCCATAGATGCGGATTCGCTCTTTGAGACACTCAGTACCGCGGGAAGAGCAACCGCAACGATCAGGAGTATTGCTGCTACAGACGGAAGTGCCACATACAGGAACTTACGTATGTTACGGCGACGCGAGGAAGTTATGTCAACCACTTTTTCGCTTTCCCGAAGTTCGTATGCCGCTTCATCTATGTATTTGGGATCAAGCCCTGACAGGGCTTCAAACAGATCCTGTCCGTTCACAGTTCATATCCCTCCTTCTCGAGGAATTCCTTCAATCTCTGACGGAGTCTGTAGAGAAGTGATTTTACCGCAGGTTCCGACATCCGGCTCTGTTTTGCGATGTCCGAGAGGGAGTCAACGTAGAAATACCGCCTTACGAACACTATGCGATGCTCCTTGTCGAGCCCTTCGAGAAAACCGTTTATGTGTCCGGCAAGAATGGAGGTGTCGACCGCATCTTCCGTAGATTCCGTTCCCGCGACTTCGGTCAGTTCGTCAAGAACAACGGTTATCTGTCCGCCGCCGCGCTTTTGGGAGTGAGCTTTTCTGTAAAGGTCCAGTGCATGATTACGGGTGATCGCGGCCAGGAACGGGGCCAGGAGATCGGGGCGCTCTTCAGGCATGGAATCCCAGGCCGACATATATGTATCGTTAACGCATTCCTCGGAATCCTCCTCGCTTGCCACAATGTTCATAGCGATCCTGCGGCAGTAGCGCCCGTATTTGATACCTGTCTGAGTTATGGCATCCTCGTTTCTGGCCCAGTAAAGGTCCACGATCTCGTAATCCTGCATCCTGTCCTGTGATCACAGCTGCTTGATGAGCTGTGCGAACTCCTCCTTGTATTCGTCGTCGAGAGAGAGCTTTGAAAGCTGTCTGTTAACGTCCCTGATATCAAGGTCACCGACATATTCGCTTTCGTTTAAGATCATTCCGCACTCGGCAACATATGCTGCAAAAAGTGTATCACAATTCGGGCGGCTCGTGTAGCATTCTTTGCTTACGGGGAAAGTCATGAGCTTTGACTCGTCCTCATCGGGCTCTTTGTAGCGAAGAGATAACATCATCCATTCGTCGCTGTCCTGTGCAAGTTCCGAAAGGTTGGCCTTCTGATAGCGGAGAGTTTCCTTGTCGTCTGTCTCGTTGTCGTTAAGCTTGATCTCGTACATAACGGTCACTTCATGTCCGCTTCCGATCTCGCCGCCGTCCTTTGTATCGTCGTTAAAATCCTTTGATGCCATCTGACGGTTCTCATAACCTATCTGGCGGTATTCTGACACGTATTTAGGGTTGAACTCTATCTGGAACTTGACGTCCTTGGCTACCGTGAAGAGTGTTGAGTTGAATTCGTCAATGAGGACCTTTTTAGCCTCTGCAAGGCAGTCGATGTATGAATAGTTGCCGTTACCCTTGTCAGCGAGTGTTTCGAGAGTTGCTTCGTTATAATTGCCTGTTCCGAAGCCGAGTACGGAGAGGAATACTCCGCTTTCCTTTTTCCGTGAGATCAGCTCTTCAAGTTCATCTTCGGATGTTATTCCGACATTGAGATCGCCGTCCGTTGCCATTATCACGCGGTTGTTGCCGCCTTCGATGAAATATTTCTCCGCGAGCTTATATGCGGTCTTGATTCCCTGTCCGCCGTTGGTCGAACCTGATGCCGAAAGGCTGTTGATGGCTCTCTTGATCGCGGAATGGTCGTTTCCGGGTACGCCGGAGATAACAACCTGTGAGTCTGATGCGTATGTAACTATCGATACGCGATCGTTCCTGTCGAGATCGTCGACGAGCATGTCAAATCCCATCTGAAGGAGAGGAAGCTTGTCATAATCGTTCATTGATCCCGATACATCTATAAGAAATACCACGTTTGACGGAATATCAGCACAGTCATGCTGCTCTCTAGCTTTGATACCGAGCTTTACGAGCATTGTCTCATCATTCCAGGGGCAGTCGATGATGGAGGCGTTTACAGCGAACATGTCACCGCGTCCGGGAGCCTTATAGTTGTAATCGAAGTAGTTTACGAGTTCCTCGGTGCGGATCGATCCGAAGGGGATGTCGCGAAGGCCGTATCCGTCGTTTATCATCCTTCGAAGATTAGCGTAGCTTGCGGTGTCAACGTCTGCGGCGAATGTGGAA
Source organism: Lachnospiraceae bacterium (assembly GCA_024698285.1). GTDB lineage: Bacteria > Bacillota > Clostridia > Lachnospirales > Lachnospiraceae > UBA2868. The sequence goes on along the minus strand of JAILRJ010000087.1, from coordinate 91 downwards.
AGGGGAGCCGTAAGAACATCCGAGAATGTATTTTCGGAAACCGTTTTGTAATTCTCACGATTGTTGCAGTAAACACCGGGGCAGAGGGTTG
>JAILRJ010000013.1:0-8257 GCA_024698285.1 Lachnospiraceae bacterium | reverse complement strand
GAAGCCGCGGTTGACATTGTCTCTTAAAACGCATTTGGTCCTGTACGTTGACTTCTTGGCGGCATTTTTGACCCCGGTAATATCACCTTCAAGGTCAAAATCATACTCCTGGGCCATCGTTCCCGCTATACCGCCCGTATCAATATCACCGTATATGCTTCCGCTGTTATCGCACTTCGTAATTGTGGCGTCCACGCTTTCCTCGCAGACAACATCACTCTCATCCTCAAACACTTCCGAATAGTCCATGTCGAGTGCGCCGTCCATGGCATCCGTCATGAGAAGAAGAAGAGATGAAAAATCATCGTTCACACCTTCCAGATCGTTGCAGACGGTCTCGGTCGATCCTCTCATCTCGTTGTTAAGAAATCCGAGATTGTCGCTCATGCCCTGTATGTTCGCAACAAGGCTGTTCGTGTGCATCCTGTATTCTTCGGAAAGCTGCGGGAACCTTACAGCCCCCTTTTCGGCAACACTCTTAAGGATGCTTCTCATACCTTTTCCGGCGTCCCTTAAGTCTCCGGCCATCTTCTTGGCTTCCTTGAGAGCTTCCTGACTGTCCTCTTCTACATCGTCGATCATCTCATCGGAATGATCTATGACCGACCTTGCTATCGTTCCGGAATAGGATTCCATATCTTCGGCATAACTGCGATTAGCGTGTTTGTTTTTATATACGGTATTGGCAAAAGTGATCGCTTTATCCTGGTATCCCGCAAGATCAGCCTCTGTTTTACCACCGTTATCGATCGCATCCTTTTCCGCCTGAATTATCTGCTCGCGCGTGGGACGATTCGGAAGGGGCCCGGCAGGATTTAATTCAGTCCCGTTGTTTGTAAGCTGCTCATAATAATCCATATCGGAATATCCCGCGAACTCATCCGTTGCTTTCGCAAGATTCTTCTTGGCAGCGTCGTATGCCTCTCTTTCGCCGTCCTCCATATAATTGTCTATATCAAGATCTCCAACGACCTCTTCGAGATTTTCTGCGGTCTCGCGAAGATGCCTTCCCGCATCCTCGACATCCTTCATCGGACCTTCATCGCTGCTCGTCTCGGAAACGACATACTCTATCCTTCCGACTATCTCATTTGTCGCACCGACTACACCGTTCACGTAATCCTGCGTCGAATTGGCAAGATAACCCGTATCCGAAAGTGCGTTATCGGCAAAGTTCTTAATAACGTTCAGTCTTGCGGATACGGTGCCCGAGGAACTGTCGGTATCATTGATCGTCTTTTCGACGGAGTCGTGGAGAGTGCTTATCGCTTTACTGATCTGCGCGATAACATCCGAATCAAGATCCAGTCTGATGTAAGGTTCAGCCTGACCGACTATACCGCCGACATCCTTACGTCCCTGAAGCTTTCCTTTATTATCACAATCGTGTACATAACCGGACTGCCGCCCCGCAATACCTCCGACATTGTATCCGACATGCTCGTATCCGACCGTCGATTCATTCACGCATGAACTGATCTCTCCGGTGTTGTGGCCGACGATACCACCAATATCAACGGGATTGTTCGACGATCTGATCGACATCTTCTGATCGTTCTGTTTTCCTTCGTTGATAAGCGAAGTGAACAACTCCTCGACTTTGATATCCTTGATACCCGTCTCGACTTCCTTCGTGACCGTATTGATATCAGCCTTGGAACTGCATCCCGTAACAAGGCCTACGTTGGTTCCGCACATACCGCCGACATGATGAAGGCCCGTGATCTTACCCGTGGCAAAGCATGCCGAGATTATACCGGTCGATCCGTTGTATCCCGCAATACCTCCGATGTAATCATAACCTTCAACGTATCCCTCGAATTTGCAGTTTGCGATCATACCGGAGTTGTCACCGACAATTCCGCCGATGTTAAACGGCTTACCCGTAGGCTTCATGACACCGATAACGTTTAGATTCCTTATGACCGCCGTCGGTGCCGTCTTTGAGAACAGTCCGACATAATTGTCCTCACCTGTAAAAGCGACTTTGTTAACTGTCTTTTTGTTACCATCGAGAACTCCGGCAAAAAAAGGAACGGGAACGAACTCCTTCATATTGAAATCGATGTTATCGGTGAGCACTACATATTTGTCGACAGACCACGTATCGAGCGTACACTTTTTGGCAAAGTCTATCCAGTCCTCGTAACTGCCGATACGAACTTCCGTCATCTCGGTAACATCCATCCGTTCAATGAGATAGTTGCCTGTCTTCTCGGAGTTGCCGTCTTCTTTTTCTACGTGATTTTCTTCGTCCTCCTTGGATCTCTCGCCCGGACCGAGATCTTCCTCGTCGGCATTATTGCCGTCATCTTTACCGCTCTTCGTCGTGATCTTTATCGTCTTTGAAGCGGTCTCGGGCTCATCCTTTTCCGCATATGCGACATAAGGATCCGCAAGCACAAGCGCAAGAAGGCATATGAGGGCAGGGAGTATCTTATGCTTTTTCTTCATCGTTTTCTCCCTCCTTCCCCGTATCATCTTCTGAAGGTGCCGTATCGGAATCTGCAATCTCTTTCCCGGTTTCGGAAACAGCAATTTCCTCACTTTGCATGTTGTTCTCGACTTCCGGCGGTATCGGCGCATCCTTATCATCGCTCAGCACCTGGAGATTGCCCGAATCTATGAACGCCGAAACATCACCGCGGATGATCGCGGAGATCCTACCGGTCACGTTACCGTTTATGCGACCGCTTATCGCACCATCAACACGGATAAGTCCCGTGGCGTTCATGTTCCTGAGCGGCATGTTCATAACGAATGCGGTCTTACTGATGATCGTATCACCGACAAGAAGGATCTGCGGCAGTACGAATAAAGTTATAAAGATCGATATTATCGTACCGCGGCCGATACACTGTCCGATGTTGTAGATAGCCGCATCCGACGTAAGTCTTCCTATTGTGATTCCCGCAAGAGCGAGCATGGGTCCGCTCGTAACGATAGTCGGGAACGACAGGTTCATCGTATCGATGATCGCATCTCTTCGTCCCATCGTCTGACGAAGTTCGGTATAACGGCTCGCGATAACGATCGCATAGTCGATATTCGCTCCCATCTGAATGGACGAAACTATCAAATAACTCATGAAGAAAATATCATCATGCATAACGGTCGGAACCGAAAAGTTGATCCATATACTTCCCTGAATGACCGCGATCAAGAGAACCGGCATTCCGGCGGACTTGAACGTGAAAAGCAGAACAACGAGTACGGCCAGAATGGAGACTATGTTAACGACAAGATTATCCCTGCCGAATGATTTTTTCAGATCGTATTCACTGACGCTCTCGCCGCAGACAAGGCACTCGTCATAATACTTGTAGGCGATCGTGTGCATCTCGTCTATGAAGCTGTATATCTTATCCTGCTCATCTTCGGGCATGTCGAGGTATACCATCATACGCACGTAGTTCTCTCCCTGCAGTTGCGTCTTGGCAAAGTTCATAAGCTTATATGCGTCGTCGAGTGTTTTCCTCGTCTCGTCGTCAAGCGTCACATAGCCCTCTTCGACTTCCTTGTGAACGAACATGAACATATCGATCAGGGGAACCTTGTAATCGGAAAGGCCGTTAACCGCCTTCGCGTAATCCTTGTCATCGATTGCATACGCGGTATATACAAGCTCAGCAACTTCGTAATCAAGATCGATAAGTTCGGAAAACTGTCTCGGTGTCAGCTTATCGGTCAGCGTATATCCGCCGAGCGCTTCGGTATTCGACAGGCCCATCGCATGATCGACCTCATCTCTTTCCTCGTAGTCGGCAAGGAGGGCTTTCTCCTTATCGTAATCACCTGCGGGAACAACAACGACAACGAAGGCCTTCGAATCAAAGTTGTCCTTGATCATTTCCTGCGCGATCTGCACATCGTTTTTGATCGGCGGAGTGATGCTGCTGTAACCGTATGCATAATGACATTTGTTGGAAATGAAGAACGCAACGATTATGACCGCAACGAATATCGGAGCGATGAAAAATCGTGTCTTATAGTCAAACTTTGCGATCGCGGTTATCTTGGGGATGAAGTTACGGTGTTTGGATTTTTCCATGAGCGGCGCAAAAAGCATGATCACGCCGGGCATAAGAAGGAACACGGAAACAAGGCTTAAGATGATGGCCTTGATAAGAACGATACCCATATCGGGACCCATCTTAAACTGCATGAAAGTCATGGCAATCAGACCGCCTATTGTTGTAAGGGAACTTCCCGAGATCTCGGGGATTGCCTTGGTCAGCGCGATTATCGCAGCCTCGCGCGGTTCAAGGGTTGCATGTTCTTCCTTGTACCGGTTCAGATATATGATCGCATAATCGATCGAAAGGGCGAGCTGCAGGACAATTGTGACGGAATTGGAAACGTAACTGATCGTTCCGAACACGAAGTTCGTTCCCGTCTGAAGGACCGCCGCACCGCCGAACGTTATGAGAAGTACGGGTATCTCGGCATAGGCTTCCGTCGTGATCAGTAGAACTCCGAGCACGATCACAACGACTATCGCAGAGATCGTAACCATCTCGTTTGCGATCAGCTCAGCCTGTACGTCGCCGAGGCTCGTGTCGAGATAGTAATCGTTATTGCGCAGATAGTCTTTGATCTTGTCCTGAATGACTAGACACTGCTCATCGTCCTCGGGATAATCGAATGTGACCTTGAACTTTGCGGATGCGTTGTTGTAGTACTCCGCGGTATCCTTATAATCGACGGAAAATACGCCGTCCATCGATCTGATACTGTTGGCCAGTCTCTCTCCCTGCTCGTATGAAACGTTCGCAACCATGAAGGTACAGCTTCCGTATGTTGTGAACTCATCGGCCATCAGATCGATGCCCTTTTTCGTCTCCGTTGTATCAGGCAGATAATATGATAAAGAATTTTCTACACGAACCCAGTTTCTTGAAAAAGCGGAAAATATCGCCAGCAGAGCAAACAAGAGGAAAAACAGATTCCTCTTGTCCACAATGAAAGCACATATTTTCCTGATAAAACCCTGGCCCTTAGCTTCCTCAGGCACTTCTTATAACACTTCCTATAAAAAAATACTTTATGTTTCAAAGTATTTTACCACATCTTGTGTTTTTTGTCACACACATTTGAATATATTGTTGTTTATGACCTCCGGGATAGCTGCCACCGTGTCGCCTGCGATCATGCTGACGGCCCCGACTCTTTCTTCGGCAAGCTCGCCCGCTGCCCCGTTTATATAAGCGGCCGCAACAGCCGCAAGGCACTTATCCTCGCTATATGAACATACGGCAGCGATGATACCTGATAAAACGTCCCCGGACCCTGCCGTAGCCATACCCGCGCATCCTCTGTCGGTGATGTAAACCCTGTCGCCGTCCGTAACGATCGTTGAAGGCCCCTTAAGGAGCAATACTACGCCGCACTCTTTCGCGTATGAGCGGGCATGTCCTATCGGATCTTCGAGTATCTGTGAAATCTCAAGTCCGGAAAGCCTTGAGAATTCTTTTATATGCGGTGTCAGAACGATCCTTGCCTTGCTGCTTCCAATAATATCTTTGTCCGTCTTCGACAGTATCGTCAGTCCGTCGGCATCTATTATGAGAGTTCTGGAAAACTTCATAATGAGATGCTCCAATATCTTTGATGCCCCGTCACCGGTTCCGATACCCATACCGAACGCGACCGTCTTCACATTAGAAACAAGTTCGTCTATCTCTTCGGGAACATATGCGACTCCGAAATCTTCCCTGTTCAAATCGTCATTTGTGTTGGTTGACATAACTTTGGAATAGCTCAACGGAAACAATGTCGACTCGAGAATATGCGGCGCCACATCATGTACCAGAGAAGACGGCAGTGCAACCTTGACCACTCCGGCCCCGCTTCTCATCGCGGCGTTTGCAAGATAAGCAAGCCTTATCGCACCGCTGTATCTCGTACTCCCGCCAATAAGAGCAGTATATCCGTATGTACCCTTGTTGGAATAATTGGAGCGCGTCCCGATAAGCGCCGCAACATCCTCTGACTCTGTCAGTTTATACGGCTCATCGACCGGCCTGATCCCTATATCCACGTTTACCTTATCCTTCATGACATCCTTCGCCATATTAAGGAAATGGCCGGGTTTGAAGCCACCGACCGAAACGGTCAAATCCGATCTGACACATGTATATACCATACCCGTATCCCCGTTAAGGCCGCTGTTGATATCAACGCTTACTACAAATGCTCCGCTCGCATTGATCGCCTCTATCACGCTCTTAAGCTCCGGTCTTACCTCGCCCTTAAACCCGGTTCCGAGCATACAGTCAACGACGGTATTATATCCGGTTAAGTTAACATAACTTCCTTCTTGGGGATCCGGACCCTTCACCGTTTTCTCAATGATCTTCACCCCGGCCTCAACACATTTATCGTAATAATATCTCCCGTCATCCGAGAACCTGTCGCAGACACAGAACACGCTGCAGTCGACTCCGTCATCTTTAAGCAGCAGTGCAATGGCATATCCGTCGCCGGCGTTGTTACCGCTGCCGCATACGATCGCAACGGGCGCTTTCCAATGACCGCCGCATTGTTCCTTCACGCTCTCGTATACGCCCTTTGCGGCCCGCATCATAAGTTCGCGGCCCGAAGTTCCCTTTTCGATCGTATCAGCGTCGCTCTTTCTCATGTTTTCAACCGAAAGTACATCGATCATGATCCATTTCCCTCTATGTCAAAAAAAATAGGCGAGACCTCTGTCTCGCCTCATACTATACAGTCCTTATCAATACAGCCCGAGTCTTGCGGCATTCTGGAACCCTGTCTGCATCTGCATATCCAAAACGCTTGCAAAATCCTTCGTCTCACCCATTGCCAAAGGATTCACATTCTCCTCTTTGGCAAGGTCGGAAAAATCCGTCTTGGCTTCAAGAAGATCTTCCTCGATCGGCTTGATCTTGTTCATCGAAGCCCTGTTAACCGTATTCGTATTGTAGATGTACGGCGTCGGCATTGCCATACTAACAGCGCCTACCTGCATACTAACTTCCTTCCGTAAAACTGTTTCTTAAGTGTCATAATTATAGCACTATATGACAGATTTTTCAACGTTTTTTCGTATTTTCTTAAGTACAATCGCACCTTATACAAGGCCCACGCTCCTTCCTGATTTACAAACAACGCAAATATTATAACCCCCTTTCGGGGAAAATCATATATAATAATGTCATGCTAAGCAAACAGATACAAACAATCGCAAGAGAAGCCGGTGCCATAATGCTCGAGGCATGCGATCCGAAGATCATGGCCAAAAGCGGTCACTCCAACTTCTGCACCGAGACGGACGAGAGGATTCAGAGATTCCTCATCGAAAAGCTCGGGTACATTCTTCCCGAAGCAAAGTTCCTCGGTGAGGAGGACGGGCAGGACGAATTCACCGAAAAGATGAAGCAAGGATACGTATTCGTTCTCGATCCGATCGACGGCACTTCGAATTACATATATTCTTACCGTCCTTCGGTCGTCTCGATCGCGCTTTTAAAAGACGGCAGGCCATACATCGGGGTGATATATGATCCGTTTGATGATATGATTTTCGCCGCTGAGGCGGGGAAGGGCGCATATATGAACGATGAGCGGATCATGTCGTCGGATGCGCCGCTTTCAGATTCACTCGCGGTCTTTGGCACGGCTCCGTACTACACGGAACTGCAGGATCGCACGTTTGACATCGCAAGAAGACTGCTGCCGCTTTGTGTTGACCTGCGCCGCTCGGGAACCGCGGCATGGGACATGTGCTGTGTTGCGCTCGGCAGATGCAACCTTTATTTCGAACTAAAGATCCAGATATGGGATTATGCGGCTGCGGCGCTAATCGCCGAAGAGGCGGGATGCACGGTCACCGATATCGACGGCAAGCCGCTTTCGTACACCGGTGCTTCGTCGGCTCTTTGCCGCGCAAGAGGCGTTACCGAAATCCCGGACTGCTTCAAATAACTTCGTCCGGTAAAACACATTCAAGAAATGAGATTTTTCCATCACTATATGCAACCGTACATCGTGCTATATACGGAAAATGATCATCCGATGTAAGAACCAACTCATTATCCATATTAGGCAGCGGCTTATCACTTACGCCAACAAAGCAACGTATATGATCACCCCTGTCCTCATCTGCCGCGCAAAATGTATCTTTGTGCTTATTTACAAATTCGCGTCCAATCTTATCTATACAAGCATTTACACCTATTTTTCTTGCATCTTCGTATGAGAGCATAATTACACCTCCTCATAATCACAAAAACCA
>JAILRJ010000006.1:0-7350 GCA_024698285.1 Lachnospiraceae bacterium | reverse complement strand
CTCAACCACATTCTTGACGCCCATATCAAACATCTGTGATTTTTCCTTATCGGTACGCTTTCTGAAGTTCTCGAACTCAGCCATCTGGCGCTTTACCCGATCCTCGAGTTCCGCTATCTTCTCATCACGGGGATCTTTTTTATTCTTCTTATCCTTCTTGCCGTGATGCTTTTTCTTATCGTCCGCTTCAGACTCTCCGTCCGGCTCCTCAGGCTGTTCCCCGGGTGTTTCTTCTGCGGATTCTTCCGAAGTTACTTCTTCGGCAGGCTCCTCTTTGTTATCTTTCTTGTTTCCGGCCTTCTCTTCGGCCTCCTCCAGGATCTTCTCTACATCCTCCTCGAACTGTTCGGGTGATTCGATATCGATCTTCATTCCTTCTTCGTTACTCAATTTCTTCTCCTTCAAGTCTTCTTAAATATACTGTCAAGCTCATTGGAGAGCTTCTTCATCGTACTGAGAACCTTATCATAATCCATTCTCTTCGGTCCGATTATTCCTATCGTTCCGTGGATGCCCTCACCAAGCTCGTAAGTTGCCGTCACGACACTGCAGTCTTTCATGTTCTCTACCGGGGATTCCTCTCCGATGTATACCTGAATACCCTTTTCGTCCGAATGGGACAGGGTCTCGTAAACGATATCCGTCAGCTGCTTCTTCTCTTCAAATGCCGTTATGATCTCACTTGCACGCTCGTTATCCGCAAGCTCGGGGTATTTAAAGATATTATTCGCACCGCTCGTATATATTTCAAGGTCCTCATCGGCCTTGATCGATTCGGCTACCGCATCAATGACCTCGGAAATGATTCCTGCCTGTTCGCCCGCCTGCTGCTTCATCTTGCTGATGATCGAAAGATTGATGTCCTCGATCGCCATACCGTTAAGCGTGGTATTAAGCAGCATGTTGAGTTTTAAAAGCGTCTCGTCATCGATCGGTTCTTCTATATCTATGATCTGATTCTTGATCATATTGCCTTCAACGACAATGACCGCTACGATCCGGTTGGCCTCCATTCTCGAAAGCTGTATAAACTTGAGGCGGTTGATGTTATATCTGGGCGCCGAGATCATCGCAGCGTAGTTCGTGTTCACCGAAAGGCTCCTGGCCACCTGCTTAAGGAGGCGTTCCATCTTGTCGGCCTTCTCCACGAGCATGTCTTTCATCTCGTCCGTTTCGCGCTCACGTTCTTCGAGCTGCTGTTCTTTTTCGGACATCAGCTGGTCAACGTAGAACCTGTATCCTTTATCGGAAGGAATACGACCTGCGGATGTATGGGGCTGCAGTATATATCCCATCTCAACCAGGTCAGCCATCTCGTTTCGTATCGTCGCCGAGCTTAAATCCAGACCTTCTATCTTGGATATCGTCCTTGATCCGACGGGTTCGCCCGTATCAAGATAGGTCTTTATTATGGCCAGAAGTATCTTTTTCTTTCTGTCATCCAGCGTCAAGGCTGCTTCCTCTCTCCTTGAGATCTTTGTTAGCACTCGACTCGTTAGAGTGCTAACATCTGTACATACTGTACCACCGCCCATATTTAATGTCAACATATAAAAGAAGAAAAATTTGTGAAAAAATCACACGAAATGAAAAAATCGACTGTTAGTCGAAAAAGTTCTTGACAACGATCACGAGTGGTCATATACTAAAACCGACCGGTAGTCGAGAAAGGGGAAAGCGCCATGAAAAAGGGAGAAAAAAGAAAACAGGAACTGCTGAAGATCGCATACGACATGTTTCTCTCGAAAGGATATGAGAACACCAGTGTCGACACGATCATCGAAGAGGCGGGAATCGCCAAAGGAACTTACTACTACTATTTCGAAAGCAAGGAACAGATGCTTGAGGAAGTATGTATGATGATGATCGCCACACAGGCGGAAAATGCGAAGCACATTCTTGAAGCCGACATTCCGATACCTCAAAAGGTAGTCGGGATCATATCATCTTTTCGTCCGGCGCAAAACGAGCAGGAGATCGGCGATACGCTTAACCGTCCCGAAAACGTGCTCATGCATGACAAGGTGGGACATAGGATCATAGAAACGGTTGCACCGCTCGTATCCCGGGTTGTTGAAGAAGGTATCAGTGAAGGGATCTTCAACTGCGATAACGTATTCGAACGCGTGAGGATGATACTGATCGTCAGCAATACCCTTTTTGATGACTACAGCTTTACCGGTAATGACATAGAGGTCTTTATAGACCTTGTCGAGAAATTGCTTGGCGCAACTCCCGGAACAATGAGTTTTGTAAAGGAACTGATACTGCACTGATCTCATATTTATTTAGGAAAGGAAGATCAAAATGGAACACTACGTATATAAACCGAAAAAATTCTATGCGATCGTATTCGCCCTGACATGGGGATTCTGGATCATCGCTTTACTGTTCAAAAAAAACACACCGCTTTTATTCTTATTCATGCTGCTCGGACTCATAATGCCCGCTGCAACCGCAGTCGTAACCGTGCTCACTTCAAAGAACCGGATGCTCATATCCGACCTTAAGCGAAAGATAGTCGGATTCTACAGGATCAAGCCGCTGTATATTCTTCTGCCGGTACTCGTATTCGGAGTGATCGTTGTTTGTTCCATCGGAACATCCGTGCTGTTTGGAGGGTCTGCCGAGCAGTTCTCGTTCACGGACGGATTTTCGTTCTCGATAGGCGGAACATCGGCACTTCTGACCATACTTCTTGCCTCCGTTATCGAGGAGCTCGGCTGGAGAGGTTACGGAGAAGATGCCGTGGGTTATTACCACAACTGGTTCAAGGAATCCGTTATATTCGGATGTGTGTGGGCATGCTGGCATATTCCGCTCTTCTGGATACCCGGAACATACCACTACGGCCTGAAGGAACTCGGAATCGTATATGTGCTGAACTTTCTGATAAGTGCCGTCGCGGTTGATTTTCTGCAGACGTGGGTATACGTCAGGAACAACAGAAGTATGCTCGCAACGATCATCTTCCATCTCTTCCTTAACATTATGCAGGAGAAGATCGCAATGACACCCGAAACAAAGATTATAGAAACGTTCTTTGTATTCCTTGCGTCAGGCATTGTCGTTCTAACTAACAAGAAGATGTTCTTTGAAACGGATCACGTGGGAAGACTTTTGGAAAAGCAAGAGGAAGATGATAATGCAAAGAAAGAGTAATTTTGGAAAATTCCTGCTGCTTTGGACGGGAGAGCTTATCTCGTCCATCGGCGGCGGACTGACAAGCTTCGGTCTTGGAGTGTATATATTCAGGCTGACCGGCAGTGCCGCGAACATGGCTGTCGTAACTCTCCTCGGATTCCTTCCGACTCTTCTTCTGAGCGTACCGGCGGGAGTTCTGGCAGACAGATATGACCGCCGGCTTCTCATGATGATCGGTGACGGATTCTCCGCACTCGGTATTATATACATCCTTGTGTGTATGATGCGAGACGGTGCGAGTCTTCCTCAGATATGTATCGGAGTATTTATCAGCGCCGTGTTCTCCGCCCTGCTTGAGCCGTCATTTCGTGCCACGATCACGGACCTTCTTACAAAGGAGGAATATTCCAGGGCAAGCGGACTCGTATCCCTTGCAGGAAGCGCAAGATATCTTTTCTCGCCGGTGATCGCGGGATTCCTGCTGACGATCAGCGATGTCAAACTGCTGCTTGTTATCGATATATGTACGTTCTTCCTGACGGTCATAAGTGCCGCTGTTGTCAGAAAAGGAATCGGTGCAAGTATTATCGAAAGCAGGGAATCTTTTGCCGAGAGCATCAAAGGAGGATGGAAAGCCATCCGGGCCAAAAAAGGGATCTTTATACTTGTCATCGTGTCATCTGTCATCACCATGTTTATGGGAATGTTTCAGATACTTGCGGAGCCTCTTATCCTCTCTTTTTCCGATTCGGCTACACTCGGGATCTCCGAAACTGTCTGCGCATGCGGAATGCTTGTAAGCGGATTGATCCTGGGGATCAGGGGGATAAAGAAACACTACGTCGGAGTCCTAATACTCGCGCTGGCACTGGCCGGTGTATTCATGTTCGGATTCGGAATGTATGAGAACATCATATTGATATGCTGTTTCGGATTTCTGTTCTTTGCGGCACTTCCGTTTGCAAACAACAGTCTCGATTATCTGGCAAGGACCAATATCCCGGATGAGGTTCAGGGACGTGCGTGGGGACTGATCGGTTTTCTCTCTCAGATGGGATATGTGGTCGCTTATGCGATATCCGGCGTTGCAGCCGATGCACTCGGAAGATCTACCGGACTCGGGGTAGGAAGAGGCTCGGCAATCGTTGTTCAGATCGCCGGCATATGCCTCTTTCTTACCGCATTGTGTATGTACCCTATAAAGAGCATCAGAGATTGTGCCTAAAGCGCTTCCTCTACTGCCTTTCTCACCTTGTCCATATCTTCGGTCGGCTCAAAGCGGGAGATGACCTTCCCCTCTCTGTCGACGAGGAACTTGGTGAAGTTCCACTTGATGTATGCCTTGTTGCCGAACGCTTTATTGTTCATCTCGGTAAACTTTTTAAGGGCCGCATTCTTAAGCCCTCTGCCGAATCCGGAAAAAGGTTTCTGTTCCGCAAGATACGCAAAGAGCGGATCCGCATCATCTCCGTTCACGTTGATCTTTGCAAACTGAGGAAACTTCGTTCCGAACTTCATCGTACAGAATTCGTGTATCTCCTCTTCCGATCCCGGTGCCTGATTGGCGAACTGATTACAGGGAAAATCGAGGATCTCGAATCCTTTGTCCCGAAGATCGTCATACATCGCCTCAAGCGGCTCATAATGCGGAGTAAAGCCGCATCCGGTGGCGGTATTGACGATCAGAAGAACCTTCCCTTCATAATCTTTAAGATCCACTTCATTACCTTTTCTGTCCTTTACGGTAAAATCATAAACTGTAGCCATAACATACCTCCTGTCTGTTGATCGGTCCGATCTAAATTATCTTGCAAGCTTAAGAACCTGATCTGAATTGTCCGTAAGACTTGCTTTTGTTGAAAGATCATCACAGCATATATCGTAGTCGCCTTTAAAGGCCTCAACCTGAGCCCGACCGTTCTTATCTGTCACGATCTCTGTATCCGTCCACCATTCCTTCTTTACGAGCTTTTTAAGCATTTTATATGAAGGCTTGAGTGAATTGTCCTTCCTGACATATCCGCTCGGAGCGTTAAGCCAGGCTCCGTCCCTGTAATCCCAAGTAGTTATCGCTTCAACAAGCGGGTGCTCAAACAGTATCCTGTACATTTCTTCTATCTCTTTGGCCTGACGCTTCTCTCCTTCGGGAGTCGTAGGCCATATGTCAACCTGCCAGTCATTCAGGTCATCAATGTGCGGCGGCATGAGTTCGCCCGATATGATCGTATTCTCCGTAAAATGGATGGGAAGTCCGAAATTGGAAAATCTGTCCAAAACCTCTTCAAGCTTTTCCTTTCCCCAGTATCCCTGATGCTGGTGCGACTGGATCCCTATGGCGCTTATCGGAACCCCGGCATTCAGGCAGCCGTTGATAAGAATCTGATAATCTATCGAGGTGTTAAAATCATTGAGCAGGAGTATCGCGTCAGGATTGCTCTCATGAGCTCTTGCAAACACTTCTTTTACAAGACCTATGCGTCCCTTATCCTTGCATATTCTTGTCACCGCATTATCATATTTGTCGAAGACAGGCATGATAACGACTTCGTTAATGACATCCCACATATCAATTGTACCGGCAAATCCGGACACTTCCCTGTCTATCCTATCAAGCTGTTTCTTCAGGATCGTTTCGTTATCGTATTTCATCAGCCAGTCTGCACATTCGGTATGCCAGCACAGAGGATGTCCTTTAACCTTGACCCCTTTACTCTTAAGATACTGTGCCGTCTTCATGAGTCTGTCATGATCAGGCTTACCTTCTTCGGGTTCATACATACCCCAGTAAAAAGGAAGAGTGGCATAATTGAATATCTCAAGCCAGCTGTCCGTAAGCTTCTTATACTCATCTGTTTCATCAGATACATAAGGGATAAAATCAAACGCTCCGCATCCGAACAGGAACGAGTGATTATTCTGGCTGATCTTTATTCTGCGACACGACAGCGGTTCTCCGCTTTCATCGGTAAATCTGATATTCTTATTCACCTTTCTGTGGTCGATACTCATGCTTCACTTCCTCCTTTTATTTTCAGTCCCTTTTTCCATACCCCGGAAAGATAGAATGCCCATGTGATCATGAATCCCACTCCGAGGCCGTAATACCCGTTCAGCCAGATTACCTTATATCCCATAAACGAACTGTACCTGAACAGATAAGTCATGATAAGTCGGGTCCCGAGCGCACCGCAGGCGATCACGGTCGGAAGCCCGCTGTGTCCCGTGCCCTGGAACACTCCAAAGAGCGGCAGATACGCCGCCAGTATCAGGTTGATAAGAGCCACTGCCCTGATATGGGAAAAACAGTATTCAGCTGCCAGGTCGCTCAGCCCGAAAAATCCGATTATCGGTTCGGTAAATATCCAAACAAGCGCGGAAATGATCACCGTCAGTCCTATCGACAGTACGAAGGTCTGCATCGCTCCCGTCTTTATGCGCTTTATCTTACCTGCTCCGACATTCTGGCCCGTATAAGTGGCAAGCGTTGTCTGGAACGCATTTGCCGGCAGATTGAGATACATCTCAACTCTCTGACCCACGGTAAACGATGCTGTCATGGCCTGTCCGAATCCGTTGACCGCACGCTGAATGAACGTGAATCCCACGGATACCAGGATCAGCTGAAGAGAAATGGGAAAACCAACCTGTATCGTTCTTTTTACCATCTCGGGATCCCATTTGTATTCACTGATCCCGAACCTGAATACGGGATGTTTCTTCCTCATATATACGTATGCCGCGACAAATGATGCGGCCTGGGAAATAACGGTTGCGATCGCGGCGCCCGCAACTCCCCATTGAAACGACGCAACAAACAGAAGGTCGAGCACAATGTTTATCACGGACGATATAAGCAGGAAATATAACGTGGCCGCACTGTCTCCGACAGCTCGGAGTATAGCCGAGAAGATGTTATACCCGAACTGGAATATCAGTCCCACCGAATATATTCTGAAATATATGATCGTAAGATCAAAAAAACTGTCCGGAACATTAACAAAATACGAGTATGCCGGTCCCGATGTGACTATTCCCAAAACCGCACATATGATCCCCAGTCCCATAAGAAACAGTATACCCGAGGATGCGGTTATTCTGACCATGTCCTCTTTTCTTGCGCCGTAATGCTGTGCCACTACGACACCGTTTCCCGAAGAGAAACCTATCGCAATGGCAAGAAACAAAAAAGCAAAGCTGCCTGTAGTC
>JAILRJ010000103.1:0-79463 GCA_024698285.1 Lachnospiraceae bacterium | reverse complement strand
TTTAATCCCCACGGATCCCGGATGGCGATCAGCTTCTTCGGACTCAGTATCAGCAGTGCGAATCCGCCCTTCAGAAGCTTCGCGACATTCTCGCTCGCCTCCTCTATGGACGCGGTATGCATCCTCTCCTCGGCTATCCTGTATGCGATGACCTCCGAATCAGCGGTGCCGGTAAATACCGCACCCTCGCTTATCAGCTCATCTCTTATTGTATCGATGTTCGTAATGTTCCCGTTGTGAGCGAGCGCTATCGTGCCTTTTGCGTAATTGATGAATATCGGCTGCGCATTCTCTTTGGTGCTGCCTCCCGCCGTCGAATAACGTACATGTCCGATACCGATATTTCCGCGAAGTTTGTCTATAATGTCGTGATGGAACACCTCGTTCACAAGTCCCATATCCTTGTGCGCGCTTATGTTCCCGATAGGTCCGCGCATATCGCACACGGCTATCCCGGCGCTCTCCTGCCCCCTGTGCTGCAGTGCGGTCAGCCCGTAATAAATGTAACGGGCGGCATGTATGTTGTCACGGCTGTATATCCCGAATACGCCGCATTCCTCTCTTACTCCCATGATCTCTTATCACCCTGAAAATCAGCCTCAAAAAAAGGGCACTTCGGACAGGTCCGAAGCGCCTTTGCTTTCCAGGTTAGTTTATACCAGCCGCAAATCGTTGTCAATTTCATTTATAGAAATAATCGAGTCCCTTTACGATACCCTCCGCTACTTTGACAAGTGTCGCATACGAGCGGTCCGATGCGGTATCGCCTATCTCCAGATCAACCGAAGGTATCGTGCTGTATGACGTCTGGGTCAGATCCATCGCAAGGGCTCCCGACTTCCACGGAAGTATCCCCGCTTTTCCCAATCCGTAGATCAGACTCTTTCCGAGCTTCTCGTGTTCCTGCCAGTATGTTTTTACCGGCTCCATTTCTTTGTAATCCTTATCATCGGGTATGCTGCAATAGAACGCACCCTTATCGGTATCAGTCGAATCGTAATGAATTGCGATATGTACATCGGCGTAATTATTCGCGATCAGTGTACGGGCGATATTATCAAACTGAACATCATCCATCTCGCGGATCATAAGCACATCGTAACCGTCCTTGAGCAGTTCCTCTTTTACGACGAGTGCTGCCTTGAGTGTTGCGTCGGCCTCACTTATACCGTCGCCCATAACGATACCGTCCGATATCGCAGTTGACTCGGTCGCACCCGCAGCCGTACTTCCCGACACGATCTTCGGACTTCCGTCCGGATGACACAGCGTCTTGACGCTTGACCCGCCTTTTGTGCCGTGACCGGCATTGATGCACACCGTTATGTCTTTCCTGTCCTTCGCCTCGGAGCGGTACATTCTTGCCATGCCGTCCTTGATCTTTGAATTGTCGGCATATTCCCATGTCTCATCAAACTCGATCTCTTCGTATCCGAGATCCGGGTTTTTACCGTCATCCGTATCTGTCGAGCCACCATCCGTATTCGCAGATCCGGTATCCTGTGATTTTTCCTCGGTGGAAAATACCGGAGTCATGAGGTTCTCCTCATTCTCAACGTACGGAACCGCCACCTCATTAAGATCGGCAAGCCATGCATGGCCGTTTGCCCTTCTCTCGTCAAGCGTATTTATGACAACGCTTCGTATACGCGCTTTATCGTCTCCGCCCGGATACATCATCGAACTCGTCGAACTGATCACGTAATACTTATCGTTCTCATGTCCGAGATACAGCATCTCATGTCCTTTAAAGAACATGATCGCACCGGGATCGAGCGTATCAAACAGTTCCTTCTTGGCTTCGTCATCTGCGACAGAAATATCATATTTAAGAACAGGCATTGCAGCCTGCCATGTCGTGTTACGAGGCAGTTCCAGTCCGAAGCATTTATAAACGTCCCTTACGTAAGACGAGCAGTCGGCCGATGAGAGCATAGCTCCCCATCCGTATGCATCCCCGAGCATCTCATATGCCTGCCCGACAATGTTGGCGCACGTAAGCGGTCTGTAACCGTCGCTTATATCATGATGTGCGGATACAAGCGCACGCTTTCTCTCGTACATTCCTTCGTCATTCCTTGTGGGAATCCATACCGCATAGTTGTAATATGTCGAACGGTTCGTGATCATCTTGCCGTACTCATACGGCATAACCTTCTCGAGTACCGTTCCCATCGTGAGCATGAGTCCCGACAGTTCGGGATTCGTATTCGATTTTTCGAGCAGGAGCTTTGACGAAGTAACAACCATGACTTTGCTGTCATCAAAATCCCACGCTTTCTTCCACTCTTCCTTGTCCTTGCAGACCGCGATATCTTCGGCACGTACCCAGCCGGAAACGCATGTCGTATGGCAGTAATAATACATGCCGTCTTCCGACTCACCGAGGATCGTTACGGGCTCTCCGACTCTTATTCCGGAATTCTGAACGTTGTCAAAATCATTGTCTCCGGGATCGTCGGCAATTATCCGCTCCGTAGGAAATACTCTGACATCGGTCCTGTGAACGCATATTCCGTAACGGAGTTCCTGTTCTTTGGAAGCGTTCGGATCATCAAGATTACTGAGGATCTCGAGCGCTGTCTTACCGGAGAGTATATTCTCGTCCGAATCAAAGTGCTTACCGTCAAGAAATCCGGAAAGATCCGTCATGGCACTCTTCCATCTTGCAAGATTAGCCGCCTCACCGTCAAACACCTCAGCCTCGTTTTCAAGATCGTTCATCTTGCAGTCGGGATTTGCCAAATATGAGGCATTAAGGCGCTTTATCATATCAGGGCCTGCGAGTACCTCATCCGCTTTTTGAACATTCTTTGTCCAATATCCCGGATCGAGCATATCCTCCGACACCGAAGGCATCGTATCAACAGCCGCATATACTCCGGTGCACATGATCATTGAAAGTGTAAGCGATAAAGCCGCGATCGTGATCTTCTTCATGTTTGTTCCTTTCATTATTCCGACGGTCCGAACTCGAGAACCTCATCGTCCTCTCCGTCATCCAGTGTATCGGGTACATCAAAGTTATCTTTTATGAGCTTTGACAGCTCATCATACATTCTGATGGCATCATCGTGAGCATTTAATATAAATGCCTCATCATTGCTCTTCGACGCCGACTCGAGCGCTGCCGCCACTTCGGACAGCTTTGACGCGCCGAGCATCTTTGCCGAACTCTTAACGGAGTGTATCAGTATCGAATAATCATTCCATTCCTTGTTACCGTAATGCTGTTCCAGTTTCGGACGTTTGCGGCTGTGTTCGGTCGCAAACTCCGTCAGAAGAGACCTGTAAAGCTTCTCATCGTTTCCGCAGAACTTCATTCCTTCTTTCGTATCAAGCCCCGCCTTCTTAAGCACATTGATCGCCGGATCCGAAACGCTTCCGGAGTCTTCCGAATCACTTCCCGATCCCCCTGCATTTCTCGAAACTTTCTCCGCAGGCAGATACTCAAGAAGCATACGCTCAAGATCACGGCCCTCGACAGGCTTTGTAAGGTAATCCGAAAATCCCTCCGCCATGTATCTTTCCTTCGCGCCCCTTATGGCATCGGCGGTCAGACATATGACCGGTGTCTCTTTATTAAGATCCGATGAAAGCGCACGTATCTCTTTGAGCGTCTGCGTGCCGTCCATTCCGGGCATTCGCTGGTCAAGCAGAATGACGTCGTAATGATTCGTCTCGGCAAGTTTTATCGCTTCGCGCCCGTTTAACGCGGTGTCTATCTTCATCCTCGTTTCCTTGAGAAGATTTACGACTACCATAATGTTCATCTTCGTGTCGTCGACAACCAGTATACGGGCATCGGGAGCACGGAACGATTCGTGATATGTTCCGAAGTCCTTGGCACTTATCGATGCCATCTTGTACTCGCCGAGCGGTTCCTCATTTTCAACTTTCTGCCACAGTTCAAACGAGAACGATGAACCTTCACCGTATTTACTCTCAACCTTGAGCTCACTGTCCATGAGCGCAAGGAGCTTGGTTGTTATGGATATCCCGAGTCCGGTTCCTTCTATGTTACGGTTACGGACTTTATCAAGTCTCTCGAACGACTCGAAGAGACGATGCATGTCGCTTTCCTTAATGCCGATACCGGTATCTTTGACCTCGACATATAGAAGTATCATGTCATCCCTTCGTTCAAGCTGCTCGACATTCAGCGTAACGCTTCCTTCCGGCGTATACTTGACCGCATTTGTCAGAAGGTTCAGGATTATCTGATCTATCCTGGCATCATCACCGTACAGTTCGCTCGGGATGGTGGGATCTATGTTGACTTTAAACTCGAGACTCTTGGCGGCGGCCCTGTCCTGCACGGAGTTGATCAGATATGTTATCAGCGTGCTGACGCTGTACCTTACCGGAACGATCTCCATCTTACCGTCTTCGATCTTGGAGAAATCGAGGATGCTGTTTACAAGCTGCAGAAGGTTTCTTCCGGAACTCTTGATATTTCTCGAGTACTCAAGCGTTCCGGCCTCCGCCGTCTCACGCAGGATCATCTCATTCATACCGAGTATTGCATTAATAGGCGTCCTGATCTCATGAGACATATCTGCGAGAAAATCACTCTTCGCCCTATTCGCCTCATCCGAAGCAAGCTTCTCGAGCCGAAGCACTTCGGCTTCGTACTCCTGCTTCTGTCTGCTGACCTTCATCTCTTCGACCTTCTTGCCGTAGGCCTGTTCGTTCTTATATCCGAGATAATAGAACAACGAGATCAGCGCAAAGATCACGAGCGATACCACAACGTTGATCACAAGTTGTGAACGTACATCCGACAGAAGTTCCGAGCGTTCTACAACTATCACGACATACCACTGATCCATGACACGGTTAACGAAGAACATGCATTCCTCTCCGTCAACTTCAACATTTACGGTGCCCTCATTTGCTTCTTCAAGCGTGGCAAAAACGTCCTGTCCCAGAACATCCTGTACGTATTTTCCGTTATTGGACGTATCCTTGTGCGCCACAATGAACCCATCACTGTCAAGGATCATTGCATAGCCTTTCCCTCCGATATCGACTGCGCTTGTAACATCCTGGAGATGATTGACGATCACGTCAAGTGCAACAACATTTCCTTTGTCCGTTCCGCATCCGGTCAGAAGTTTTCCTATGGTGATGACGATCGAGTTCGTCTGTGCATCGACATACGGGGCAACGATCACCATTCGCCCTCCCGCTGAGGTAATGTATTTATACCAGTCTCTTGATGTCGGATCATATCCTTCGGGAGGGACCCAGCCGAGTCCGTCCATATAACTGTTATCAACGTATGCATAGAGACCTGTGAAGTTTTCGTCAAGATCGCTCTTTAAGTTATCGGTTTCGTTCTGAAGATATGCTTCTATGGCCTCATGGGAGTCACCGTTCTGAACCATCAGATCGACTGTATCAGCAGTAACCTTAAGAGTTGAGCTTGCAAATGTCAGATAGTTGTATATCTCATTTGCCGTCGTTGTCGACTTGTCCTCTCCGCTCTCATATATACGGTTAACTGACGTTTCGTAGTAGAGCTGCGAATTGTATACAACCGAAAAGATCATCAGACCGAGCGTTATCAGAAGTGTCAGTATAAGATTGAACCTGTTACGCCTGTTACTGATCGCTTTCTGTTTGTCTTCCCTTGTGATCTTGTACCTCAGAGCGATAACATACAGGACGGCAAGGATCAGAAGCTCCAGGAATATGGACAGGACAAACAGCATGATCGCTATGATATTATACAGATCACCCTCGGCGGTACCCTCCGGAAGTGAATTCCTCATCCAGAGGCCAAGATAATATCCGCCCGCGCACACTCCGAATATCACAAAAAAGACGATTGATTCTATCCTGACCTGGAACTTTATCTCATCGGATCCCTTTTCACGTATTACCTCTCCTTCGGCTATATAGTCACGACCGAGTGCCCAAGGCAGCACAGCCGCGAGAACGTAAAAGATCAGTTCGAAATACAGATACGGATCCTTCAGGCCGTCGGGCCTGACATAACATGAAACGGTCCACATCGCAAACTGCGCCGTCTCATAAGCAAGCAAAAATGTATGAAGATACGGGAAATGAGCGCCGTTTTCTTTGTTTTTTTTGTAATGGATAAGTGTTCCAAGACACAGACATACAACGATCGTATTAAGGGTAACCGACCAGAGATTGTTGAGGAATCCTCCCCACTTTATATAGATCAGAAACTGAACGATATTGAGCGGTACCGGGATCAGCATCAGCGGATGGAAAAATCTCCCCCGGGTCGGACTCGTATTTATGACAACAAAGATCAGGACGAAATATCCGATGTTCCACCCCATATATGCGATCAGTTCGGAAACGGACGGGTTGAAGCCCATAACGAGCGTATATACCGCCCAGTAGTAGTCGCTCAAAAGTATCGCAAGAAAATAGACGCACAGCAGCAGATAGCCTCTCTTCGGCAGGTTGATGTACCGGAAAAGGCACCCGAGAAGTGCGATGATAACCGCAAGAAGTGTTATGATGTTTTCAACGGTCTCAATATTCAATCAGAACCTCTTTAACATCCAATCATACAGATCATTATACACTATTTCACGATCCGTCTCATTCAGAATCTCATGTCGGTCGCCTTCGTACAGTTTTATGGACAGATCTTTTACGCCCGCTGCCTTAAACTTTTCGTAAGCCTTTACTGCACCTTTACCGAGTGCTCCGACAGGGTCAAGCTCTCCAGACACAAATATGACCGGGATATCCATATTCATCTTTCTGATGTTTGACATCCTGTTGTCAAACCATGTCGAACAGATGAGTATCCTGTATCCGTTAACGGAAAAATCACACCTGTTCATCGGTTTTGACTTATCAAGAAACTCAAGCACGTTTTCGGTGTTCTTACTGAGCCAGCTGTTCTCGGGATCCTTGCCCGTGATATCAAACTGCTTATAATTGGAATTGAACATAAGCTTCGGGATGAACTTTGACCGGTAATCTCTTCCTTTTACGGCTGCCACGATATTGCATATGATCCTTCCCGCGATAAGAGCCCCGTCCGGCTCTGTTCCCGTGCCCATTATTATCGCACCTTTAACATCACCCAGAAGGTGTGATTTTACCGACAGGTATTTGCGGAGAAGATACGAACCCATGCTGTGGCCGAGGATGAAGTAAGGAATGTCCGGATACATCCCGGTGATCATCTCATAATGGGCGTACATGTCATCAACCATTACATCATCCGGACGGGCGCAGTGCATGATACCGCGGTCCTCGGAATACTCAACGGACATACCGTGTCCTATATGATCGTGTCCGCAGACGGCAAATCCCTTTTCGGTCAGAAAAGTTGCGAACTCGCTGTACCTGTCGATATACTCCTGCATACCGTGGACGATCTGAAGTACCGCCACGGGCCTGCCGTCATCCGGCTCCCACTTTACGGCACGTATGTGTGTATGCCGCTCATCCTTTGATTCAAATCCGTATTCGGTAACCTTAGCCATTTACGCCTCCGCTTCCGAAGTGGCTATAACATCCACTCCCGTACCGCATATATTCTCTATGATAACGTCGCCCACAACTACAGGCTTTGTTACCTTTACAGCCTTTATGGCCTTTATGATATCATCCGTCAGATCCTTCGGAACGCTCTCTTTTGTCCTTACCGACACAACGGGATCAGACAGTCCCTCTGTCATAACGATCGAAGTTATCATACGAACCGGATTCGTTACCTCGGCACGGGCATAAGCATCGCCGCGATCGCAGCTGTTGCCCGTAACATTCAAGACCTTTCCGTCCCTGTACGTAACCTTGATCATGCAGCCTGCCGGACACGTTATACACGGGATCGTGCGCACGCTGTTTCCGTTCTCATCCGTTTGTGTTCCGGTCGGATTGGCCGTGTTTCTCGTCGCGTTCCTGGCCGCAAACTTCTTCATACGCTCGGAATCCGGATCAAGCTTCGGAAGCGGATCCTCTTCTTTTGCGTCAAACTTTCTTATATACTCAGCCGCATGCGCTCCGGCTTCGGCGGCTTCCTTTGATACGTTATCGACGAGATCGTGAACATGAAGTACGTTACCGCATGCGAACACTCCCGGGCAGCTCGTCTCAAGATCGTCCGTCACGACGGCTCCGCGCGTTGCTCCCGACATAACAAGTCCCATGTTTCGCGACAGTTCATTCTCCGGTACGAGGCCCACCGACAGAAGAAGCGTATCGCATTTGACGACCTGCCCTGTTCCGTCTATAGGCTTTAAGTTCTCGTCGACCTCTGATATCTCAACCGCCTCGACACGGTCTTTGCCGAAGATGTTAGTGACCGTATGATTAAGAAGCAGCGGTATCCCGAAATCATCAAGGCACTGTACTATGTTACGCTTCAGGCCTCCCGAGTGCGGCATGATCTCAACGACCATCTTCACTTTCGCACCTTCGAGTGTCATGCGCCTTGCCATGATAAGGCCGATATCTCCCGATCCGAGTATGACAACCTCACGTCCCGGATGAAGTCCGTCCGTATTGACAAACTTCTGTGCCGTTCCGGCCGAGTATATCCCCGCGGGACGGTATCCGGGTATGTTAAGAGCGCCTCTTGCCTTCTCACGGCAGCCCATAGCCAGTATGACAGATCTTGCCTTAAGATGCTGCTTACCGTATCGGCTGCTGTAAGCCGTGACTTCTTTTACCGGATATCTCGGATCGTCTCCTTCGACCGGCTGTATATCCATGACCATCGTATCATTCTGATACGCAATGCTCTCCTTTGCGTCATTCACCATTTTGATGTAACGGTCGGCATATTCGGGGCCCGTAAGCTCCTCCGAAAAAGTATGCAGCCCGAATCCGTTATGAATACACTGACCGAGTATTCCGCCGAGCTTACTGTCACGCTCGAGGATGAGAATGTCGTTTATGTGATTTTCTGCAAGCGAAAGCGCCGCAGCCATTCCTGCCGGACCTCCGCCGACGATGATCGCATTATAGATCATTATCCGTCACCGCCTTTCCCGTAAGGATCTCGGACCCTCGGCCCTTCTTTGTTATGCGCTCCATCGGGATGCCGAGTTCTCTCGACAATATCTCCATGACCTTCGGATAGCAGAATCCGCCCTGGCATCTTCCCATATTGGCGCCGGTACGACGCTTAACGCCGTCGAGAGTCCTTGCTCCGAGCGGTCGTCTTATCGTCTCGAGTATCTCGCCTTCGGAGACCGATGCACACCTGCAGATGATGTTTCCGTATGAGCTGTCTTTGGCGATCCTGGCCTTCTGCTCTTCTTCCGACAGGAACTTCATATAAGTGAACGGCTCCACTTCCCCGGCAAAATCATCGCGCTTGTCTGGCCCGAGTAAACCGCTTACGATCTCTGCCACCATGACTCCGATCGCGGGAGCAGCCGAAAGTCCCGGAGACTCAATCGCCGCAACGTCAATAAATCCCGGACATCCTTCGATCTCGCCTATGACAAAATCACCGCGGTCGCCGTGAGGGCGAAGCCCCGCAAATGACGTAATGACTTCCTTCATCGGAAGGTCCTTTACTGCCGATGCGCCGGGTGTGTTAACGGCCGCCAGTCCCTCGGCCGTCGTGAATGTACCTTCCTTATCGTCAAGATCCGTCGCCGTCGGTCCGACAAGAAGGTTGCCGTGGATCGTCGGGGATACGAGTATTCCCTTCCCGAGTGCGGACGGCATCCTGAATATAGTGCGTCCCACGTGAGAACCCGCCGTTGTATCGAGAAGGCAGTATTCGCCTTTTCTCGGCGTGATAGTAAGCTTATCGTCCGTCATCATGTTGTGGAACCTGTCGGCATACACGCCCGCCGCATTGATAACGACCTTCGTCTCAAACGAAACATTTTGATCCTTGTCGACGTCAAACTCATCGTATTTGACTGCATCTATCCTGTAACCGCCGTCAATCCTTTTGATATCCGTCACCTCAGTAAGAAGCGAGAAGACGACCCCGTTGTTGTATGCGCTCTCGGCAAGAGCACTCGTCAGCCTGAACGGGCATATGATTCCGCCGGTCGGTGCAAAGAGCGCACCTACAGTCTCATCCGAAAGGTTCGGCTCCATCGACAGCGCCTCCTCCCTCGAAAGGATCCTGAGCCCCTCGACACCGTTTGCGACACCGCGCTCGTAAAGCTCGTGCATATGCGGGATGTCCTCATCGCAAAGAGCGACAACCATCGAACCGTTTCTCGCAAACGGGATCCCGAGCTTTTTTGCCAGTTCCGGCATCATCCGCGATCCTTCGACATTGAGCTTTGCCTTGAGCGTACCTGTCTTCGCATCGTAACCCGCATGGACGATCCCGCTGTTGGCTTTACTCGTGCCCTCTCCTATATCCTGATTCCTGTCAACGACAAGAGTCTTTAAGCGGTACTTCGACAGCTCCCTTGCCGTGGCACAGCCGGAAACACCGGCCCCGATTATGATAACGTCGTATTTTTCCATTGTTTCCCTTTCGGTTTTATCTGGCCCAGTCATTTGTACGACTGACAGCCTTTCTCCAGCCCTCAAGCCTCTCCTTTCTTTCCGCGTCCGATATCGACGGAGTAAACACCCTGTCGATACTGCAGTTTGCAAGGATGTCATCCCTGTCTTTCCAGAATCCGGTCGCAAGTCCCGCAAGATACGCCGCGCCGAGTGCCGTCGACTCGATACATACCGGCCGCTGCACGGGAGCGTTTGCTATATCCGCCTGCTGCTGCATGAGAAAATCATTTGCGCTGGCTCCTCCGTCCACCCTCAGGGATTCAAGCTTTATCCCGGAATCGGCTTCCATCGCATCAAGGACCTCATATGTTGAATATGCTATCGACTCAAGCGTCGCGCGGACAATATGATATCTGTTGACACCTCTTGTCAGTCCGACTATGACGCCTCTCGCGTACTGATCCCAGTACGGCGCGCCCAGTCCCGTGAATGCAGGTACAACATAGCATCCGTTTGTATCCGGAACCTTCAGTGCCATCTGCTCGGAATCGGCCGCAGACTCTATGAGCCCCATCTCATCGCGAAGCCACTGTATCGCGGCACCCGCAACGAATATCGAACCTTCGAGCGCGTAAGTGACCTTACCGTCGATCCCCCACGCGATAGTTGTGACAAGCCCGTTATCGGACCGTATCGGTCTGTCTCCGGTGTTCATCAGAAGAAAACATCCGGTACCGTATGTATTCTTGGCTTCACCTTTCTTAAAGCAAGTCTGTCCGAAGAGTGCGGCCTGCTGATCGCCCGCTGCCCCCGCGATAGGTATCCCGCCTCCGAAGAACGACTCATCGGTTTGGGCATACACTTCGCTGTTGGGTCTGACCTTCGGAAGCATGCATTTGGGTATGTTCAGTTTTTCCAGTATCTCATCATCCCACTCGAGCGTATTGATGTTAAAGAGCATCGTACGGCTTGCATTCGAATAATCGGTGATGTG
The DNA here is from genome assembly GCA_024698285.1 of Lachnospiraceae bacterium. GTDB lineage: Bacteria > Bacillota > Clostridia > Lachnospirales > Lachnospiraceae > UBA2868. The sequence continues at coordinate 68,041 of JAILRJ010000103.1, read as the reverse complement.
AACCCGGCCTTTTGTAAGCTTCCATATGAGGAACGTCTCGACCGTACCGAAGAGAAGCTCTCCGGCTTCGGCACGCTGCCTTACACCGGGCACATTTTCAAGTATCCAGCGAAGCTTTGTTGCCGAGAAGTATGCATCGATCATCAGTCCCGTCTTCTCGCGGATCATGTCGGCAAGCCCTTCTTCTGTCAACTGCTCGCAGTATTCACTCGTCCTTCTGCACTGCCATACTATAGCGTTGCAGACAGGCTCTCCCGTATTCTTATCCCAGACTATAGTAGTCTCTCTCTGATTGGTTATCCCTATCGCTGCGATGTCTCCGGCATCTGCTCCCACCTTGCTCATCGCTTCAACGCATACTCCGAGCTGCGTCGACCAGATCTGCGTGGCATCGTGTTCGACCCACCCGGGCTGCGGGAATATCTGAGGAAACTCTTTTTGCGCAACGGATACGGGTTCACCTTTTTTGTTGAACAATATAGCGCGGTTGCTCGTTGTTCCGGCATCTATAGCCATAACGTATTTCTTCATAATCTCACATGTCCCTCCAGTACGGGAGAGCCGCTATCGTCGTATGATACCTCAAGCACACCTCCCGGCTCTTTTGCAACAAGCCTTTTTATGTTCATCTTTCCGGCAAGATATACGAATGATGCCGTCGTTCCGCTCGCACACGAACTTTCCCAATAACACGTGCCGACGGACGGTGCGTATACGACCGGTCTTATTACCGTGCGATATACACCCTCCCCTGCATCATCTGCCTCATTTTCATCGTTTTTTTGCATAAGCATAATGCCTGCGCAGTCCGCGCCCAGATCGGTGCACCATTTCCTTGCGGCATTTTCTATATCCTCATCCGCAAGCGGCAGTTCATCCGCTGTCGCGATAACATGGGATATACCGTCAAACTCGGCAAGAGGCAGGGTATATGTATTATTGTCATATTCAAATTTATGTTCTGAGATCTTTACGGGAATCGGCATCGTGACACGGCCGCCGTATACATGATTTGATTCTTGAGTTATGTAAACCGATAGTGTGTGATCGCAACCGGTGCAGTTGACTTTTACGATTTTCTCCTCACCGGATCCCATGCCCCGGTCATCGCAATATAGCGCAGCGGCTGACATCACGGCATTTCCGCAGAACTCTCCGGCCGCCATCGCGATATCGATCCCTTCGTTGTTGCGACCGATAACATATCCCACCTGCTCGCATTCCCGCTCATCCTTCATTATTTCCGAAGCGATTCGGGCGCGCTCCGACTCCTCTACCGGAGTCGTTACAAGGATCGTGATGTTTCCGGTAGGATCGATATAGTCGTATGCGATACTGCCTGTCGTTCTTTTCATTATCCTGATTTACGGAGTGTCCTACTGATTGTAGTTTTGGAGAAACTGTCTGGTCCTCTCCTGCTTGGGATTCCCGAATACCTCCTCGGGATCTCCTTCTTCGACAATATATCCGCCGTCCATGAATATGACCCTGTTGGAAACGGCTCTTGCAAAGCTCATCTCGTGTGTGACGATGACCATCGTCATCTTCTCCTGTGCGAGCTGTCTGATGATCTTTAATACCTCACCGGTAAGTTCCGGATCGAGCGCACTCGTCGGCTCGTCAAAGAACAGAATATCCGGATTCATGGCCAGTGCTCTTGCTATCGCTACCCTCTGTTTCTGTCCGCCGGAAAGCTGGCACGGATACGCATTTGCCTTGTCGGCCAGTCCCATCTTGTCAAGGAGTTTAAGCGCTTCACTCTTTACTTCCTCCGGGTCGCGCTTTCCTATAATGACCGGTGCATCCATCACATTCTTTAATACCGAATAATGCGGGAACAGATTGAAGTTCTGAAATACGAGCCCGAAGTAGTTCTTGACCTTGGCGATCTCTTTCTTGCCGGCATATACCGCTCTTCCTCCTTCGGGTGTATGGGCAACGACATCGCCCTTATAACTGATGGAGCCGGCATCGATCTTTTCAAGAAATGTCGCACAGCGAAGCAGCGTTGATTTACCGGAGCCGGAGCGTCCTATTACGGACACCACCTCACCGCTGTCAACGCTCAGTGATATGTCATGCAGCACCTCGCAGTCTTCGAAGCGCTTCTCGATGTTTTTCATCTCCAGAATCATAACTTAATACCTTATGAATAATAATCCATGGATTTTTCCAGGCGGTCCATGATAAATGCGACCACATAGTTTGCCACAAAGTAAAATACACCCGCGACGACAAACGGAATGAACGATGTCTCCGATGCGGATATCTGTTTCGCCAGCGAGAACACTTCCTGATACGCAAGCGTGAACGCAAGCGACGTGTCCTTGACAAGCGTTATGACTTCATTTGTAACACTGGGAAGTATGGTCTTTACAACCTGCGGAAGGATTATCCTGAAAAAAGTCTGGGACTTCGAATAGCCGAGTATCTCGGCAGCTTCATACTGTCCCCTGTCCATGGACTCGATACCGCCCCTGTATATCTCCGCAAAATAGCATGCGTAGTTTACAACGAATCCGATTATGATAGCGGGAAAACGGTATCCTTTGATAGACCATCCGAACAGATAGAACGGTCCGAAATACCACACAAGAAGCTGCAACATCAGCGGTGTACCGCGGATGATCGAGATGAACGCCTTAACGACAGCCGACAAAACCCTGCTTTTTGATTTTCTCCCGAACATGATTATCATGCCGAGCGGAAGAGATCCGAGCAGTGTCAGCAGAAATATCCCTATCGTCCGCAGCATACCCGCGAACATTGTTGCAAGCATCGTGGAAAATGTCATGTTTTATTTGCCGAGGCAGAGAAAATCCTTGATCTCAGGATACTTCTCGCCGATCTTTGCGTATGTTCCGTCAGCTACAAGATCATCAAGTGCCTTGTCGATCGTGTCACGAAGTTCGGTATCGTCCTTGCGGAAACCGATCGCATACTGTTCACTTCCGAGCATCTCGTCAAGGAACGTATAGTCCTCGGAACCGCTCATAAGATACTGTCCGCTCGTAACGTCGATGGCGATCGCATCGATGGCGCCTGCCTTAAGATCGTTGAAAGCGATCGTGTATGTCTCGTATACTTCAAGAGAAGAAAATGTCTTGCACAGTTCTGCCTTGCCTTCGTCGTCATTGAGAAGGTCGTAAGCACTCGTTGCTGTCTGAACACCTACAGTCTTGCCGGAAAGATCTGCAAGAGTCTTGATACCCGAATCCTTCTTGACCATGATCATCTGCGTATTGTCCGAATATGCCTTGGACCAGCAATAATCATCCTCACGTCCGTTTACCGTAAATCCGGACCATATGCAGTCGCAGCTTCCGGCATTGAGCTCGGCATCCTTTGCATCCCAGTTAAAAGGCACTGCCTGATATTCCCATCCGAGATGCTCGCACACAGCCTGTGCAAGTTCCACGTCGAAACCGCCCATCGTGCCGTCTTCGTTGATGTATGAATACGGCGGATAGTCAAGGTCGAATCCGTGCTTGAAAACTCTTTTTCCGCCTGATGAAGCAGCATTGCCGCATCCCGCAAGAGATAAGAGAGTTGCAGTTACAAGTAATAAAGCTATGATCTTCTTCATGTTTCACACTCCTGTATCCGCGAATGAATCGCGTCCTTCACATTTTTTTGAATCACTTTAGTATGGTAACATACCAAACCGCCCGTGTAAACAAACTTAAGCCAAAAGACCTACCTGAACGGGCGTATTATCTGCGCGTAGTATTCGCTGTTTCCGTTTATAATACTCTCCGACCCTATCGTAACGGTGCCGCCTTCCGAGCCGAGGGATGCAAACATACCGTCGCAGGATGCCAGATCCGGGATTTTCATGTTCTTCAACTCGCGAAGTCCGTCCGACACATAAGAAGCACTCTTTCCCGAAGCCATGGAGTCGATGAGTTCCGTCGCATCTCCTATCTCTCCGGTGCTCTTGGAGAGCGTCGAATGCATCGTGATGATGTAACCGTCAAGCTCCTCCCTGCTCATTCCGTCCGTGATCTTGTCCCACGCTTTCGGAAGATCGGAAAACATCTTCATCGTCTCTTTGGAGTTCGGATCGTTTGCGGTAAATATCATCGCAGTCGGATATTCCGCTCTGTATGAATTGCCGTACGCACCGTATCGGTCGCGGGCGATCGCCTTTACGTAGCTGTCTGATATGATCGAAAGGGCCAGATCCGTCTTCTTATTGTCTTTTTTGATGCCGCACTCGGAAATATCAGGAAGTCCCGTGCCGTTATATACCATCTGTCTGTCCGTTACGAGTGCAAGCGGATATCTGTATTTTGTAAACGCATAGACCACTTCGGAGTTATCCCGGTCATAGAGCTTTTCGATAAAAGCATCCGCAACTTTCATGTAGGCCTTCTCATCGCCACGTGAAACTGCGTATCCGAGGATCATATTATTTTTGTTTCTGAGATACTCTCCCGTTTCGGTCAGTTTGGAAAGAACCGCATCGGGATCCTCGGAGATCTTTTTCTCAAGTTTCGTAAGCCAGTCATAATATTCTATGTAGTGTGTATACTCGTAGTAAGCGGCTCCCTTCGCATCTCCTGCGCATGTCAGATACTGCAGCAACAGCTCGGGGTGATTCGCAACATTGTTTCCTATCGTGCTTTTTACCGCCTTTATTCCTTCCTTTACCTTTCCGGGGTCTGTAAACTCACTCTCAAACAATCGCTTATACATCAGGTCGAATGCATCGCCCGTCTTATCGGGAGTACTCATGAACGAGGCGCACACGTACGGTCTGTAATCATTACCGTACGAAGATACGGTAAGCGATATATCGGCACCTCTTACCATGCATTCTGATATCTTCGCCGGAAGATCGTTTCGCAAAACACCTCCTGCCGGAATAAAGTGGCCGTTAACAAGATCCGCAAAAAACGACAGATAGCACAGATCCTCTTTCGGAAGTCCGGATGCGTCAAGATAGAGTTTCGTAACGTTGATATCATGATTTTTCGTGTAAACGCCTATCCTTCTTGTTCCGGCAGGATCGGTCCGGTCAGAAGTCGCAAACCGGCGCGCCGTATCGGAAAGATCTGAAACCTTTACAACATTAAGCTTTGCAAGGTACTCGGACGGATCATCCGTTGCACCCTCTTCAATCCGCTTTGTGTCTTCGACAAGCTTCTTGATATCATCCTGCGACATCGAAGACTTCTTGCGCAAAAGCATACTTTGCAGTTTCTCATCGTTCTTTTCGGCAAGCCCCGGACGCGGAACGACGACCGACATCGCACTCCTTGCGGGATCCGCAAGAAAATCACCCGCGATCTTTTTGATCAGATCATTGTCAAACCTGTCCATATCAGCGAGGTTGTCGCACATCTTCGAATAAAACAGTTCTCCCCTGTCCGCCGCGGAATACTCGGCAGTATTGACAAGCATCGATATGGCGGCCGTGCGGCCCTCCCTTGCAAGCGCACTGTCGCTCTCCATCCGTCTCTTAAAGTTTTCGAGATCCTTTGTGGCAAGTCCCTCTCTTGCCAGAGACGCAAATATCTTTTGCACGGATTCCTTCAGAAGGTTCCCGTCATTCTCATTCATGTTGTCGGCACGAAGATACAAGACACTCAGTCCCGGATCGGACTGTATCGTAAATGAAAACTTTGCCGCCGGATACAGCGACCTTAACCGAAGAAGCGGGGCAGACGAATCAAGATTACAGTAGCTGACAAATGCGTTAAGATCATAAAGCTCCTCATCCGACGGATCCCCGAGATCTATCGCGTACACCATCGCTGTACGCCCGTCCGTGCCCGACCCTTCCCGGGCCGGAAAATCATATTTCTTCTCTACGAATCCCTCCGATGCTTTCTTGTATTTGACGGACTCTTTTGTTTCTTTCCTGTCATATGCGCTAAAGTAGCCGTCGAGCTGCTTCAGAAAAGCGTCGATATTTCTTATGTCGCCGTACAGATATGCCGTGCAGTTTGAAGGATGATAATACTTCTCATGAAAATCCTTCACCTCATCGTATGACAACTTCAATATTTCCGAAGGAACACCTCCGATGTCATATGATGAAGGACCGCCCGGATACAGGAGTTCAAACGCCTTTGTGATCGCCTCTCTTCCTGCGGTGTACTTACCGTTCATCTCGGAATATATTGTACCGGCGATCCCGATGTCCTCCTCGGGAGAATGCAGAGTGTATCTCCAGGCTTCCGTACTGAAAATGTCTTCATTTTCAAGCATAAGCGGATTAAAGCACAGATCCGTATAATAATCCGACAGCTTTAACAACTCTTTTTCCGAAAGCGATGATATAGGATAAAGTGTACAGCAGTCTTCCGTAAGAGCGTTTCCGTATGTAACATAGCCCCTGTTAAAAAGCGCCATGGTCAGGCTTCTTGACGGGTACTTCTCCGATCCGTTCGTTGCGGAATGCTCAAACACATGAGCGGTTCCTTTGTTGTTATCAACCCTCGTATCAAACTTGAGCATGAACGCCTTGTCGGGATCGTCGTTTTGTATGAACTCGACCTTTGCGCCTGTCCTGTTGTGTTCATACACGAACACCTTAGCATCAAACGTCGCAAAATCCGCGGTTTCCTTAAGCGTAAATCCATCGATCTTCTCTTTTTCCTTAGTGGGAAATGCGTGTGTATCGATTGAAAACGACGCAATGATACAGACTGTGGCAAGTATGATTTTTACCGTTCTGTTATTTGTGATATGGTTCATTGTTCTTGATCCTGAATGCCCTGTAGATCTGTTCGAGAAGCACCACTCTCATGAGCTGGTGGGGAAATGTCATTTTTGAAAAAGACAGCTTCAGATCGCCCCTGTCCTTGACCGATCCGTCAAGGCCCAAAGACCCTCCTATGACGAACCGTATGTGGCTTCTGCCGCTGTTCTCGAGATCCGTTATATAATCCGCGAGCTCCTCGCTCGACATCTGTTTACCTTCTATGCAAAGAGGTATCGTGACCGCTTTGTCGTCCATATACGGAAGCAGGCGCTTTGCCTCGGCGATCATGACAAGCTCGTTCTCGCGATCGCTCGCACCTTCCGTAGTCTTCTCGTCTTTGACCTCGGTGATGTTCACGGTTGCATAGCGCGACAGGCGCTTGACGTACTCATCCACGGCATCGCCGAAATACCGTTCTTTGATCTTACCGACAGCAAGGATGTCTATCTTCATAAGCTACGGTCTTCTTGCATCGGTCATATAGAATATCGTAAAGAGTCCGGGGCCGCAATGCGCACCGATCACGACGCCGAGACCCGATATGGTGACCTTTGCATCGGGATACGTTTCGAGTATCTTACCCTTTACAAACTCTGCGTCCTCCATGCAGTCCGCATGATTGATCAGGAACTCCGTATTACCGTTATCCTTAAGATCCTCTTTGACCGATGTAATGATAGCATTCAGAGCCGCTTTCCTGCCGCGGACCTTTGTTGCGGCAACAAGTGTTCCTTCATCGGGAACATAGAGCACGGGCTTGATCGACAGGAGTGTTCCGACAAGAGCCGAAGCATTTGAAACCCTTCCTCCACGCTTTAACCACTGAAGATCATCGACCGTGAATCTGTGAGCGATCTTAAATTTGTTGTCCTCGATCCATTTAAGGACCGTATCCATCGATTCGCCTGCCTCATACAGTCTGCAGACATTCATCACGAGCATCCCGAGTCCGCCGGATACACATCTTGTATCGACGTTTATTATCGTATTGTCGGGATATTCCCCCTTAAGTTCTTCGATCGCTTCATCACAGAATCTGTACGATGACGACAGCGGTCTTGTCATGTCGAGAAATACGATGTTCCTGGCACCGTCACTGATGAGTCCTTCGAAGAATTCCCTGTATGTGTACATATTGATAGCGGAAGTCGAAAGAAGCTTTCCCTCGCGCATCTTGTGATACGTCTCAAGACGGGTCTCTTCACTGCAATCATCCTTATAATCAACGCCGTCCATAACGTAGGAATACTGTATGAAAGGTATCTTATGCTCTTCGAGGTATTCCTTCGTCAGATCGCATGTTGAAGCCGTGGCGATTATATAATCCTGTCCCATTCATTCTCTCCCTTTTACAGATTGTCGCGGGCTTCACTCCACCGCGTAATTCAGCTTGACCGTTATCGTTGCGGTCTTCATTCTTGAAGAAGTGTTGTATGTTCCGCCCGAACTGTATTCGTCATCGGCCGAATTCTTTCCCGTGATCTGGAATACACCGAGATTACTCGAAACAAGCTTACCCGGCGTGCAACCGCTTCCTTCCGCCATCAGGTCGATCCTCTCCTTGGCGTTTTCCGTTGCAGCCTTTACAAGCTCAAGCTTTAACGAATCGAGATCCTTGTAATAGTATTCGGGACTGTTGGATGTAAACTCAACACCGTCCTCTATAAGCTTTGTTATATCTCTTGATACTTCCTCAACGCCGTCAACATCTTCCGAGGAAACCGTGACGGTCTGATACAGCTCGTATCCCGCGAAAGTATCACCCACATAGTTTCCTTCCTCGTTGTAGTTTGACGAATAGCGCTTGGATATATCTATAGCCGAGAACACCACATCATCCTCGGATATTCCGTATTCCTTGAGGAACTTCTTGATCTTGTCGGCATCATTGTTAAGGTTTCTGTATGCGTCACCTGTTGTCGATGCGAACGTTGAATATGTTCCGCGCCAAACAATGAGATCGGCCTCGAAGTCCACACTCGCCGAACCTGTCGCGGAAAGGCCTCCGTTATTGTTCGTCTTATATGTCACCAGTCCTTTTGTAAAAATCATGGTGCAGGCGATAACGGCTACAGCGATCACCGATACGCTCGCAAACATCACTATCGATCTGACTATTCCCAATGTTTTGTTTTCTTCCATTTTTGTTCCTATCCTGCCTTCCCTTATCGATCATTTACTTCTCTTTTTACGACGCGCGCGACGTCTTCTTTTATGCAGCCCCTCTGCCTGTCTGAACCTGTTGATCTCCTCAAATATAGTATTATAATCACGTTCAAAAAGCAACTCGCATATTTCGCTCTGGACCGCGTCCGGATCTATCTTTCCCTCGTCAATCCAGGTGCTTATCTTCTCGACCACAAAAGACTTGCTCTTCTCTTTATACCTTGGCATCTCGTGATTTTCCTGGATCTTTACGAGTTCGGGTCGCCACAGAAAATCAAGCTTATTCCTGAAAGTCGCATTCCCGTTTTCCGACGGTTCCCTAAGAACATAGAAATCATAGTCCCCGTCGACGAGTTCAACCGTGATCACACCCCAGTGCTCGGGCACATGCTCACGGATGTGAAGCGCATGACTGGTTCCGACAACGACAATGTTCTTATCGTAGAAGCAGTCGTAATCCTTGACCTGGCGCGACAGCCTTGCATATGTATCCGCATCGCTCTTGATCTCTATTCCGAAGAGCGCATCTTCGGTTATCATGACGGCATCGGCTCTCGACCTTCCGATATTCTTTTCTTCAAGTATGCGGACTTTGCCGTACTTCTCTTCGAGAAAGTAAAACAACGGCTCCCTGATGTCCCTGTCTTTGAGCATCCCCGGTATTTCCCCTTAACAAAACTCTACCTGCACCGGATGATGCAGGTAAAGTACGGTGTACATATTATGTTGTGCAGTATCCTACAGATCGGAAAGCTTGAAGAAGTCGATCGCCGCGCTCATGTCTTCGTTGATGTTTCTCATCTCGGCCGTTGACGACTGAGTATCCGAACATGCATCCGTAACTGTCTGACATGAAGCTGCTACTTCCTCTGCCGAAGCTCCGAGTTCTTCCGAAATGGCACCGAGCTCCGTTGTCGTATTTGCAAGGTCGACCTTGATAGCGTCGAGCTTGTCCGTCATCTGTCTGATCGTATCGATCTCGGCAATGGAAGCCTCAACAGACTCTGACAGCTGATTGAACTTATCCTGTGCCGCCTCAATATCCGACTGCTCCTTGCTGATGACATCAAATACCCTGTTACTGATATCGACTGTACCGTTTGAAAGCTCTATGACGTTCTCTATGATCTGCTTGATCTCCTTGGCCGACTCTGCCGAAGAATCAGCAAGACTTCTGATCTCATCCGCAACAACCGCAAATCCTCGTCCTGCTTCTCCGGCACGGGCTGCCTCGATTGAAGCGTTAAGCGACAGAAGGTTCGTCTGAGCTGCGATCGATTCGATCGCCTGTACCGCGGAACCGATACCTTCAATTGCCGAATTCGTCTCGGCGATCTTGGCATTGATATTCGTCATAGCCTCAACCGATTCGTTTGCTCCGGCATATACCGAATTCATACAATCGGTCGCATCGTTATTAGCGCTCTTGATCGTCTGTGATGCCTCAAACAATTTCCGCACATTGTCGTTGAGAAGTTCGATATCTCCGCCGAGTTCGGCAGCCTTCTCGGCCATTGTCTGGGCATTTTCAGCAACACTCTGGGATGTCTGCGCGACCTCATTGATCGCCATATTGATCTGTGAAACGGATTCAACGTTGTTGCCGGTCATCCCGTCAACGTTCACGATCGCATTGTTAAGAACGGATGCGGAATCCTTGACCGATCTCATAGAAGTATTGAGCGCTCCCTTGAGGGTCCTGAAAGCATTGAGGATGCTGACGGTCTCCCTGATATGCGACTTCGCATTGCAGGTCGCCGTAACATCACCGGTTGCAAGTTCTTCAAGAGACTTCGATATCTGAATGAGCGGAACGGATATGATCCTCTCGATAACAAGTGCGATACATGTAAATATAAGTATGCAGACGAGGCAGATTATGACCGAATTCCGTTTGATATGCGAGATGCCCGACAGCACATCATCCTCATCCGCGGTCAGGACGGCGATGTAATGTTCTCCCTCTCCGATATAGTACGCGGCATACTTGTTGGCACCTTTGTATTCATATGATATAACATCCGGAGCGGGATGTTCACCTGCGCTAAGCTTTGCAACAAGGCCCTTGACTGCTGCATTCTCAACAGGGTTGCCGATCTTGGATTCATCCGGGTGATACAGCATTGTGCCTTCCTTGTCCACTATGTAGATATATGCACTTGAAAGGCCAAGATCCGAGACATCGGTTATCAGCTCGGCAATATTCTTGATGTAGAATCCACATCCTGCAAATCCGAGCGGTGTTCCGTCATCATCAAGAATCGGTGTGTACATTGACATGATAAGCTGTCCCGATGCGGGGCTTGTGATGATACCCGTATTGAACACACCGTCGGGAGAATTAAGCATGCTATTCTGAAGTCCCGTTAGGCTGTCGCCCTCTCTTAGTGTCATTCCGATGACACCGTTATTGGGATGAGCCAAAACAGTGGAATTCCAGTCGGCGAGATAAATTCCCTCCCAGTTTTCAAGTTTGCTGAAATAATCAAGAGTATAAGACTGGGCTCTTAAAGAGATGATCGGATTATCCTGAACCCTTAACGCCTCTTTGATGATCGGAGCCGAGGTGTATGCTTTGAGTGCGGCTTTGTTGCTCGCACACAGTGCATCGAATGAGGTTCCGACCTCATCTATCACCTGGATCAGCGAATTATGGTTGTAATCCGTTATCTCGTTACTCGAGGCCCGGATTGTCATAATACTGATGATGATCGATGATGACAGAAGCGGTATCAGTACAAACAGCAGCAGCGTAATGCGCATGTTAAGCTTTGATCCGCCTGCCTTCCCCTTTGATTTGTTAGTCTTTTTCACTGCCATGTTAACCCTCTCCTTGAAGAAAAATTGTGCGGAAGCACTTATGTGACCATTATAGTCTTATCACGCCATAAAATCAAGAAAACGGGAGAATATCCTTAATCCATTCACGCACCAGTTTGACTAAGTCCACATCCATTATCCCGTATACATAAACATATACGCTGACGCCGATTGCCAGCACCGCAAATATGATTCCGAGAATGATCTCGAATTTACCCAGTTTTCTAAGCGGTTTCTTTTTATATGCCAGACGTCCGAGCCCGAACAGGATCGCAAGAGCAGCCGGAGCGGCTCCCACTATGACCCAGGACATTACAAATCCTACTATCCCCAATACAAGAACTACAATTTCCATTTACTGACCTTTCCCTTTGCCTGCTTATAACAGATGCGCCCGAAGATCGGCACCGTCAAGAGGGCTTAAGTATGCGGGTGCGATGTCAAATACTGTCTTGCAGCCAAAGTTTCCTTCACCGTGAAGTCTTGCTATCGCTCTTGCATATGCGACTATGACAGACGCTGTAAACTCAGGATTGGAATCAAGTTTAAGACTGTATTCGATAACGTGCTTATTCTCCTTGTTAAGCCCCGTAACACCTGTCCTGAAGACAAATCCTCCGTGCGCAATACCGGAATGATCACGCTCGAGTTCTTCCTCACTTATGAAATGAACGGTCGTGTCATAATCCGCAAAGTAGTTCGGCATTGTCTTTATAGCATTTTCGATTGCTGCCTTGTCGGCTCCCTCTTCGGCAACGACAAAGCATTCCCTCGTATGTTTCTGTCTCGTCGAGAGTTTCGGATTATCGCCGCGTCGAACCGCATCAAGTGCCTCGGGAACGGGGATCGTATACTGTTTCGCATTCTTAACACCCGGTATCCTTCTTATCGCATCCGAGTGGCCCTGGCTGACACCCTTGCCCCAGAACGTATAATCGTTGCCTTCGGGCAGAATACAGTTGGCATAGAGCCTGTTAAGCGAGAACATTCCGGGATCCCATCCTGCAGAGATCAGTGCGGTATGTCCGCTCTCCTTTGCAGCCTTATCAACATTTGCAAAATGCTCCGGTATCCTGGCGTGTGTATCAAAACTGTCTATAACGTTAAAATACTTCGCGTATTCCGGAGTCTGTTTCGGAAGATCCGTTGCGCTTCCGCCGCATATTATAAGTACATCGATATCATCCTTATGAGCCTCGATCTCATCCGTACCGTATACGGGAACACCTTCCGTTTTGATCTTTACATCAGCCGGGTTCCTTCTGGTGAACACGCATGCAAGTTCCGTATCGGGATTCTGCCTTACGGCACATTCCACTCCTCTTCCGAGATTTCCGTATCCGAGTATTCCTATCTTCATGATCTTCATCCTCCTGCCGCAGACCCTGTCCGCGCCTAATCGTTTGGTTCAATTCATTATAATAAACCGCTCTTTTTTCCGCAAGAAACAACAACCTGAAAAAAGTCCGCCGTAATAAAAAAATATTATTGACGGCGGCACTATACTCTGATATTATATTCAAGTCGTCGAAAGATGACGGTTCGCGGAAGTGTCGGAATTGGCAGACGAGCAAGACTAAGGATCTTGTGGGCGCTTAGCCCGTGTGAGTTCAAGTCTCATCTTCCGCACTGCTACTGAGGGCTCAGAATTGTTGTAATCAACGGTTCTGGGCTTTCTTCTTTTGTGTATCTAACACAATTATAAGATTTCAGTTTTGTCAGTTCTATGTCTCAGAAGTGTCACACAACAAGAAAAAGACTCGATCCCAATATTGGGACCGAGTCTTCTTCTTGATCATTATCTGATTACAAAGACTTCTTGATCGTATTTGCTGCAACGAATATAAGTACACTTATTCCTAAACCTATAATTGCACCTACGATAGAAGATGTTCCGCTCTTGATATTCGTGAAAATACCAACCACACTGAAAACCAGACTAATGATAGCAAATACCCATGCAGGCATGATCTTTGAAACGTCATTAGCGGCCCGTACAGAGAATATTCCCTCAATAAGACTTACGATGCCCGATAAAAGAAGGACTACGCTGACAATGATCGCAGCAGCTCCAACTCCTAATGACATATCATCTCCTGCCGAAGCAAGAGCTCCGCCACCGACAACACCAACGATACCAATGATCGCTCCAAGTGCACCGATAATAATCGATATGATACCAAAGATCTTAAGAATTTTTCTACTTGTTTCAACAGTCATGTTTGTTATCTCCCTCCTTTGATATACTGCTGTTACAATTTTATAATATTATACACTAATTGTCAGTGTCAATACGGCGTCTTATCCTTTGCGCGATACCCCACCGTACTGCTAAAAAACTTTCATGCTGTCCGGCCGAGCATTGCCTATTATCACAAGGCCGTATTTCCGGGCAAGATCCACAGCCTCCGCCGTTGGTACGGATTTTGACGCCAGGAGCGGTATCCCGGCAGCAATCGGTTTTTCAACCATATCAACAGGTACCCTGCCCGATGTATATAGGATGCATTCCGAAAGCGGGATACCTGAACTCAATCCGTAGCCAACAGCCTTATCCACTGCATTATGTCTTCCGATATCTTCGCAGGTAAACAATATTTCCCCTTTCCGCGCAAGGATGCACGAATGCGTACCGGCTGTAATATCATGAAGTTCTGTTCCTTGCTCAAACCGTTCCGCCATTGAAAAGATCCATTCAGGCTTATAATCAGGCTTGGGGAGTTCTCTGAACGGTCTGCGTCCTTTGACCGAGTATAGTATCTTATTACCCGTACAGCAACTCTTCTCTTCGTTCACAACCGCTTCAAGCTTGATATCATTGATCAAAAAAGCGCTGACTTCGGTTCTGTTTTTGCAGAACAGGATCTTATATACATCTTCCGCACTTTCTATGAATCCATCTGTCAGAAGTCTGCCCATTACAAGTTCGTTCAGATACTGATCGGTACATATCAGTCTCATAACATACTGTTCATTGACAACTACACCGAGTTCATGCTCGCAAAGAAGAACGGCCTCGGTTTCGGTTTGGCCCCTGTCTGCTGTGATAAGCGTTACTTCATCCCGGCGATACAAATCCGAATTAACCAAGTATTTTTCCAACCCTTTCTGCTTTTGCAGCAAGATCATTTATGACCTCTCCTGCTATGATGAGTCCCGCAACAGACGGAACAAATGCTGTAGATCCCGGGATATCTCTGCTTTCTGTAGGACGTATAGGTTCCTCTTTGGAATAAACAACCTTCAGAGATTCGATTCCACGTTTCCTGCATTCCCTCCTCATTACTTTTGCCAAAGGACATATGGAAGTCTCATAAATATCTGCGACTTCAAATGCAGCAGGATTAACTTTATTGCCGGCACCCATGGATGAAATGACCGGAACACCGGTTTTCTTTGCTTTCTCAATGATAGTAAGCTTCCCGGTCACGGTATCGATAGCATCCACTACGTAGTCGTATTCGCCAAAATCAAACTGATCCTGTGTATCCGGCAGGAAGAAGGTCTTATAAGTTCTAACCCGGCAGTCCGGATTGATCTCGCAAATCCGTTTCCTTGCAACATCCACTTTGTACATTCCGACAGTCTTCGCGGTCGCCAGGATCTGCCGATTTATATTGCTAAGACATACTTTGTCGTGATCGATCAGATCAAGTGCCCCGATCCCGGAACGTGCAAGAGCCTCTACCACATAGCCGCCTACACCTCCAATCCCAAACACCGCGATACGGCAGGAGGCAAAATAATTCATTGCTTCCTCGCCGTAAAGCAGTTGTGTTCTTGAAAACTGATCAAGCATATATTGGCTCCCTGTTTGTGTTATTCCTGTCCTGTTTTCAGTGTTTCATTCATACTGCCAAGCCGATATCCCAGCATATCAAGAGTCACGTACATAAAGCCTATTTCTTTAAAGCGTTTATAAACTCTTTCTCGGATTTTTTTTGCGACAAGACGTTCTATATCTTTTGCGGGAACTTCTATCCTTGCAATGTTCCCATGCATACGGACCCGTTCTTCCAAAAAACCGTTTTCTATCAAAAACTGCTCCGCCTGATCAATCATTCTAAGCTTTTCTTCAGTAATCTCTTCACCATAAACAAATCTTGATGCAAGACATGCATAGGCCGGCTTACTCCATGTGGGTAAACCTAACGCTTTTGAAATCATACGAATATCAGCCTTTGTCAGCTCGGCTTCTCGTAACGGACTTTTTACCGAAAGCTCAGCAACTGCCCGGAGTCCCGGTCTATAGTCACCTATATCATCCATGTTTGACCCTTCGGCCATATAGGCTATTCCGTTTTCGTCCGCAATCTTTTTAATTTCTGTAAAAATGCCGTGTTTACAAAAATAACATCTATCCGGACCATTGATCCGATATTCCTCTTCCTTTAAGGGGTCTACTGTACAGATAATATGTCGTATTCCACGCTCAGCACAAAAGGCTTTTGCTTCTTTCAGCTCTCTTTCAGGTACTGATGCATCTGATCCTGTAACAGCAATCACCTTGTCTCCCAAAACTTCATGGGCAACAAAAAGCAGCAAAGCAGAATCTGCACCTCCGGAAAAACCAATTGCCAAAGAGCCCAGTCCCCTGATATAGTCCTTTAATCTGTCAAGTTTATCCTGTTGAGCTGTTGTCAAAGCTTCCATTGTTTTTTGTGCCATATTTCTTCCTTCTCCATTACTTACCATCCGTCCGGCCGGTATCCTCGTAAAACATCTTTTTCGACCGAGGCAAAATCCATATTTATCCTTTCCGGGGTTGTCAGCGTGACCTGAGCTGTTTCAAAATGGCATCCGGGGTGGGCGGACATCCCATAACGCAAATATCCGCATTTTTGCAGCATCTCCCTATCCCGATACCGTCAGGCTTCCTGTCTCTGAATCCCTGTCCGATACATATCCTGTCCTTTATCGGGGCGCCTTCCTTGTCCGCAATATAGAGTGCTCTTACCAGTGCTGCGTAACAAGCCGAACATGCGCTGTCAGCATTTACGTTTTGAACAAGTTTTTTAACTATTCCCGATGCCGGCGGATATTCCCGGGAATCATCGGGGCGATTGAGTCTTACGATATCCTCGGGATTTACCGTCGAGTTACCGGTTCCCCACTTTTCGGCAAGTCCGATATACGGCACGCTTTCGACATCGATACCCATAAGCCGGCATCCGTATGCATCCATCTGAACCGCATCGGATCCCAACATCATCCTGTTTGTATGAACAGGGTTTCCGCCCTCTTCAAAATAAAGGTCACCGCAAATACTGTCTACGATGACAAGATCCGGTATAAGAGCCGAGGCAAGTGCCGCGATAGGTTTAAACAGACCTTCCGCATGAAACTGTCTCTTTTCGTTATCGGGAATACAACCTTTCAGATTCTTCAGAGCGCAGGTTATCCTCGTCTGACAGTGTCCTTTAAGAACCGGAAGATCTATAAGGTAATCCGCATCGAGTGCCCTTGCGGAAATGTCCATGGGACGAAGCGGAGTATCCACCCTTTTCGTTTTATCCTTTTTCAGGTCGTAAAACGGTACATTATACTTCCGGCAAACCTCGTCGTAGCCGCATACTTTTACGGACTCCTGTGTGTTGCCTCCGATCCATGAACTCTCGATAACGGATATGTCGGAAAAGCCGGCTTCCTGCAAGTATTCGATGCATCCCGACAAGACACCGGCATGCGTGGTTGCACCCGTCTCCGCTGTTCCGGCGCATACAAGGTTCGGCTTAAGAGCAATGCCGGCACCCCTCGGTACCGAATCCGATACATTCGCCGCCCTCATCAGCTCTTTCGTCATTATGTGTGCATCTTTTCCGTATATTTCATAAATCATAATAAGATCACTTTACAAGCGGAAGCTTTACATCAATCGATGAATTATCGATAACGTATGAATACGTATATTTCTCGAGACGCTCCGGAAGAGACATTCCCATCTTGAATCCCTCGTCAAGAAACGCCCTGGACGGATCCCATGTCATGAGCAGAAGCTTCAGTTTATGTCCTTTCTCAACCGTATATACCGTCGGGATCATATAGAAGGTGTAATCGTAAAATTTACCCTCTTCAATTTGCTCGCCCCTTGTATACTCGGACGAATCCGGTCCGCATCCGGGATTGCACAGATCCGTCCAGCCCGTCGAAAAGCATTTAGCATCTGTGGAACTCGGGACATATTCCAGCAAATTCCTTTTACCGAGGCCGCCGCCCATATCGTACTCCCGAACTGTTCTGACAGGAACACAGTCTCCCAGCCGTTCCTTGAACATGTATGCCTTGAACGTACCGTCTTCTTTTGTGTCAATAAGGGCAGCGGTGATCATTTGTCCGTCCAGCTCGTTATTCCCTGTCGACAGTCTGACCGAAATCTCGGGAACTCCGGAGATTGTCTGTCCTTCGGGAATATCAATATCAAAAACGGCAGCGTTTTTCGGGCTCATTCCCAAATATATCTCTTCCAGTTCCTCAAGTTTCAGACCCCCCTCATCATTCACGGTGAATGTACTTGCGTATTCCGCCATACCAACACTTGTCACTTCGGTGACATCCGCCTTGCTTTCACCAAGAGCATTTACATGCACATACTCGCCGAACGAATCATATTCCTTAAAAGTGCCGTCAACATTGCTCTGTACGGTTAATTCAGCCATGTCTTCAATGTTGTTGTCAACATCATACAGATAGTGAGCAAGCCATTTGTTCTGAATATCGTGCCACAGGACATCGTTTATCATATGATCGAACAATAAATAATGCCCATCCTGATGCAGCACCAGCTTAACAGGTTTGCCCGCCTTCCTGAATGCATTGTACATAAGGTTTGCCTGTCTGGTCGTAACGTTAAAATCATTCAATCCTTGTACGATAAGCGCCGAGCAATTAATATTCTCATAATCATCCGAATAATCCGTCTCGGCCCATACGGGAGCATAATCCCCGTTTGTTGCACTCTCGTCTTTTGCGATCTGCCACAGCCATGAACGATATCCGTCATCCAGTACGGTCCACCCATTATCCAGAAATACTCCGCCACAATTAAATGCCGACAGATAATCTCTGTAATCGACATCAAATATTATAGGCACTCCCTGGGAGTTCGTGTAATCATACCATGACGCTATTCCCGCGCAGGGGATTATCGTCTTCAGTCCCTTTACACCCGTTGTGGCAACTTCGAAGGGAAGTGTTCCTCCGTATGAGATTCCCGTCATTGCGACGTTCCCGTTCGACCAGTCAGCCTTGATCTCAATATTATTTGTCCTGTCCGTATAAGCGATCCGGTCCCCGGTAAGCCATTCAACAACGCATTTGTGACAGTCTCTTTCAAGATCGGTCCCGCACAGTTCATAACCTTCGGACCCGTATGTCCCTATACCCGATGCCTCTACTATTGCATAGCCTCTTACAAGATAATAATCATACATGGTCCTGTATTGATATCCCACCTGCTCAGAGTTAGGCACATAATAGAGCCATTCTTTTTTGGGATCGGCTTTGGCTGCCGCCTCAAGCGTACTCATCGCGCTCTCCGGTTTTCTTTTTTCGCAATCCTTGTAAAGAAGATCGTAGTCAAATTCCTCTTCAAGATAATAATGTTTGCAACCGTTCTCGTTTTCCGTGACAATGCCCGCATTATAAGGTGTCGGATCATATATCGATGCCGCTTTGTATTTTCCGGAAACCGCACCTCTCGGAACCTGGACAAATACCTTTACAAGGTCTGCCATACCGTCATTGTCCGTATCGTGGTCGGTTTCGACATACACGCAGTATCTTATGATATCGCTGTCTTCGCCTGTACAATTCGGATCATCCGCCGATATATAATTGAGCATCGGTTGAAGCATTCCGTCTTCAACACGTAAATTCCCGTCGTAACCCTGATCATCAACGTGGGGGGGCTTCTCATTTACGGTAACGGCAGCACTGCCGCATCCTGCGAGCAGAAGCATTGAAGTCATAACCGCTATAAGTTTTCTGAACATTGCTCACACCTCCTGTTTTGAGTCCTTTACCCATCCTTTTTTGACAGCGTTATCCAGATTATCGGATATCCATTCGTACACTTCCGGCATGAACTCTTTGATGATACCCATTCTCTTTTCCACTGCGGCTCTATCCGTTGCACCTTCAACCCATGTATGTCCGTCGGTCAAAGTGTTATGCAGAAAAGGCTGAAGCCGATCCATGCATGCGGCGTATTTCGCATCCGGCGTTTCCATCGCATCAAACTCTTCCCACAGATCACGGATCATTTTCCCCTGTTCTTCGGGCAGTTGCCCGAAAAGCCTGTCTGCCGCCTCGGCTTCGCGCGCCTGCTTGTCTTCATTCCCTTTTACATCATAAGCAAAAGTATCTCCCGCGTAGATCTCAACAAGATCATGCACAACACACATTTGACCCGCACGGGATACATTTACTTTCTCAACGGCATACTCTTCAAACAGAAGCGTCATAACCGCTATATGCCAGGAATGCTCGGCATCGTTTTCTCTCCGGCTTCGATCAAGAAGAAGCGTCCTTCGAAGGACCCCGGTCATCTTATCGATCTCCGCAGTAAACTTCAGCTGTTGATCCAGCCGACCCTTTCCGCTTGATACAAAATCATCCACCGCCTGAGTCATATTCTGTTCCTTTCTGCAGGATGCTATAAACTTTCCTGTCTTAACCTGATCCATATCGGGCATCTCCTTTCACGCCCCATAATTGTCAATGACGGCAGATCAAAACACGGACCCGTGGTTGAGCCGGCCGATTCTACCGTAGGTTGAGTGGCTTATATTACGCTTATGAAGCCGGTATGATCTTCTCTCCCGGAAGGAATCTGACCAGAGCCTCCTCAAGCGTCCTTCCCGATATCGGCTTGACAAGTCGTCCGTCAAATCCGGCTTCGGTGTATATATCCTGATCGCGCCCGTCCGCGTTTGCGGTAAGAACAAGCACGGGAACATCCTTACACATGCCTTCTGCCTGACTGCGAATATGCGCCAGACACTCCACTCCGTCCATCTCGGGCATGAGATGATCCATCAGGATGACGTCGTATTTCTTTTTCAACGTAAGCTCAAGCGCTTCTTTTCCGCTTGTGGCCGTATCTATCCTTATCTTTGTCTCACGCAGGAGCTTCTTCTCCACGGTGAGGTTCATCTTGATGTCATCGACGATCAGTATATCCGCCTCAGGGGCCGTGAACATGCTCCTGTATGAATTGCGCTTGGCCGCCTGATCCATAATATTGATGCTTCCGACCTTCGTTAAGTCCGATACACCCTGCGGAACGGTCACGGTAAATGTCGAACCCTGCCCGTAAACGCTCTCCACGTTTATATTACCGCCCATCAGGTCGACAAGCTGTTTAACGATCGACAGTCCCAAACCGGTTCCTTCGATCCTTCTGTTCTTTTCACGGTCCATTCTTGCGAACGCATCAAACAGAGTAGGCATAACGTCCTCTTTGATACCGATACCCGTATCACTGACCGTTACTACCAGTTTGGTTTGTCCGTCTTCGTCGCGCTCCACACGGGTATAAAGATCCACTCTGCCCGTTTCGGTATACTTAACCGCGTTGTTCACAAGATTGACTATTATCTGCCTGATCCTGATCTCATCCCCGTAAAGACCCGACGGTGTATCCGGATCAAGATGAGCTTCAAACGACAATCCCTTCGCCTTTGCCTGCAGGTTGATCATGTTAACGACCTCGGATATCATCTCGGCGATCCTGTAATTGACCGGAACTATATCCATGCGGCCCGCTTCTATACGGGAAAAATCAAGTATATCATTGATAAGTGCAAGGAGCATTTTGCCCGCACCCTGAATGTTGCCTGCATCGCTGAGGATTTCTTCAGAAGCGTCCTCCTGGCGGAGTATGACTTCGTTAAGACCGAGTATTGCATTGATCGGCGTCCTTATCTCGTGACTCATACTCGAAAAGAAACGGTTCTGCGAACGGTTGAGTTCTTCTATCTCCTTCTTCTGCCTGCTGACGCGTTCGTTCTCCATGCGGAACAACAGCACCTGATAGCTGACAAGAGCCGTCATCACGACGCCGACTATAAGAAGCGTAAAAAACGAATCAAAGAAGGCTTCTTTTCTCGTAAACTCCGTAACGGTCTCCGGGTAGGCATATCCGATCCCCCAGCATGCGATAACGACAACGAAATTACATCCGAGGAATATTTTCTTCGGTTTACCCGAAAGCGTCATTACTATATAAAGTGTGGAGAATGCAAACCAGACCGGCGTTCCGCCCGATGCTCCGCCGCTGGTAAAGAATGCCGCAGGCAGAAAAACAAATATGAGGAAGAAAGAGATGATGATCATCGCTTTCTTTATCGAATTCGTGAAGATCGCCCACAAAAAGATCGCTGAAAACAGCACAAACTGAATAAGCACCGACAGATTGGCCGATAATGTCTGCCCGAGAAGTATTCCGCTTATCATCGCCAGAAAGAGTCCGACAAGCGCGATGACCGACAGAAGCACGAAAGATTTGCTCTGATAATCCAGTTCCTGATCGGTCAAAAGACTTCTGAGTTTTTTAATCATGACTGTAGATCCTTATATCCGTAAGCGCAACCTGGTCGCCTGAGATAGCTACATAAACTTTGTTCCTGTCATCAAGAACCGTCGTGGTGTTCTCAATGCTTATTCCGAGATTCTCGGTCCGAAGCACGATCCTGTCACCCTTTCTCTCAATATCAACTTCGCATTCCAGACCTTTTTTGTTTATCTCTTTCCACTTATCCCAACCGGGGAAGCTGTCTTTCTTTTCCATGGTGAATTTGTTTTTCGCAAATTCCTTGTCTCCCTGATCCTCTCCGTTGAGCTTTATAATGTTATACTCGCGATAATCCGGACCTTTGATCCGGCCGTCTTCGGAATAGAACAGAACTATATACGGACAATGCCATATAAGGTCGGCCGAAGGAAGACTCATCGTATTGAATTCGATCTTAACTTTCCCCTTGATCTCAATGCTCTCCGTGGCTGCAGACATCCACCTGTCGATCTGAACGTTCTTAACATCCGATTCCAGATGATCTATATAACTGAGAAGCTCGGCGATCCTGGGGATATCCTCCGGTCCGACGCTGTCGCCCGTCGTCTCAACGGCGATGTTGCTAAGCCTGCAGTTTTCACCGGTCAGTCCGATATACACGGCCATCGAACGGCTCGGAAGAGCAACGATCACCTCTTTTGCGTAATCCGCACTCTTCATTACGAGTTTTAAGTGATCCTCGCAGCGTCCGGCAGTGATCTCATAACGCGTTCCGGCATCCGGACCTTTTTCGGTATCATCTATCTGCTTTTCCTCTATGTTTCTTGCCGCAGTCGCAACGCTGTGCTTATCGAACCAAACCTCACCGTATTCAAGGTAATGATAGCTTTCTATGGATTTCTCATGAGAATGCGTTCTTCCGTCATATGAATCAAACAGAACGACCGACGGGGCCGAAAATCCCTCGTTTTCGATCGTAGGCTCACAGTCAAAGCTTATCCTTATGACATCACTCTCGACCGCTATTCCGCGCGTGATATGCTCTCTGTATTCTTTGCAGGATAATTCGTTCTCCACAGGCGGGATTTTCTCCGAAGGAGTATCGTTGACATCGGCATCTATGATCTTGACCATGATGTCGGCAAAGAACGGATCGTATCTCTCTCCCGAGTATTTGACGAAAGCTTCTCTGGCAACGAACTGAGGGAGCTGTCCTCTGTATCTTTTTCGGGTGATCATGGAAACGTAATCGTCTGCCACCGCGATGATCCTTGCGATCTCGGGGATCTCCTCGCCTTTAAGGCCCTCGGGATATCCGGTACCGTCATACTTCTCGTGACTGTAATGCGCCCCCTGCACCAGATACGGATATTCCGTGATACTCGAGAGTATCTCTTCTCCTATCAGCGGTTTTCTTCGCATAATATCCGTGATGCCTTTAACCGGATCGGTCTCGTTTATTATCTCTTCATCCGGGATACCTATAAGTCCGACATCATGAAGAAGGGCTGCATAGTATACCTTCTCACAGTCTTCGGGACTCTTTCCCGCATGCTCGGCAACAAGCTTTGCATATTTTGCGACCCTTGACGAATTACCCTTCATAAGGTCATCCTTCTTCTCTACCGCGGAAACAAATGCGTTTGCAGTCTGATCGAAGAGTCGGCGCATACGCTCATGTTCACCCTGCATGCTCTCTATCTCGATGCGGTGCGCATGTTCGACCGTATTGTTAATATCGAGATACAGGAAAATATACATGGATACGGAAACCGCAACCATCGACATATTGACTATTGAGATGCCGTACGCGAATACCTGCGTGATACCGCAGATGATCGGAACAAATATATATAACACAATGGAAATGTAGATGAGTCTGCTGAATACTTTTTTGTTTTTTCTGACGACGACAAACTGAAGGATCGGACACAGTACCGGTATTATATATGCGATGAGGAATCCGCTGCCTCTGTGATACTTGTTTGTCTCATCAAAATAATAATACAGATCCGTAAACGCCGCGATCACGGCAAGAACCATTCCTACAACGGACAATATGGCTGTGATCCTCAGAAGGATGGGCACACGCTCCAGCTTCCCCTCGTGTGTCAGCCAGTCGGCCACATAAAGGTTGAGTCCGAGAACCGAACCGGAAGTCAGGAAGAATACGATAAAGTTACTGACCCTGACCATTGTGTATGCGGTGCTGCCCGTTCCTCCGGCATATATGTACGCAGCCCTGTCAAACCACAGCAGGAAAAACGCCATTACCTCCATGAAAACGAGTATGGCTTTTCTGCTCCTTGACATGAATCTCGTATTAGCGAGCAGAAGAATAAGGATGGCGCATCCTCCGCACAGCATAAGCATCAGATTCAGTTGATGTTCCCTGATCAGTTCAAACATACTATCCGTCTCCCTTAGCATTACTATGAAATTATTTTGCCGACCACGCCACGCACTTTACGATACCGGCCGCGATCGGCAAATAATTACGCAACATCCGCTGCTTCGTGATTACGATTCAAGCATATGCTCAAGCGAAACCTCGTCCCGCTTCACCCGCGCGCGCCGCCTCGATGGAAGCGTTCAGCGCAAGGAGGTTTGTCTGGCTCGATATTGCAATTACGTCCGCGTTGTTTGCTCCGAGCTTTTCAAGATTGGATTCAATGTTGCTGATGACGTCATTCAGATTCTTAACAAAGTCCTCAACCTCGATCATCGACTGTGAGATCGCGCTTGTCTGCTGCGCATTGTCCGCACTCGATTTCTTGATCTGCTCGATCGAATCCATCAGTTTGCCGAAGTTCTCTTTGATACCTTCGCTTACCGATACATTCTTCTCGTTCATCTCATCATGAACACGCTGAACCTCCTCGGCAAGCTGCATTGCCTTTTCCTTCTCGGCATCCGCTCTGTCCTTAATGAAATGTACGCAGTTAAGCTGATGGCTGAATCCGTTATATATTGCAATGGCCATTTCACGGCATGTCTCATATCCGCAGCATCCGCAATCTATATGACGCTTCTCGGGATTATCTTTCTCCATCTTATTGAATATCGAATCAAGTTCAATATCCGAAGGAATCTTGTAAGCGCAGTCCTTACTTCTGTCTGTATACTTCCGTAGAAAATCATCCAACCGTAGATTAGCGAACTGCTTGTTAAGAGCTTCAAGTCTCTTCTGAGGTGTCAGCTCCCTTCCCCATGCGGACTTCTTCGAACCGTTCTTGCTGTCGGAACGGATCTTCTGAATGCTCTCGAAAACATCCTCGTCCAAGGTCTTACGGTTATCGACACCGGTACCGTACAGACATCCGTTCGTGCAGTTAAGCGCATCAACAAACAGGTATTTTGTTCTGCCTCCTTTGATACGGTCCTTGTTGCGGCGAAGATACTCATACATATGATGTTCGCCTTCCATCTGACGGACAAGGGCATCCTCGCCGAGGAGCCAGTACACGTTCTCTTTCAGGCCTCCGGGCATCGGATAGATTGAACCGAGTCCATACTCGATCTCATCTTTATACGGCTGAGCTTGGCTCACAGGATGTTCCTTAAGGTAAGCGACAAGCTTTGAAAATGTAAGGTTATACGAAACGACGCCGTTATTGTTCGGATCGTCTATCTCATTCTTCTTGGCTATACAAGGGCTGATGAACGCCAATTTATCGGTTACGTTCATATACTTCTTCATATATATGGCCGCACACATCATCGGGCTCTGAACGGGCATAAGCTTCGGAAGGAGTTCCGGCAGATAACGCTCTATATAGCCGACAACAGCGGGACACGGCTGAGAGATACCGCCGTAGAATTTGCGTTCCGTAATATACTTTATATAACCCCATGTGGTGATATCCGCACCGAATGATACGCTGACGAAACGATTAACCCCGAGCTTTTTAAGCATTCCGAGATACTTCTCGTACTCTTTCGGGTAATTTGCCAGAAATGCCGGGGCTATTATGACCGAGATCCTCTGTCCGCTCTTCAGATCCGCAAAGAACCTGTCTACGTCATCCACATACTCGCGGGCTCCGTGTTCGCACGCATCTATACAGGATCCGCATGCGATACATTTTGCGGGATCAACTTCGATAACATTTGCCCCGTCCTTTTCTACCGCTACATTCGCTCCTATACAGCTGCATGATCTGATACAACGATTGCATCCGATACATTTTTCGTTAGTCTTTACAAGACTCGTACTCTCACTTCCTTGATCCGGTGTATTATATGATCGCGTACGGTCACAAATTAATGCTAATCAAAACGGCCGTTATTGTCAAGGACCGCCTCATATAATATCCGTATGTTTTATGGGTGTTGGGGGTTAAGAAAATCCGATAATATGCCGAAACATTACAAAATAGGTTTGTTTACCTTATTATTGTTGAGTGGGAGTGTAAAAGGAGAGACAAAATGAGCGGGAAACTGAGATTAACAGCGTTTTTGATGGTATTTGCCATTCTTGTATGCCGTATAGGTATAGTGAATGTAAATGCAGCCGAAGGTGTAAAGAGCGATAAAGTCCAAACGGAGCTGTCCGGTCTTCGGATCACCGACCTTTCACAACCTGTCGCGGGGCATACTCTCGACTTTACGGCAAGGATACGCTCAAACGAAAACGTGACCTGGGAGATTCCGGTCATATGGATAGATGATCTCGGAAACACCGCTTACGAGGCACAGCCCGGTCGTAAGTACTACCCCAGTTTCGCGTTATATATTCCCGAGGGATACTCCTTAAGCGCCAAAGCTTCAGGCGGACACCTCGGAATCAAACTTCCTGATTTTCTTACCGAATTATTCGGCAAATCATCGGTTGCTTTTGTCGGTGATGCCGGAACGGGCATAACATACATAACTTACATCCCCGCCTACGTTGCGGCTGCTCAGACCCGTGACGCTTCTACCTCGGCAAGTGCTCCCGCAGAAAAGGCTCCCGCTATAGCGCCCGCAAATAACATTTCATCCGGAACACCTTATGTGGATCCATACTCCGATTATCACCGTTCAGATGATAACGATAATTATGAATCAGGCAAATCCGCGAATGGCGGTTCCTCACCCAACAACGTCATACCGTACGATCCGTACAAACAGGTACGCATCCACTGTTCCGAGAACGTTATTGCTCTGATGGGGGAAAGTGCGCTCAACGAACTTGTCACCCTCATCAAAAACAAACTCGAACCCCAGGCCGTCAACCTGCTGAAGAGTTCGTTTGAAGGTTATTCTGACCATGCTTCGTCATTAGGCAAACAGATCGGAATGTATATCTATTACGAGTCCGGATCCGTGACGGATGCTGAGACCGGAAAATCATTCAATACACCCAATAACGCTCTTGCATATGTCTCCGGAAGCTATTTCAAAGACGCTACCGGCGAAGACGTATTCAAATATATACTGGGAATCGACACCGCTACATTCATGGAGCAGAATCCCGATACCGGGAAATGGCAAATAAACCATAACGAGGAAGACAACCTCGAAAATACACTCGTTCATGAGATGATGCATGCGTTCATGGATGACTATACACGGCGTGGGATGATGTCCGACGGAACGGAAGTATTTCCAACCTGGTTCACGGAAGGTTTGGCTTCAGCCGTTGAAAATATATACCAGTTCAGATCATACTTGTTCCAGACACTCGGAAAGGTGAAGAGCGGCGACGTGACTGTCTATGAATTTAAGGACAGTGTCAACCGTTATGTGCCCAAGGATTCCGAGACCGACTACAGGATCCCTTATTCCAACAACAGTATACTGAGCAAGTATACTGACACGACGCTTCAGAATTCCTACAGGTATAATCTCTCCTTCTCTAACCAGTCTGAAAATACCGGAAGCGCATACGTGTCCGGATATCTTGCGATAGTTTATCTGGGATACCTTACGGCAGTCCGCGACGGATATCAGAATGTAGTAACACCTCCCGATTATGAAAACGGGGTATACCCCACGGTAGACATGGATTCAATCAGATACGGTGCGGGACGCATAATCGATCTGATCCACGAAGGCTATAGTTTGGACAGCATTATCAGTCATATTTCCGCGCGTCCCGGCGAAGATACCGGCTCATACTATGCCGACACAGCTGCTTTTGAGAGTAGTTTCATAAGAGGTACCAATGAGGACAGCAATATCCGAACCATCAAATCCGGTAAAAACGGGATTGCCGAAAACGTTCTGGGCTCCCTTGAATTCTGTAATTACTATCTTAACTTTCTGGAGAACAACAGTTATGAGGACGGTGATTCCAAGAATCTCGCAAGCGGATGTATCCTCTCGGAAGACCAGCATCTTTATTCTCCTCTCGATCAGCCGGATATTGATGAAACGAGCGAGTACTACCGGATACTTGATACACAGAATTTCGTAACGTCAACTGTGAGCGATGCCGATTCTTGGGACATCTCCGGCGCCACGCATTATGATACACACACCGCAGAAGGATCCGATACTTTGCAGGGCGCTGCAGCGGCAGCGGCAAAGCCGATCGAAGTCATTCCATCGGAAGATGTGGCGGATGTTACCGCGGAAACGGAATCATCCGAAGTCGCAGCACCCGAAACGGCTGTTTCCGGATCTTCTGCTTCCGAACCGACCGTTTCCGAACCCGTTGCTTCTGAGTCTTCTGCTTCCGAACCCGTTGCTTCTGAGTCTTCTGCTTCCGAACCCGCTGCTTCTGAGTCTTCTGCTTCCGAACCGGCTGTTTCACAGCCTGTTCCTTCAGATCCCGTCGAAGACACAGTTATGCCTCAGCCCATTGTCGGTGTCGAACCCCAGGTGATCCCGGGCGATTCCGAAATGCTTCCCGAACAACTCGTTTCCGAGGGTGAGCCGTGTACTATCCTTCCTCACGAAGAGGATGCCATTGTACCGGAGTACGATGAACCCGTTGCACAGCCTTCCGATGAGCCCGACGGGGATGGCGGTAACGACGGTGATACATCGTCATCGGATGACAGTTCGGATGACGGTTCCGACGACAGTTCGGATGACGGTTCCGACGACAGTTCAGACAGCGGCAGCGATTCCGGAGATGAATCCTCATCCGATGACAGCGCGGCAGAATAAGTCACACGATCGCGCAAATGTTACAAAATGAAATTTACATACGCTCCGATAATTGATACAATACGTTCATGAGAGCGATATTCGTTACAGTAGGCTATTTTTCCGAAGTCCTTCTGTTCATATTCATACTGATCCTGCTCAGAAAGCAGAACTCACTCAGAAACGCCATACTTAAACTGTTCATGGCTTCTTTCGTGGCAGTTCTCGCCAATCTGATCATAGCAGGATCGCCCGTCAGGGTTCTCACCAATTTCGGTTTCTCGCTGTATTTTTCCGCAATCGACTTCATCACATACTATCTTCTCATATTCGCCTTCGTATACACCGACAGGCCAAGATTCCTTAAGACATTCACGAACGGTTGGCTGATCGTGGCGATCTTAGACTCGATAAACCTCTTTGTAAGCGTATGGACAGGCCATATGTTTACCATGTATTCGATGAAGCTTTCCGACGGATCGATCGCCTTTCAGACTACCCCGACGATGCTCTTTAACATCCATCTGGCACTTTGTTATCTGCCGATACTGTTCGCCATGTATCTGCTTGTATCGTCACTTATCAGATCCGTGGGATTTTACCGTTTCAAGTATATTCCTATCCTTACATCTGTTTCCGCGATCGTACTTCTTAATATCGCATACATGTATTTCCTGCTTCCTTTCGACTGGTCGGTACTGTTCTATGCTCTGGCGGGACTTCTCCTCTTCTTTTTCTCGCAATATTATGTGCCGCGAAAGCTCATGAACAACACCCTGCAGCTTGCGGTTGATTCGATGAAGGAGGGTATACTCCTCTTTGATACCG
The DNA here is from genome assembly GCA_024698285.1 of Lachnospiraceae bacterium. GTDB lineage: Bacteria > Bacillota > Clostridia > Lachnospirales > Lachnospiraceae > UBA2868. The sequence continues at coordinate 37,925 of JAILRJ010000103.1, read as the reverse complement.
ATCGAAACATCATCTATATAAACAAGAGGGCTCACGACCTGTTTGACAACCTCTCGATCGAAAGCTTCTCATTCGGAGATTATCCGATCTCATCGTGGATTGAAGGAAAGGATCCGGATAACCTTGAAGAATTCGTGGAAAATCACCCGATGACCATCAAAGACCGCAAGATGATAATCAAGGTCGATTACAGAAACTGTGTCAACAATAAAGGACAGAGTCTCGGCTCATTCTTCCTGTTCGAGGATGTCACTCACGATCACAACCTTATGAGGAATCTCGAAGACGCCCGTGCCGAGGCAAATAAGGCCAACAATGCAAAGAGTATATTCCTTGCCAACATGTCTCATGAGATCAGGACACCGATCAATTCCATTCTCGGAATGAACGAGATGATCCTTCGCGAATCGCAGGATGACCAGGTGCTCGAATATGCGCATGACATACAACGATCCGGAGACACTCTTCTGTCTCTGATCAACAACATACTTGATTTCTCGAGGATCGAATCCGGCAAAATGGAGATCAGCCCGGCCGGCTACAATCCTTTTAAGATGCTTCGTGAATGCTATCACCTTGTCGCACCGCGTGCACAGCAAAAAGACCTGCCGATCGTGATCAAGTGTTCCGAAAACATTCCCGAAGAACTTCTCGGAGATTCCCAGCGCATCAAGCAGATACTTGTCAATCTTCTGACCAACAGTATCAAATACACGCAGGAAGGCGGCATTGATCTTTCCGTCAACTGGAAAGCGACCTCTGATTCGTACGGCGAGATCTCATTTGTCGTTTCGGATACGGGACAGGGTATTTCGGAAGAGAACATTGCCAAACTCTTCAGGATATTCCAGCGTGTCGATGAGGAACACAACAGGAACATTGAAGGAACGGGTCTCGGACTTGCGATCAGCCGCCAGCTTGCGATCATGATGGGCGGTGATATCTCGGTATCCTCAACTCCCGGCAAGGGCTCCGAATTTACTGTCCTGCTTCCGCAGAAAATCATAAACGGCAACCTTCTCGGACAATTTGTCATGACCGGGGAATTCACGCACATACCCGAGCATTACACCGAGTCATTCCATGCACCGGACGCTCGAATACTTGTCGTTGACGATATCGATCTGAACCTTAAACTGGTATCTTCGCTTCTTAAGAAGACCGGACTGAAGGTCGTAAAGGCATCGGACGGAAACACTGCCGTAAAGCTTTGCGCCGAGGAGGATTTCGATCTTATTCTCATGGATCATATGATGCCCGATCCGGACGGATATGAAACGATGAAGATCATCAGAGCGGCCGGCGGACACAACTCGAAAATACCCGTTATAGTCCTGACAGCCAATGCGATAGAAGGTGCCAAACAGAAATATCTCGATATGGGCTTTGACGGTTACCTTTCAAAACCCGTCCTCGGTAAAGAGCTTGAAGATATGCTCATCCGATTCCTTCCCGAAGACAAAGTACATGAATAAACAGATCAAAAGAGGCGCCGATCATTTCTTCAGCGCCTCGAATTTTTCTTTCATTGTGGGGTTGTCTTTTGTCAGTTTCTTGATGCTTATCTCATCGACCTTGTTGTTGGCGATCCGCAACTGATTGTCGGATCCCAGAAGTTCTTTTTTGACCTTCTCCAAATGCTGTATCGTTTTATCTATCTCATCTATCGCCTTGTCAAAATGAGAATGCGCAAGATCGTAATTGCGTGAAAAATCATTCTTGAAGTTTATCAGACTGTCCTCAAAGTTTGATATGTCTATATCCTGATTCCTGATAAAAGCAAGTTCCTGTTTATATGACAGTGCATTCATCGCGGCATTGCGAAGCAGTGTAATGATCGGTATGAAACACTGCGGCCTTACCACATACATCTTGTCATAAAGATGCGATACATCCACTATCCCGCTGTTATACAGTTCACTGTCGCTCTCAAGCATGGAAACGAGCACCGCATATTCACAGTTCTTCTCTCTGCGATCCTTGTCGAGCTCCTTGAAGAAATCCTCGTTCTTATGTTTTGTCGCGGTCTCATCCATTTCATTCTTCATCTCAAACATAATGGATATGATCTCGACCCCGTTTTCATCAGCCTCACGGAAAATAAAATCTCCTTTGCTTCCGCTTCTGGCATCATTGTCCTTACCGAATTGTGCATTTCGAAAAGCAGCCGCACGGAGCTTTTCAAACTCGGTTTCGCAAAATCTCTCAAGCGACTCTCCGACCATCTTGGTGGAGAGCTTTGTCTTCATGTCTTTGTAGTAAGCGATCTGCTCATCCTTCTGTTCGAGAAGGAACCTGTCTTTTTCCTTCTGACGGAGAAGTTCATTCTCAAGATCGTGTTTTGCGTTCTCGAGTTCCTGTTTCTCTTTCTCTGCCTTTGTCACGGCCTCCATTACGGCGATCTTCTTCTTGTCCTCAAGCCCATCGATCGTACTCTTAAGGCGCGTTATCTCAAGATCATGCTTCTCCTTGAGATGCTCCGTCAGCATCTGTGCCTTCTTATCAAGTTCTTTTTCGAACTCGGCATCCCTTATCTGTGCTATTATCGAGCCGAGCTCGGCATCATCGACCGTAAAGGCCTGTCCGCAATGCGGGCATTTCAGTTCAGCCATCCTATTTCCTCTCGAGGCAGAGCATCGTCAGGTCGTCAAACTGAGGTGCGTCGCCGACGAATGCGTTAACACTTTTGTGCATATTATCAAGAAGACTCTCAAGATTCTCCTTCGCGTTTTCGTTAAGTACATCGATCATATTCTCGAGTCCGAACATCTTATTGTCACCGTTTGTTGCCTCGGGAACGCCGTCCGTATATATGAACAGTCTGTCACCGTGATCAAGCGTTACCTCGAAATCGACATACTTCATTCCGGGCATTCCTCCCCCAACGAATCCGTGCTTATTGACGTTAAGTTCAAACCGTTCTTCCGCCTTTTTGTATATCACGGGATCCTCATGTCCCGCATTCGCATATGTAAGCTTTCCGGTCGACAGTTCAAGAATACCGAGCCACAGCGTTACAAACATATCCAACTTGTTATGTTCGCACAGATCGTTGTTAACGAACGAGAGTATCTCCGAAGGATCTCCGCCGGTCCTCGTTCTGAAACTTGTAAGGATATTCGTGACCATCATGAACAGTGCCGCTGGTACACCCTTACCGGATACGTCTCCGATCATGACCGCAAGATGGTCATCATCGATCAGGAAGAAATTATAGAAATCACCTCCGACTTCCTTGGCGGGAGTCATCGATGCATATATGTCAAAATCATTTCTGTCCGGGAACGCCGGAAACTCATTGGGTACTGAACCCTCCTGGATCGCACTCGCAAGAGACAGCTCCGTTTCTATCCTCTCGTTCTCCGCTGTCACCTTTGTCAGGTTCCCGATGTAGGTGAGCATATCCGCTTCCATCTTGTCAACGGATACGGCAAGATCGTATATCTCTTTGATCTTACTGACATCGTCAAGTACGGGGCCCCTCGTATTATCCTTTGCAAAGCGCGAAGCCTCAACCGATACTTTTCTTATCGGGATCACAAACTGATTACGCAGGTACGCTCCGGCGAATATCGCAAACATGATCGCAAGTGCAGCCGTCGAAATAAGGATTGTGATCAAATACGGCGCCCTCGCTTCCGCAAGTACGCTCATGGGTCTTTGGATACACAATATAGCCTCAACGTCTCCCGCAGAACCCTTCACGGGTACGAGCGTAGTTATATGAGGTATCGAACCGTCCGAGGTCTTGTACCTGTATACGGTCTCATAAGGCTTCTCTTTGTTGTAGATCGCCTCATACTTGTCCCTGTATTCGTCATTCGTGGTATCACGTTTATGACCGAGCTCCCACGGTGCGTAATTTGTATTGGCAACGGAATTGTTAACCGAATTGAATATCGATACGAACCGTCCGTAATCGGTCGTGTCCACATCGATGACGTACAGAAGCGATACGTTCATCGCATTGCAGTAAGCGTCGAGATATGATTGTATCCGCTCATACTCTTCCTTCTCATCACCCTCAAGATAATCCCGGATGTGATCTCCGTTTATGAGCGTCGTCGCCGTATCCGCCATGTGATACGTCGACTCTGAATATTCCTTTTTGAACGCATTCGTAAAACTGATCAGTCCGATCACGCCGACGAATACCCCGAATATCGCCAGCAGTATAACGACGGCTCCGATCATGTTGAAACTCATGCTGGACCGCAGTCTGTCTATCTTGCGTGTCATTATTTCATCCCCTTATATACACACTTGCAGGTTCTTCACAAGTTTCAGTATATTACTCCCGTCCCTGTTCTCATAGATGACATCGTCCATCATCTTCTTGGTCATAAAAATGCCGAGTCCGCCTATCGGGCGATCTTCAGCGGCAAGTGTGACATCGGGATCATCTTTGGCAAGAGGATCATACGGTGCACCGTTATCTTTAAACGTGATCTCCACACGTTTCGGATCTTCAAGTATGCACACACCGACGAAAGCATCACCGGTTCCCGGAGCATATGCATAGCTTGCAATGTTGACGAATATCTCCTCGACCGCAACATCTATCTGCATCTGCACCTTAACGGGACACTCCGCTTCTTCAAGGCAGGCATCGACATGATCGAGTACCTGCTGAAGATTGGACGTAAGTGCTTCGATATTCAGTTCCCTGCTCTGTCCCAAATCACTCATTTTGCCGTTATTACCATATCAACGCGGTCTTTTCTGACTCCGACCGCAACATCTTTTGCAAGACTTGCAACAATGGACTTCTCAAGTTCATCCCATGCAGCGTCAACATGAACTTCGTTATCGGATCCTTCGTCAAGGGATGCTCTGTATTTACTCAGCGACCACACAAGCGGATCTCCTGCCATTTGGATCTCCCCGGGAACACACATCCCCATCCCGATGTAATCGCTGTATCCGCTGCCGTATTCCTGCTGCAGTTTCATCACGTTATCGTAATTGAGAAGACCGTTCTCGATGATCTCACCGATCTTGCCCATGAAACCTTTGGCCGCAGCATTCTTACCCGACGTCGATACCGAGAGCAGTTCGCTCTTCTTCTCTTTGTTCATGTCGGTCTTGACCGTCAGCCTGATCCGGTACACTCCATCTTCTTCCTCGACCCACAGAAGCGCCATGAAATCAGTGGTCATTGCCTTAACCATCCCGATGGTCTCCTCAGCCAGAAGGCGCAGGTGAAGCATCTTCTTGCCGTCGATATTCTGATGGCTTATGAACTCATCGATCTTCTGAAGTGCCGCAGAAGCGTTCTCCTCCGTATTGTTAACATACATCTCACCGGATTTGTTCATTATCTACCTCACTCGATCGTAAGAATATCGGAAAATCCCGTAACTTCGAATATCTCGTTAACTTCCTCTGATGTGTTCTTTACGACCATGCTTCCCTGATTGTTCATGATCTTCTGAGCCGACAGAAGAACACGCAGGCCGGCACTGGAGATATACTCAAGTCCCGCGAGATCAAAAACAAGCGAATCCTTACCGGAAAGCTCAGCCTTTACGACCTCTTCGAGTTCGGGTGCAGTTGTCGTATCGAGTCTTCCCTCCAGAGCGATCTCGATCTTGCTTCCTTCAACCTTTTTTTCAATGTTAAGCATTTTGAATCTCCTTTCAGGTTATGATGAAAACATCACTATATATGATAACTCAATTATGCAATATTATCTATCTTTTTCTTCCTCGATCTGCTGTCTTTCGACAAGTTCGGCGAAAAATCCGTTTTGGGCCATAAGTTCCTCATAAGTGCCGTCCTCGATGATCTTTCCGCCCTCAAGCACGATTATCCTGTCACACTGCCTTATCGTCGACAGTCTGTGCGCGATTATGATCCTCGTGCACTTCATCGCATCAAGTGCATCGGAAACCTGCTTCTGAGTAACATTGTCAAGAGCGCTCGTGGCTTCGTCAAATATGAGAATGCGCGGTTTGGGAGCCACGGCGCGTGCGATCAGAAGTCGCTGCTTCTGTCCGCCGGATACACCTCCCGAACCTTCGGATATAAGCGTGTTCATTCCCATAGGCATCCGACGTATATCTTCCGCAAGGCCCGCGATCTCGGCAGCTTCCCATGCAGAGTCGACAGTCAGCCACGGTGCCGATATTACAATGTTGGAGTATATATCGCCCGTGAACAGCTTTCCGTTTTGCATAACAGCTCCGATCTTCTGCCGGAGAGATTTCAGATCAAGACGCTTAAGATCCTTTCCGTCATAGAACACCGCGCCTTTCTGGGGAGTCTCAAATCCGAGCATGATACGCATCAGCGTACTCTTTCCGCACCCGGTCTTTCCGACTATCGCCACATACTGTCCCGGACGGATCTTTAACGATATGTCATCAAGAACGAGCGGCATGTCTTCATTATATCTGAACGAAATATTGTTAAGTTCCACCGCACCCGACAGTCTTGTTACGATCTCCTTGTCTTCGGCAACCTCGGGAAGCGTTTCGAAGAGCGGGCTGACCATCTCAAGTACGGGCTTGATCTGGGCTATCGAGGAAATGATACTCGAAAGCGCCATGAATGCGGAACTGACCATTCCGTATGCGGAATTGAACGCAACGTATTCAGCCGGATTGACATGTGTCCTGACCGCTTCATAATACAGGAACATCGTTCCGATAAGCGATACTGCCATCGTCATGACGCTGCTGACTTTTAGGAATATCGGCGGATTGAAAGATATCTGTGCCTGCTCCGCATATATTTTGGCCCACCTTCCGAATGCACGTTTCTCGGCACCGGAAAGTCTGATCTTCTGAATTCCCGAGATCAGGGAATAACTGATCCCGCTCTCTTTGTTTGTGATCTCCATCTGCTTTCTCGATACGTTCATCTGTATCATTATCGAAGCGATCGTAACGAGGAGCGTCACCAGAGTCACCATGATCGCCGGCGCAACGAGTCCCGGTGCATATCGGAATATCTGGAAAACATACAGAAGCGAGAACAACGAACCGAGCGCCGTGGACAATACCATGTTCACGAGCTGGTCCGCAAGCGTGGTCACGTACCCGAGTCTGTTCGACAGTTCACCGGCGCTGTAATCCTTGAAGAAATCGGCGGGAAGAGACAACATTCTCATCATCGATGCCGCCTGAACATTGATACTCAGTTTCGTGTTGATCCTCGTTGAGATCAGAGTTTTGACAACACCGAACAGGAGACCGCCTATCGAAGCACACACAAGGAATACACTTGCACCTATCACGGCTGTCAGTCTTCCCGAATCCAGAACATCGGAAAACAGTATCTTGTTCATCCACGGATTGATCATTCCGACAAGTGTCACCGCGAGCATCGCGATACCAAGCAGCGTTATATCCGATATCGATATCTGTTCGATTATATACTTTACAAGGTCCTTGATCTTAAGCTTTGTCAGAGGAAACGGCTTGTAGAACGCTATCGCTTCTTTGTCGATCTGGCCTTCGTTCTTTCGGTTTATATGAACTGTCCGCTCCGTTTTCCTGTCGTAAAAATCATATCCGGTAAACTTTGACGGAAGAAGAGCGACAACGCTCCCGTCTTCTTTTCTCGTTCCCAAAAGCGCTCCGGCCGCATCCTTACGCCAGCCCGGATCAAGGCGCACCGTACGCCTCATGATGCCGTGCGGCCTCATCAGATATTCAAGAACTTCATTTATATCCGTCATGCTGTCGGGAACTTCTCCCGCTTTCACATGGTAATACTGCAGTATCTCTTCGATAGCGTCCTCGGTCATTCGCCGGTCGTTATTGAGACTGTCATAGAGCTGACGCCCCATGACCGCCCCGGCGATCTGCCTGAACGAATCCGAGAAGGCGGTATCGTCCACCTGTTTACGCATGCGAATCTGTTCGTCAAACCAACCCATCTTCTATCCTCTTAAACGCTCGTGACGAGAGTTCTGTATGCTCCGTTTTGTTTCATCAGTTCATCGTGTGTTCCGCGTTCGACAACCTTGCCGTTATCCAGCACGATTATCTCGTCACAGTCACGTATGGTCGAAAGCCTGTGCGCCACAACGATACATGTGATCCCGCGGTCCTTGATCGACTTGACGACCTCATATTCGGTCTTGGCATCAAGTGCGCTTGTTGCTTCATCAAGAATGATCATCGTCGGATCCTGAGCGAGCACACGTGCAATCTCAAGACGCTGACGCTGTCCTCCGGAAAAATCCCTTCCGCCCTCGGTGATCTTATATCTGTAGTTACCTGTTCTCTGCATGATATCGTCATGGATCTGTGCATCACGCGCAGCCATGATCATCTCGAAATCCTCTATCGAGCTGTCCCACATCTTGATGTTGCCGGCGATCGAATCCTCAAACAGGATTATGTCCTGATCTACAACGGCAACGGATCCTCTGAACACGTTACGGTCTATCTGATCTATCGGTTTGCCGTCAAAGAGTATCTGACCGCTCCACGGTCTGTAGAGGCCCGAAATGAGCTTCGAGAGCGTACTCTTACCGCTTCCCGACGCACCGACAAAAGCAACACGGGAACCCTGTTTCAGTTCAAGATTGAAATCAACAATAAGCGGCTCGGCAAGTTTTGAGTATCCGAACGTTACATTTCTCATCGAAAGCGTTCCGCCGAGCTTATCATACTCATCCGTTTCGGTTTCTATGGCAAACTGAGGATCGTCGGGGTAGTTCATGACATCCTCGATCCTTTCCATTGATGTACGCATCTCCTGTAACATCTGTCCGGCACCTATCAGCTGTCCGGTCGGAGCCAGAAATGCCGTCATGTATGTCTGGAAGGTCATGATCATACCTATGGTGAATGACCCCTGTATCGTGAACCAAACACCTATTGCAAGGATCAAAATGTTCATGGCGGAACTGACGGCTGCGGGAATGATCCCGAGCATCTGATCCTGCTTCTGGAACCGCACGTTCTGCGTGTTGACCGAGGCCTGATAACCCGACCATTTCTCGAAGAATCCGTTCTCGGCTCCGCTCGCCTTGATCGTCTCGATCATATCCACGGCGTTGACCGTGGCCGAGGCCAGTTTACCCGAATCCCTCATCATGACTCTCATTATATTGACACGCTTCTTGGAAATATACCTTGACATGAGCGCATTCACAAGCACGCTGACAAGACCGACACATGTCAGCACAAGTGAATAGCGGACCAGCACAACGAGGTAGAATATCATCATCCCGGTCTGCAGAACAAGAGGTCCGAGAGTATTAACGACCGTCTCCGCGATCGTCGCATTGGACATCATCCTTGTCTGAATATCACCGGCCATACGCTGGCTGAAGAATTCCATCGGAAGGCGAAGGACCTTCCAAAGATAACTGCTGCTTCCGACGGCATCCATTTTGCCGTTCAGGCGCAGCTGGTACACAGCCTGTACCCACGCTGCCACTATCTGAAGGGCCGTTATCACACCGAGTCCTATGAAGAACGGTGTGACCCATGAAGGATTACGTCCCGGAAGAAGCTGGTCCATGAACACTCTCAGGAATCCCGAACTGACGATAGCGGTAAGGGATGTTATAACAGTCGTTGCGGTAACAAAAACCATAGCCGCGGAACAACCGCGAAGTCGCTCTCTCGCAAAGTTAAGAACGCTTCTCTGTTTGCCGCCCGGCTCAAAGGCCTCCGTCGGTTCAAACAGTATGGCAATACCCGTGAACGCTTCGTCAAATCGTTCCTTGGTAACCGTCAGATTACCGCGGGCAGGATCGTTGATATATACTTTATTTCCCTTGATACCGTTGCATACCACGAAATGATTGAACTCCCAGTGAACGATGCAAGGGAAAGCACCTTCCTCGAACAGTTCATCCGGTTCAAGTTTGTATCCGCCCGCATCAAGTCCGTAGTTTCTGGCAGCAATGAGGATATTCTTGGCGTTGGAACCGTCACGGCTGACGCCGCAATCACTTCTTGCCTGCTCAAGCGGTACCCACTTTCCGTAATATGCCAATATCATACAGAGGGAGGCAGCTCCGCATTCAAGTGCCTCCATCTGCATAACAACAGGGACTTTTGCAACCCCGTGTTTGACCGGTTGTTTTTTGATATGTCCTGACATTAATGATCTTCCTGAAATTAACAGTTCCTAATTGGTAACAAAAGTAATGGGATGGACCGATTTCGTCGTCCCGTCGGGCATCTCTTCATCAACGAACCCTATGGTCCCCCACACAAGCGTTCCGACAAGAACGAACACGATGGCAAGAAGTATAAGCCACACCGGGGTCGATGTGACCCTGATATAATCGTTCAATTCTTCCGGAGAATTGATCCTGTCCATGCTCTTTTTACGAAACAGATCGCTCATAGCGCCCTCCCGTTACCGAATATCCATAAATTTACAATACAGTATGATTTTATCACCGCAACGTTATTATCGCCACCACAAAAATAATATAGTATAATGTTCCTCGTATTAACACCAAACGGAGGAAACATATGAATCACAATATAAGAAGAATACTGAAGATCACATTATGCTCCATGCTGGTCGCGACCCTCTCACTTGCTCCGGCAGGAAACGTTGATGCCAAAGCCAAAACCAAAAAGGCTGCCGCAAAGAGCGTAGTCATCGCGCTCGATCCCGGCCACGACACGACGCATAACGGAGCGCATTACAATTCATTTATCGAAGAGTCCGCAAACCTTGCGATAGCAATGTATTGCAAGCAGGAACTCGAATCGTACAAAGGCGTTAAGGTATATCTGACAAGAAGCACTCTCGACTGCCCTTACGGTGCTGATCCCGCATCATCGACCTCATGTATAACCGGAAGAGTCAATTATGCGATCTCGGTCGGCGCCAATGCGATCGTGAGCCTTCACAACGATCTCGACTCGGATTACGATCCGAACCAGAGCGGCTGTAAGATAATCATACCGAACGCTTTCTACCGTCCCGACATATGTCTTTCGGGACTCGGGCTCGCACAGTCCATTCTCCCGCAGCTTACGGCAACGGGGCTGTCCGTTAACAACTGGAAGCTCTGCCCCAACGGCACGGGTATAGTTTACCGCAATTCTTCGGTAAGCACTTATCCCGACGGGACGCCAAAGGACTATTATGCACTAATCAACAAAGCCAAGACGGCGGGAATCCCGTGTGTCATAGTCGAGCATGCGTACTGTACTTCACCTTCGGACCTTGCCAATCATTTAAGTACCCAGGCTCAGCTCCAGCAACTCGGTGTTGCCGATGCAAGAGGAATAGCAGCTTACTTCGGACTTTCCAAATAGAAAAATCCCCCCTGATCTTTCAGGGGGGATTTTGTCATTTGATCTCAGGCCTTAGCCATGTTCTCAACGCCCTTCAATTCGGCTACGTTGATGGTCTCCATGAAGTATTCGGGATTGCCTGTATAATCCCAGTTCTTACGAAGATTGTTCCACTCGTCAGCCGTGAAAGTTCCTACAGCCCCGGTCTTATCGGTAAATGTTACGTTACCGACCATATCCTTTACGATACGTCCGTGAAGCGATCTCTCGGCTTTTTCATGCTCTTCTCTTTCTTTTTCTCTTTCGCTCTTTCCACCGCTTACATCCTGAAGATCGGATTCCTTAAGAATTTTCTCGTTGTCCATTGCGTTGTCCTCCTTTGCAGATTAACGTTAACGTTCATTGCTCTTACAGTTTAACTGAACCGGTGTCACAAAAGTGTCACACTCAACCTTTATATCCTATCTCATCGGCAAGTTTCTTCTCGATGACCACTATGGCATCCCTGTGAAGACGCATGAACGTCGCCGGGCACATAGGATCGATCTTGTCATCCATAATAAGCTTTCTTGCGGCATCCTGCTTATTGCCGTTGATGATCATGAGAAGCGTCTTAGCTTTCATTATGCTTCCCATTCCCATGGTCACCGCAAACCTCGGAACCTCATCGCGGCTTGCGAAAAATCTCGTATTGGCATCTATTGTGCTGTCTTCAAGTGACTCCCTGTGTGCCTTCTCATAAAGAAATGCACCGGGCTCGTTGAATCCGAGATGTCCGTCGGGACCTACACCGAGTACCTGAAGATCGATATCGGTCCTGTCGAGAATGTCGTTGAACTCTTTGATGTTCGCCTCGACATCGCCCGTTCCCTTTGCAACATATGTATTGGCCTTATCGATATTGATGTGGTTAAACAGATTGTCATCCATGAAGAATCTGTAACTCTGCGGATGTGTCGGCTCGAGGCCCACATACTCGTCAAGATTCACCGAATGTACTTTGGAAAAATCAAGTCCTTCCTCTTTGCATCTTCTGGCAAGTTCTTTGTACATGCCGACGGGACTGGAACCGGTCGCAAGACCGAGCGTGCATTCGGGATTCTCTCTTACGAGTCTCTCAATGACGTCCGCCGCCTTCTTGGCACCTTCTTCATAGGTGTCCGCTACTATTACTCTCATTTTATCCCTCCTTGAAATGGATCTTATTCGTCGTTCTTCTTAACGACTATCTTCTTGGCCTCCTTGTAAATGCTGTTCTCGGGGATCACTCCGCGAACGCATGATACAGGATACACGTTGCTGTCTCTTCCGATGACAGTGCCGGGATTGAGGACTGAGTTACACCCGACTTCAACGCGGTCACCGACCAGCGCACCGACCTTCTTGCGGCCGGTCTCGATATGCTCGTCACCGTTTTTGATGACTACGAGCTTTTTGTCGGACTTAACGTTACTCGTAATGGAACCCGCTCCCATATGAGCCTTGTAACCGAGTATCGAATCTCCGACATAATTGTAATGCGGAACCTGAACGTTATCAAAAAGTATCACGTTCTTGAGCTCCGTCGAATTACCTACGACACAGTTATCTCCAACAAGCGCCGAACCTCTTACGAACGCGCCGGGACGAACCTCCGTATTGTGACCTATTATGCACGGTCCGTCGATGTAGTTGTTCGGGTATATCTTGGCATCCTTGGCGATCCATACGTCATCCTTCGGATGATCGTATTCGGCGGGATCAAGACTCTCGCCGAGCTTTTTGATCAGCTCCTTTATACCTTCGAGAGCTTCCCACGGATACTTGTACTGCTTAAGATAATCGGCAGCCTTGGTGTGAGAAAGATCATACAGATCTTCAATCGTACATTTCATTGTGTTCTCCTCCTAACAGCTTATCTCTTATCTGACCTTAACGAGGTGTCCCGACTGTCTCATCGCATCGATGATCTCATCAACACACTTCTCACAGTCTTTGTATGTCACGGCTTCGGACATGACGCGAAGTACCGGCTCGGTTCCGGAAGCACGAAGAAGTACGCGTCCGTCGTTTCCGAGATATGCGGTTGTATCGTCAACACTCTTCTTGACTGCGGGATCATCAAGGGTCTTCTCTTTGTCATCGACCTCGACATTTTTAAGAACCTGAGGATACATCTTGATCTCACTTGCAAGCACAGACAGCGGAAGCTGCGTCTCGACCATGACAGTCATGAGCATGATGGCAGTAACGAGACCGTCACCTGTATGCGCATACTTTCTGAAGATGACATGGCCCGACTGCTCGCCGCCGAGCATGTGGTTATTCTCCTTCATGTTCTCGTAAACGTATCTGTCACCGACTTTGGTCTTCTCATATCCGATGCCGATGTTGTCAAGAGCTTTGTAAAGTCCGAAGTTTGACATAACGGTTGTGACAACCGTATTGCTCGGAAGCATACCTTTGTTCTTGAGATGCTTTGCGCAGATGTACATTATCATGTCTCCGTTTACGACATCACCGTACTCATCGACAGCAAGACATCTGTCGGCATCACCGTCAAATGCGAATCCGACATCGACCTTGTTCTCTCTTACATATTTCTGAAGTCCCTCGATGTGAGTGGAACCTGCGTTCAGGTTGATGTTCACACCGTCGGGTGTATTGTTCATAACATAGTTCTTGGCACCGAGCGCATCAAACACAGCACGTCCGATCATCCATGAACTTCCGTTTGCACAGTCAAGTGCGACTTTGCGATTTTCGAAGGAAACGGGTGCTATGGATGTAAGGTAGCCGATATATCTGTTCCTTCCGGAATAGAAGTCGATCGTCTGACCGATCTTGTCGTCCGTCGCAGGCTTGACATCATTAAGCTCGCCGTCGATGAACTTCTCGACCATATCCTGGATCTCGTCCTCCATCTTCTCGCCTTCGGCGTTAAGAAGCTTGATACCGTTGTCGTAGAACGGATTGTGGCTCGCGGATATCATGATACCGCAGTCAAATCCTTCGGTTCTCGTAATGTAGCTCACGCACGGCGTTGTCGTAACGTGGAGCAGATAACAGTTGCCTCCGGTGGAGGTGATGCCCGCCGAAAGTGCGTTCTCGTACATGTACGATGAACGTCTCGTGTCCTTACCAATAACGATCTTGGCTGCTCTTTCTTTGCTGTAATACCAGCCGAGGAACTGCCCCGTCTTGAATGCATGTTCTGCGGTAAGAACAACGCCCGCTTTGCCGCGGAATCCGTCGGTTCCGAAATACTTGCCCATAGTCTTTGGTCTCCTTTTTGATAGTCTATTTTATGATTTTACCCCAGCGGGGATAGGTTTGTCGAGAGTTTATGGCAGATCACGCAAACGGTCCGGCGACGGGCCTCTCAGGCCGCTTTCTGCCGTAAATATCGGTGTCAAACACTATATCCGAGCCGTCGGGATTCTCAAACCCTTCTTCGGGTTCAAACGCCTCACCGAGCATGGACGAAGAGATCATTCGTCCCGGCTTTAACAGTCCTTCCAGACCCGTTACGACTTTAAGGCCGCCTTCTTCCCTGATCCCGATATTAACCTTGTGCTCGCTGTCGAGCGTGCAGTCATCCTCGATGTCGCACGGCTTCGCGCCGTTAAAGAAGACATTTCCGCCTGTCCAAACCGGAAGCGGCATATAATAGCGGTCTCTCGGTATCTGTGATCCCTCGCCGCAATAACCTTCGAACATATTTCTCCACTCAGCCTCTTTCATGTATCCGCTGTAAGGAACTGTTCCGGCAACAAGGTTCATATCGTCCCATTCATCGCCGTCGCCCTTGCATATCTCTTTCATGCCTTCCCTGACTTCAGGCTGAACGAAAACGTTATTGTAAAATCTCACATCACCGTGGAGCACCGTCATAAAGCCCGTGACATCAGTGCTGTGCGGCCTGTGTATCGGCGTGAATCTCGGCGATGGATACTCGTTCGTACCGTTCCTGACTCCTCTTCCGACACCGGTAAGTGCGCCGCAGAAAAGGTTATGAACGAACGCGATACCCTGGGCTGCGATCCTGACGCACCTCTCCGAGAGCATAACGTTATTGTCGACAAGAGTCGGTCCGTGAGCTATCTCTATCCACAGATCCTCACCCAGACCCAGGCCTTCCGTGCACTCGCTCTTTAACAGATGATCCCTTGACATGCAATTGTCGTGGAATATATTCGATGAAACGCGCGTTCCCTGGCACTGCCAGTCAAGCCATATGCCGCGTACATTGTCATGGATATGATTGTTTCTGATCACAACATCTATCGCCGCGTGGAGCTTGATACCGCCCGTTTCCGCGCCGGCCAGATTTCTCTTGTTGTTATTGTTGTGTATATGATTGTTCTCGATCAACGAGAAGACGCATCCGAGATTACCGACGATACCGGTCTGTCCGTTATCGTGAATATCGCAGTTCCTGACGATGTGTGACCCGATCGTATCCCTGCTCCATCCGTCAAGCTGCGCTATAAGAGTACAGTCCCTCTGTGTCTGCGCACCGTCCTTGAACTTATAGTGCATCCACTTGTTGTCGTTGTTCTGCTGTTTGTATTTACCAAGCGATATACCGCAGCATTTACTCTCCGAGATATCGCAGTCTTCTATTATCCAGCCTTTTGACCAGTGAGGACCTATCATTCCTTCCTGAAGTGCCGTCGGCGGAGCCCACTGGGTCGCGGCCTTTGTCACCGTAAAGCCCGAAAGCGTGATGTAGTTTACATGCTCTGCAGAAGGCCAGAAACAATGAGCTCTGACACTTATCTCAACGCATTCTTTATTCGGATCGGCGCCGCAGAAGTTTGCGTATATAACGGTCTCGTCCTTATCGTTATCCTGCTCGGTATACCACGTATGGAGCGTAAAATCACGATCCCAGGATGAATCGTAATAATCCGGTTTTGTGACCTTTTCGAGGCTTTCCTTCTCGTAAAGTGATTTTCCGTTAAGGAATACATCACCCCTGTGCATCGGCACGGTTATGTTGAGCCAGTCTCCCTCGACAAACGATGTATATGGATTGAACGATCCGAAATAAGAATTAGGAACGGTAAGCTTCCAAACATCACCTTCGAAGCGCTCCCAGTTTTTGAATTCGTCGGCACCCGTGATCACGGCTTTGCGATTTTCCGCGCAGCGGTATGTGATCCTTTCTTTCTCGGTACCGGCATTTAACGGATCGACATCCTCCCTGTAAATACCCGGGAGTACAACTACCTCGTCGCCCCGTTTTGCGATCTTGGCCGCATCGTTAATCTTACGAAACGGCTTATCTTTGCTGCCGTTGCCGCCAAACTTTGCATTACAGTCAACATACAGGATCATCTCATGCCCTCGCTTTCGTTAACGTTCTGACAAACCCGTTCGGGTTACACAGGATAATTCTAATATAAATCAGGCAAAAAATATACAAAAAAAACGCCCTGCCGAATCCCCTTACGGCAAGGCGTTCATGAGTTGTATTTACCTGTCATACTCTGGTTTCGAAGAAGCAGCCCATCTGGCCGAATTCTTCTTTGACCTCCTTCTCCAGTACATCTTTGAATGCTGATTTTTTCTTGCTTTTATCGTCCTTTTTCCTGTCTTTGTTACGGCGAAGTTCCTTGAACGGCATCACCTGCGATACCGCCGGGATATCAGCCTGCCTGGTCGGAGGCGGGAGAGCATATTCGGTTGCTACCATAATATTGAACATTTTATCACCTCCGTGTGAAATCCAATATTATCACCTTCCTACACTCTATATATCGGCATGTTATGTAAATTAATTAATCTATTGTCGCATTTTTTAGCGTGCAGTACCTGTTTTCACCTTCCATATAAGTGTCAAACGTTCCCACAACGCATATTTCGCCCCCTTCTTCGGGGTAATCATCCGGATATTTGTATTCCTCCGTTGCTTCGAATTCTATTCCCTGCGCACAACATGCCGTGGCATCCTGTATGACGCAAGCATAATAATCCTTTCCCGTTGTATCGTCGTGAAGCGGAACAAACATTCCGTCCATTTTCACTGTTTTGCCGATGTAGTTTTCGGGGGTGACCATCATATTATAGACTTCTGCATATACCATTGTGCTTGAAAGTGCGGTCAGATCAACATCGATACCGTTGTCATCAACCGGAATGTTCACTTCGGGTTCGTTCACTTCGGGCTCATTCACTTCGGGTTCGTTCACTTCAGGAATGTTCACTTCGGGACTGCTCACTTCAGGTTCATTCGAATTCCCTGCAGTCGTATCCTCATTATTTTTGCAGCCGTAAACGAATATAAGTGAGGCTGCACATACAATAAGGCAGATCGTTTTCCCTGTTCTCATCTTCGGGCCCCTCCGATCATCGTCCCTATGATCCAGCATACCCCGAACAAAACAATATCGGCGGCAACTATAGTTGACCCGACGGGGGTACCGGCAAGGATCGATATGACGATCCCGAGAAATGCGCAAACAACCGATAATACGGCCGAACATATCGTGACGGACATGAAATCCCTGAACACTCTCATCGCGGACAGTGCCGGAAAGATAACGAGTGCGGATATCAGAAGCGAGCCGACAAGATTCATTGCAAGTACGATTATCACAGCCGTTACAACAGCGATCATCAGATTATACCGCTTTGCATTTGTGCCCGCTGCCAACGAAAAATCCTCATCAAATGTCACCGCGAATATTCTGTTATAAAACAGGACGAAGATCGTAACTACCGCTAACGAAAGGATCGCACACAGCCACACTTCTCTCTGTGTCAATGTCAGTATGGATGTTGAGCCGAAAAGCGTGCTGCATACATCACCCGACAGATTGGATGATGTCGAGAATATATTCATGATAAGGTATCCGACCGCAAGAGAGCCGACGGAGATCATCGCTATAGCTGCATCTCCTTTGATCCTGGTGTCCTGTCCCGTGCGAAGGAGCAGGACCGCACATATCACGGTAACCGGCAGTACGAGAAGCATATTGTCGGTCAGATTGAATACCGCGGCTACAGCCATCGCTCCGAACGCAACATGTGACAACCCGTCCCCGATATATGAGAAACGCTTAAGAACAAGAGTCACTCCGAGAAGCGATGAACACAATGCTATGAGTATACCCACTATCAGAGCATAGCGGACAAACGGGTACTGAAGATAAAGCGTCAGTTTTCCGATCATTTTGCTTCACCGCCTTCCTGAAGCATAAGGAAATATCTTCCTTCTTTGCTTTCCAGATATTCGTCCTTCGTGCCGAAGAAAATCCCTTCCCCGATATGCAGAACACGGTTGGCATATCTTGCGGCAGCAGCGATATCATGTGATATCATTATGATGGTTATCCCTTCCCGATTCAGGTCTTCGATAAGTTCATACATCAGTGAGGTTCCGTTGGGATCAAGACCGGCAACCGGTTCATCAAGCAGAAGTACTTTCCGGGTCGCACACAAAGCCCTCGCAAGCAGCACTCGCTGCTGCTGACCTCCCGACAGTTCTCTGTAGCACCTGCCGGCAAGCGCGGTTATTCCCATGCGCTCCATTTTTTCATCGGCTAGCTCCTTTTCTTTTCGGCCGTAAAAAGGTCTCATCCCCAGATATCCCTGACATCCGGAGATCACTATCTCACGCACCGAGGCGGGAAAATCCCTCTGTATAACCGTCTGCTGCGGCAAATAACCTATCTCGTTGGCCTTCAGACCGTCACCGAACTCTATTTTACCTCCGAGCGGTTCCCGCAAATGCAGGAGCGTTTTCATCAGCGTGGTCTTACCCGAGCCGTTTTCGCCGACGATACACAGATAATCACCGGAATCTACCGTAAAATTCAACCCGTTAACGATCACCTGCGAATCATATCCGAGCGACAGATCCGATACGGTGATGAGAGCCATAACGTTTCCTCCTTACTTAAGCGCCTCTTCAAGAACAGACAGATCATTCTCCATTACGGAGAGATATGTCGTCCCGTTTTCTATATCTTTTGCTGTAGTAGACTGCATTGAATCCATCGTCAGTATCTTCTGATCCTTTGTAGCCGTATTGGCTACTATAGTCTCGGCTATCCTGTGATCCGCTCCTTCGATAGTCATAACTGCCGGAAGCGATAATTCGTCTACCTTTCCCGCCAGAAACGAGATCGTCTCGAAACTGGCCTCTGTTTCAGCCGAACATCCGACAAATGCCGCATAATACGTCAGGCCGTAATCATCGGTAAGATAACGGAACGGAAAACGATCTCCGAAAAGGATCGTTTTAATCGGTGCAGCGGTAACCGCTTCCGTATACCTTTTATCGAGCGCGTTCAGCTTCTCAATATAAGAAGCGGCATTGTCACCGTATTCTTTTGCATGATCCGGATCAATACCCTCTAATGCCTTTGCTATTGCGTCCGTGACTACTGCCGCGTTCCGAAGAGACAGCCATACATGTTCGTCATATTCCGGGCCCTCTTCCTCATGCTCGTGTTCTTCCTCTTCTTCCTCCTGCATTCCCTCTACGGTCTCCTCTTCCTTAACCGAAGACCCCAGTACATCCAGAAGGTCGATCACGACCATGTCTTTATTAACAGCTTCCTTAAGGGCATCCTCCACCCATTCATCCGACTCTCCGCCGACATAAATAAACAGATCGCACGTTGATATCTTCATGATATCTTCGGCAGTGGGCTGGTAACTGTGAAGGTCCACTCCGTTATCAAGAAGCATGGTAACGTCAGCCTGTTCGCTCCCCAGAATGTTCATAACCCAGTCATATTCCGGGAAGATGGTAGTTACAATCTTAACCTTTCCTGCGCCTTGCGCGGCGGTATCCGCTGCGGCATTTTGGCAAGCCGAAAGAGTGACGGTCATGGCAACGGCAATGATCGTGGCAATACATTTTTTCATAACAGAACTCCTCTCATCCTTTTATTCGGAAACACTGCTTTCCATACACCGCTCACATAATCCGTAGAAAACAGTACGTATCGGATCCATGCTGAAGTGGTGTTCGGCATACAGATGTCCCTTTATCTCTTCGAGTTCCTCACAATTGAAGTGGATCAGCTTACCGCATTTTTCGCATTTTCCGTGAAAACATATCTCACCTTCATCATGCACATGCTGTCCGGCGTATTCAAAGCAAGCAGGGCTGTTCGGATCGACCGTATACTTACTCAGCAAACCTTCATCAACAAGGCTTTCAAGCTGGCGGTATACGGTTGCTTGTCCGATCGAAGCACCCTGCTTTTTAAAATACTCATAAACATCACTCGCCGTAATATGGACTCCGGGTACGGATTCCAGATACTCGAGCAATATCTGCCTCTGTTTTGTCTTGTACTTTGAACGCGAATTCATTTTTCACCTCTTGCAATATGAGAACCGTTCTCAATTATATTCGCGTCCTTTATCTGTGTCAAGCAATTTGATAATAGTTTTCAAATTCACTCTTTTGATCTTCTCTTCTCGTAATCATCTATTGCCGATTTGATCGCCTCCTCGGCAAGAACCGAGCAGTGCATCTTATAATCGGGAAGACCGTCGAGAGCCTCGGCCACGGCTTTGTTGGTAAGTTTTAAAGCTTCACTGACCGGCTTCCCTTTTATGAGTTCCGTTGCCATGGAGCTTGACGCTATCGCGCTCCCGCATCCGAATGTCTCGAACTTCACATCACTGATAATGTCGTCATCGATCTTCAGATACATCTTCATGATGTCGCCGCATTTTGCGTTTCCCACTTCTCCTACACCGTCGGCATCCTCGATAACCCCAACGTTTCGCGGATTACGAAAATGTTCCATTACCTTTTCACTGTACAGAGCCATTGTATTATCTCCTTCCCTTAATACCCGTTATCACAACAAATGTTCCTTTACTCCCGCTTCAAGATCTCTCCATATCGGCGAGAAACTTCTTAAATACTCCACCACTTCCTTAACCGATGTGATTATCGTATCGATGTCTTCGTCGGATGTGTCCTCGTCTATTGTCAGGCGAAGCGAACCGTGAGCCACATCATGAACCCTTCCTATAGCGAGAAGCACATGGCTCGGATCGAGCGAACCGGATGTGCATGCGGATCCTGATGAAGCCTGTATACCCTTATCGTCAAGAAGAAGCAGCAACGATTCTCCTTCAATACCTTCAAAGCAGAAATTGACGTTACCCGGAAGTCTGCTCTTCTCGTCACCGTTTATCGCACAGTGCGGGATCTCCTTCAGTCCTTTTATGATCCTGTCCCTTTTAGCCGAGACTGTCACGGCATTTTCGTCAATGCGTGATGCGGCTTCCTTAAGAGCTACGGCCGCGGCCGCGATTCCCGGAACATTCTCGGTACCGGCTCTTCTTCCTCTCTCCTGCGCACCTCCTTCAATAAGATTTGATACGAGTATTCCCTTTTTGACATACAGGAATCCGACCCCCTTGGGACCGTGGAACTTGTGCGCCGATCCCGAGAGCATGTCGACATTATCGGTTACAACATTTACGGGGACATGCCCGAGCGCCTGGACGGCATCGGTATGAAACAGCACCTTGTGCTCCCTGCATATGCGGCCTATTTCCCTGATCGGCTGTATGGTTCCGATCTCGTTGTTCGCATACATTATAGTGACAAGGCACGTATCTTCCCTTATCGCCGCCTCAAGTTCATCGGGTCTTACAAGGCCGTCCTCGTGAACATCGAGAAGTGTAACTTCGTACCCCTGTTTTTCAAGCTTTTGAAGCGTATGCAGGATCGCGTGATGTTCGAATGCCGACGAGATAATATGTTTCCTGCCGTTCTTCGCTCCTATCGCCGCTGCGGTAATAAGCGCCTGATTGTCGGCCTCACTTCCGCCCGACGTGAATATGATCTCACCGGAGTTTGCACCGATAACTTCCGCAACGCTTTCTCTCGCATTTTCCAGTACTTCCTTAGCCTTTTGACCGAATACGTAAAGGCTGGACGGGTTTCCCCATGTTTCCTTTATAAGTTCCGTCATTGTATTTACGGCCGAATCACTCATACGTGTCGTAGCCGCATTATCCGCATATATCACCGTAACAATCTCCTTTCAATAAAAAAGACCGGCACCTTTGCCGGTCTTGATTATATACCCTATTACCTACTATGTCAAAGGGTGATTAGTCTCTCCCGGTCATAAATCTGACTCTTCTTGAAACAATTACAGCAAGCGCCATTTTCACCAGATCCGGAACGATGAAAGGCAATACGCACCACGACAGAACCGTCATTACACCTACCGGGCCGGTACTTCTCATGTATACGAACATGAACCAGGCCGTTCCGAAAGCATAGCATGCCGCAAGCCCGATCGTAAGCGCTGCGACCGAAGATATGATTTTCTCCCCGAAGAGCTTTGTGATGAGCATGTAGACAAGACCCATGAATATAAAGCCGATTATGTAGCCGCCCGTGTTACCGAGAAGGCTTCCGAGTCCGCCCTTAAATCCCGAGAATACCGGAAGACCGACTGCGCCCATTATAACGTAGACTACGATCGCGATCGTCCCCCGCTGTGCACCGAGCGTCATGAGCACAAAGAATACCGCAAACGTCTGAAGCGTGAACGGCACCGTCATCGGAATGCTTATCCACGAACATATAGCGATAAGCGCCGCTCCGATGGCTATAAATACCATGTCGGCCGTTTTGATCCTGCCTGTTTTCCCTATTGATCCGATGTTATCCATTTTGTTTTCCTCCGATCGTACTCATTTTCCCATCATGAAATCATAGACTCTTTTTCTGTAATCCGGTGCCGTGTCGAACGCCGCGTGACCGTATCCCGTGTACATATAAAGGGCAAAATCCGGTCTGTAATCGAGGTTCTCGGCAATCTCCATTGTAGCATCACTGTCAAGAACCGGATCCTCAAATACTCCGAGTGCGAGAACCGGACATTCTATCTTCCTGAGGTCACCCGATACATCGTAGTCAAGGATCGATCTTGCGACTATAACAAACTTTTCAAGTTCCTCATCGGTAACACTCTTAGCCATATCAATGAAATTATTCCTGTACTTCGCGAATACATCGGGGGGATATATCCGGCTGCCGTATTCAAGACACAGGCCCTCTTTGTCCTTTCTTTTGGCAAGCTCTATCCACTTATCAAGAACCGCCTGCTGCCCCGGCTTCACATGAGGAGATGTCGATCCGAGCACAAGCTTTTTGACAAGTTCCGGATGCCTGATGGCCAGAGCCATGGCGATCATCCCGCCCTGCGAAGCACCGAACACATATGTACCGGAAAGCCCCAGTTTTCTCATGACCGCCGCGGTATCATCCGCCATATCGTAAATGGAATAATCCTCGGGAACGATTTTTCTTCTGTCAAACAGATACGTCGTAAAATCATCCTTCAGGACAGCGTATCCTTCCTCCACGGCATCTTTTGCCGCAACAACACTCTGTATGCTCAGCCCCGGGAGCAGGACAAACACCTTATCACCGCTTCCGAACCTGGCATATTCCATTTCCATATCGTTTATTTGTACAATTCCCGCTTCTGCCATGATTCCTCACTTCCTGTTCTTAATCTTGACTGACAATATGCGTTTTTATATAATTCTACATAGTTGATCGTATTTGCGTCAATGCCATGCTGCAGATGCCATGCTGCAGATGCGGATCAACCCCTTGTTACGGGATCATAGCTCAGCTGGGAGAGCGTTCGCTTGACGTGCGAAAGGTCATGGGTTCGAGCCCCTTTGGTCCCATTTATTCTTTTACTATAACAGTCAGCATGTATCTGCCCTCATCGGGGAGCTCGTCAAGGCTTCTGTAGCACTTCTCATCGGGCATTCCGCAATCGGAAACCGCATACACCGACACCGCTTTATCCCTCAGTATTTCTTTTAAGAGGGATATTTCTTTGCCGCATTTCATGATGACCTTTGTACCCGGAAGCTTGAGTGCATCGGCCAATCTCTCCGTATCCGGGATAACGTGAAGCTGCTCGGAGGCGTCACAAAGAGTTATCCCCAGCCTGTTCGCACACGCCGTTATCGATGACACGCCGCATACCGCGTGCGTTTCGATCCCGTCCTCTTGCGCAAGCGGCGCTATATAAGAATATGTGGAGTATATCGCGGGATCTCCGATCGTCAGAAAAGTAACGGTTTTGCCCGCAAGAACGAGTTCTTTTACGGTTTCATATATCTTCCTGTGATTTTCGTCCCTGACGTTCCGATCCTTTGTCATCTCGAATTCAAGCGGGATGAGTTCCTTGTTTTCGGCCTCGGGTACAGACTGTCTTGTGATCTGATAAGCCCGGCATCTGCCAAGGTCTTTTTGCGGCAATATGAGCGTATCAGACTCTTTTATGAGCCTTACCGCCTTAAGAGTCAGGTCCTCCGGATCGCCTATTCCTATTCCTATTCCGTAAATTTTGCCTATCATTGTTCGTATCCTTTGTTATGTAAATCACATTTTGCACAAAAAATCATTTTCGGTGTAAAGTTATCGCCATATCTCTCCGATGAATTAATTACAAAGAGGAAAATGAACATCACGGAGGAAATGTTATGAACAAGAAGATTATTACTCACGGACTGATAATAGCAGCTATAGTAATCTCTGCATTTGCAGCTGCAGCACTTACCCCCGCCAAAGCATACGCCAAGACAACAGAGGCTTCGGCCATCGCCAATATAGCTAAGATCGATTATGAAAACAGAACTCTTCGTACAAGCACGAAGCAGATCATCGACAATGAGATACCTCTTGCAGCCGCACCTTCCGAGACGGCTCCCGATATGTCATTTGCATGGCTCGTAGTGGCAGCAGCCGCACTCATGACGGGCATCGTGATCTTTGAAGACTTAAAGGACAGACGTTCACGCTCAGCAAGATAACTCACAATATACCGATTATAAAAACCGGTTGGCATGATACCGACCGGTTTTTCGTTTATCCTGGTATTAAACCATTGAGGCTATAAGAGCATCTATCTCTTCCTGTGAAAGAAGTCTTCCCGGATTATCCGAACCCGGAAGTGCACCCGGGGCAGGTGTGGGAGCAGCTGCAGGGGCCGCCGCCGGAGTAACCTGAGCAGCATTAAAAGCGGCACCTCCTCCCGCCTGGGGGGATTTGCCCATAATACTTGCAAGCAGAGCCTGCTGTTCCGGATCTAACCCGTTGGCATCCATATCGCTTGGTTCAACCTTCCTGTTCTGATAAAACAACTACGAAATTGAAAACCATACTAACATCTATTCCCGATCATTTCAATACTCTCATGTTCCGAGTTGTGATACAATAACAAAAAGCGCCGTTTATGAAAGGATTTTTTATGAATTACGAAGAACTTATAAACAGTAAATTCTCTGAGCCCGCTGCCGTTCTGTCTTACAAGGACGATATGGTCAAGCTGCTCTGTATCAACGACAAGTTCGTTTCCGAGCACTGGACCAACACATCCAAAGAAGGTTTTTTCAGCTTATACACTCCGAACAGCTTTGATGAAAACAACCTTCTTATAATGATAAATGCGATTAAGAGATGCATCAAAACCGGCGAGGAACAGGAAGTCGAGACATGCAGACATATGATCTCGGACTGCTGCGGATTCGATAAAATCTATCTTCGCAGTCGCCTTGTCCTTATCGATAAGACCGATGACGAGGCTGTTATATACGAAGGGATCAGGAACATTACCAGGGAGCGCCGGACACAGGAAACTCTTGATGACATAGAATACCGCTACAAACAGACCAGTGAGCAGGTCAATATTTATAACTGGGAATACGATATCGCGACAAAAGAGATGCGGCCCTGTTACCGCTGCATGAGAGACCTGGGACTTCCCGCGGTCGTTCACGACTATCCGGAGCCGGCTATAGATGCCGGGATATTCCCTCCCGACTATGCCGACATGTACCGTGATATGTTAAGAAAGATAGATGCCGGAGCAGCGGAACTTGAAGCCGACATTCCTCTCACCGTCGGACGTGTGCCCTTCAGAGTCAAGTACACTACCGAATTCGACGAACAGGGCAATCCGGTAAAGGCATTCGGATCGGCCACTCTTATATCCGAAACCGAGCTCGGTCATATAAAAGTGGACAACCAGATAATCTCTTCGCTTGCGGAAGAATACCGATGCATCTACATGGCGGATTTCATAACCGATGAAGTCAGAACAATTAAAACTGACGATACACTGCCTCTCGGCGAAAATCCCACCTGCAAAGATCTTATCAATGCGATCAATACAAAGCTTCATGATGTCCCCTATGAAGTGAAAGAGCACATGAATGATATCAAAACAGTGCGCACGGAACTGTTCAGTGACTGCGAACAGAGAGAAGTCGTCTTTAAGGATGATAAAACAGACCGCTGGATAAGGGTAATCATTCACGCGATCGAAAAGGGCGCAAACGGAGTGGACCGGATGCTTGTGACTTCCTCCGTTGTCGACGACCTTCGTGCCCGGGAAATGGATACCGACAAGCTCATAGCCGAACAGAAAAAGGAACTCGAGCAAAGGCAGACTCTGCTCGTTGCCGCCATAGACGAGGCGAACCGCGCCAACAAGGCAAAGACCGAGTTTTTCTCCAACATGTCTCATGACATCAGAACTCCCATGAATGCCATTACCGGTTTTTCAAAACTTGCCATGGAGGAGATCGACAACAAGGAGAATGTTGTCGATTATCTTGACCGGATAACCTCAGCCGGCGAGCATCTCATGAATCTGATAAACGATATCCTCGATATGAGCCGAATAGAGAGCGGCAAGATGGAGATCGCAACGTCACCTCACAGGCTCCGCGATCTGATCCTCGAATGTGCGGATATGGTGCGCGGAAAGATGGATGAGAACGGCCTTGATTTTGTCGTTGACGTCAACGACGTCGGGGAAGACACTGTCGAATGCGATAAGCTCAGGATCAATCAGGTTGTGCTTAACCTCCTCTCCAATGCCTACAAGTTCACTCCCAGGGGAGGAAAGGTATTCCTCAGCGCTAAGCTTTCGGAGAAAAAGGACACCAACGTTTACGAGATCCGCGTAAAAGATACGGGTATCGGAATGTCCAAAGAATTCTGCGAACATATTTGGGAAGCTTATTCCAGAGAAAATCGTGAGATCGTCAGCGAGACTCAGGGAACGGGGCTCGGAATGATGATCGTTCGTAACATAGTTAACCTCATGCAGGGAACGATCGATCTTAAGTCGGAGCCCGGAAAAGGAACCGAATTCACCATCATCCTCCCGCTTAAGGTCTCATCCGCCGATAATAAAGATACAGCTGCGGATAAGGCTGTAAGCGATGCTCTTGCACGTAATTACGAGGGAACCACGCTCCTTGTAGTAGACGATTCCGCAACCAATCTCAAACTTGCGGAGCGCGTACTCGCAAAGTTCGGATTCACGGTCAAAAAAGCCGACAGCGGTATCAATGCCATCCGTATCATTGAGGATTCAAAGCCCGGAGATATAGACATGGTCCTGATGGACGTCCAGATGCCCGTTATGGACGGGCTTGAAGCAACAAGAAAGATCCGCTCCATGAAAGAAACGGATCTTGCAAATATTCCTATAATAGCGATGACCGCCAATGCATTTGCCTCTGACGTTCAGGACTGTCTCGACGCCGGCATGAATGCACATGTTCCGAAACCATTCCAGAAAGAAGAACTCATAACGACGATCAACGCAAACCTTCGATAGAGCGGTTGTTATCTGTCCCGGCCCGTCGGAGTGCCTAAAGATTTCAGTTCCTTCTTGCGCTCATACATCATGCGGTCCGCTCTTTCAAAGACATCTTTCAGATACTTATCATCCTTCTCAAGAACCGAGTATCCGATCGAAACGACCACGGCGTTCTCTTTTATGTTCGCCTCTACCTTGCGGTTGAGTTCCGATATTTCTTCATTCATGGTATCAAAACCGTCACCCTGAAGAATGACTACAAACTCATCTCCGCCTATTCTGAATACGGCCCCGCGTTTGAACCGCTCGCATATCAGGGCACTTGCATCCTTGATCAGCTGATCTCCGGCCGCATGCCCAAACTTATCGTTGACATATTTCAGGCCGTTGATATCTCCGACAATAACGGCCAGTTTCTCTAATTCGCCTGCCTCGATCTGTTCGTTGAGGAGTGCTTCCATTTCCGAATAAGCATGCTTGTTCCTGACTCCGGTCATGGAATCCGTATTGGCCATATTCTGGAATGTTCTGCTGGTCTCTTTTTCCTCTTCGAGTTTATTCAAGGAAAGCTTTCCGAACTGATACAAAAGAACAGCTGCCAGGGCAAGTACAGCCACAAATGTGTGAACGATCTGCCTTCTGCTTGTTGCGATATTCCTGTCACTGATATCCCTGATCCGATCCTGTATAACGCTCTCACGAATAAGAACGGCCATCTCCCAATCCGTACCTTCTATAGGGGTGTAACACACAATCTCATGTGTATCGCCGGATGCGAAGGTCAGCGTACCTTCCTTTCCGTTTGCAAAATTGTCGCGATTGTAGCTCCAAACATCTTCCGTAACGATATCCTTTACAGAATCCAGAATGTTTCGGGTGGCGATCACCGGACCGAGTTCCGTACCGGATAAGTTGATCCCGCTCGGGGAATACAGAGCGAAATGAGTTCTTCCCTGATCATCAAACGCCAGAAGATCGACAATATCGTCGATGTCGAACTGAACGAAACACGCTTTGTAACGTTTTCCCATGATTGAAAGATCGGGGGTGGGTATTGCAAGACACAACTGTCTGGAAGATCCGTACATGGAAACTATGCTGATGACACGATCGTTCAAACTGTCCTCCGAAAGGAACGGATGACGGCTTCCTCCGGTATATATGTCGTGTAACGCGTGTACACGATATTATCTTCAGCAACAAGAGCGAACCGGTTCATTCCGAGAAGCGATTCAACCCTGCCTATAACATCACGCAACCGGTCCTGCGAATTGACCTCTTCGTCCTCGATATACGCAACGGCGATCCTCATCTCATCGCATCGATATCACCGCTAACTTTTGCTTTGCACTAATTCGCATCTATCTCACCTCACCCGAGATTATAATACTTTTCCGATAATTTTTATATTTTTTGCATCCGTCGCATCGGGAAACAGTTCTGCTATCCTGTCCGCAATCCTTCGTCCGGATACAGCCGGCTCCTCACCGTATGCGGAAGTTACCGTTTCATATCCCCAAATCGCCTCCGGAGGAAGCAATACGGAAACCGGCATACCGTATTCATCACCGCGCTTATTAACCCTTCGGTGAAAATCACATATCACCAGATACGTCTGCATCTGAAGACCGGTAACGATCCCGGGAAAATTCTTCTCCCCGCCCTTACCGAATCCGGCTTTCTTCTTAAGCTGTGTGGATAGGATCTGATCGTCAGGGAATGTCATGTCACCGTCATCGTCCGTTCCGGTGAGCATATCCATTATAATCTTTTCCCTGCGATTTGCCAGTCCGTCCTCCCATCTGGAGTCGAAATCGTATCCGCCCCGCCTGAAATTTACAAAGTACGGGAGCCATTCAAGACTGATAAATCCCGCCTTCTGATCAAAGAATTTCCCGTAGGCAACCTGACGGCTCGCAGCGATGATCTCGCGCCACTCCCACGGATCCTCCTCCCTTATGCCTGTCCACCAGTAATCGGGTGACACATGCTCTTCGGCCGAAAATCCCTCGATCTCGTTCGCAAACAGCGGAAGAAATCCCACTTCATTTATCCAGTTTACAAGTTCCTGCCAACTTCTGATGCGATACGGGTCATTCCAATCAAGCCCGCGCATTATCCATTGTCCGTCTTCTACCGCCATTTAAGGTCCCTCCGACATTTTTTACCATATGACACTTCAAAGTGAATCTCTGCTTATCGGTGATCCGGTTTCCGGATTCAGCCGGTGATATCCGCAACAACGCATCCTGTAACCGCAATAAGATCGGAAGGCGCTATCTCAATCTGAAACCCGACCTTACCGGCGCTTACAAATACCCTGTCAAATTCGTTCGCGCTCTGATGAATAAAGGTCCTGAACGGTTTCTTCATTCCTATCGGAGAACATCCACCGTGAACATATCCCGTAAGCGGAAGCAGTTCCTTCTGCTTTATCATCGCCACCGCCTTCTCACCGCATGCTTTTGCGGCTTTTTTCAGATCGAGTTCACCTTTGACCGGTATTACAAAAACGTAATACTCTCCGGACTTTCCTGAAGTCACAAGTGTCTTAAACACTTGATCTGCATTCTCTCCGAGATTTTTCGCTATCTCCTCCCCACTCAGTGTAGGGTCGGGATCATATGTATGTGCCTCGTACACGATCTTCTTCTGATCGAGCACCCTCATTACGTTTGTTCTGTCTGATTTCTTCATGATCAGTTGTGTAGAAAAATCCCTATGTTGTTCATATATTCTTATCGGTAATAATACCATAAAACCTTATCCGAATCATATTCTCTGACGTGTCACTGAATACGCTGTACACGGAACCCATTCCATGGACAGAAGACAAGAATAATCAAAACAAAAATATCCTTTGGTAAATGAAAGCACCGCCTGATCTAACCTTATGGTCAGAAAAGGCGGTACTATTCCACGGTAAAGACCGTGTTCTTTTCGAATATTCCGACGGCAAATCCCATCTTAAGAAACCACGGCATATTCTCGTAAGCCTCAAAGCTTGTTCTGTTCAGAAAATCATCAACCGATAATTCTTCGTAGTACCCATAGGGATTTGCAACATACACCTTGTCATTCGGAATGTCCATGCCGGTGATAAGTGAATAATGGAGTGTCCATTCGTCGCCATAAAGAGCGGCCCACTCAAACGGCACCGGTTTGCTGCCGGCAAGACTGTCGTAGACGGTATCGATGAGTTCGGTGTTCTTCAGATATTTGTGCATCGTTGTTTTATATTCGGGGAACTGTTTGTTCATTTCGGCACAGAATGATTTTCCCGTTGAGGTTACAACCTTTCCGTAATCTGAATACAGGCTTTCCTCCGTAACGTCATGTCCGCACCGGGCACCGAACATTTCTATAACCGCATATCCGCACGAAACATCCTGTTTTATGACCTGCACTCCGTCTACGGATACCTTTTTTGAATACTTATCGTTCTGAAAAACAGCCGAGTAATCATCCTCGATCGAGTTCGTCCTTATCTTCAGGATCACCAAAGGAACAGTGACTATCGCGATCAGGATGATCACTGCGGCAACTGATACTGATATTATTCTCTTATGATTTTTACTCGTTTTCACTCTTTATACTATCAGACGATCTCGTCCGTAGATCCGTCTTTCTTGACTATCTCGATCTTGCATCCGAATCCGAGAGTAGCGATCGTAGCTGCAATGAATGCCCACGGTGCCGCCGCAAGACCTACGATTCCTCCGATGATACCGATATTTACCGGAAGTGAGAGAACGATCTCTCCGTCCTTGCTGATCTGGATCTTGTCAACATTACCTTCCTTTACCTTGGCCTTGATCTTCTCGACAGTATCCTTTACCTTGTCGTCAGATTTTCCATCGGGTGTGATGAGCTTTACAGCCTCATCTACATCACCATCAGCCTTTACGAGCGCATCCTTTGCTGCCGCGTAATCGACTCCCGTAAGTTCCATTACCTTTTCTACCGCTTCAAGTGTGATCTGCATGATTTAATCCTCCTTCTAAAACATGTATATTTCAATTACTCATATAACGGAGACATGTTAAGAATATCCGTCCCGCATTAAACAGTCTTTTAGAGATCATTAAAATCTCATTAAACCATACACAAAAACATTTCCTGATTCGGATTATAACAAAAATCCCGATGTACATGTCAAAAAATGATATCGACAAAACAGAGATATGAGAAGCGTTACCGCGGCTCAAAAGCTAGTATAAAATGCGGATCAGCATAACACCGGCACAACATCATTTTGGAGGTTAAAACATGGAAAAGGTTAAATGGGGTGTACTCGGAACGGCAAATATCGCAAGAGGATGCACGATTCCCGGAATGAAACTGGCAAACAACTGTGAATTGTATGCCATTGCGGGACGAAATCCCGAAAAGGCCGAGGCCTTCAAAGATGAATTCGGCTTTTGCAAATCATATACAGGCTACGATGCATTGATCGAGGATCCCGATGTGCAGGCAGTTTACATACCTCTTCCCAACGATCTTCATCTTAAATGGGTAAAAGCCGCGCTTAAGAAGGGCAAACATGTCCTGTGCGAGAAGCCGCTTGCACTTAAAGCCGATGATGCAAGGGAAATGTTTGATACCGCAAAGGAAAACAATGTTTATCTCATGGAGGCGTACGCTTATCTTCATACACCGTATATCGCAAGCCTTAAGAGTGATATTTCCGGCGGAATTATAGGCGATGTGGATTATATCGAATCCGCTTTCATAACACAGGGATATAAAGAGGATATCCGCCTTCACAAAGAACAAGGCGGCGGTGCAATGTACGATCTGGGATGCTACTGCACAACCATGATCCTTACATTGACAGATTCAAAGCCCGGCTTTGTAAAAGCATGTGCGGAATATTCAGATCTCGGAGTGGATCTTATGACATCTGCCGTCATCCGCTTTGAAAACGGTGTCAGAGCTTCATTTAACGCGGGAATGATACTCGGAAAAGATACGGATGCCAGACTTGACAGACTGTATATACACGGCAGCAAAGGATTCATCAGATCAGATGTTGAATATAATCAGTCCGGAGACGTAAGTTATAAGATATTCACAGATAACGGTATAACCGAGCGGAAAATATCCGTCCCTCAAAACTACTCTCTTGAAGTCGAGCAGCTGGGCAGATGCATACAAAACGGGGAAACACCGCACGTGGCTGCTGATTTTTCCGTAAGGAATGCAGAGCTTATGGACAGGGTATTTGAGGAAATCGGATATTACGAATAATGTGAATCCTTCTTAATATTAAATACGTATCCGAGGAATCCGCCGACTATTCCGCCGACAATATGTGAGAGATTTGATATGTTATCGCGCACGAATATTCCTTCAATCACCTGCTGTCCTATGAAGAAAACGGCAACAAGGATAAACGTGAGCGGTATCTCTCCCTGCTTAAAGCTCGTAAATGACGACAAGAGGATCAATGCAAACACAACTCCGCTTGCTCCGCATAACGCCACATTGGGGAATATCAGGTAATTGACAAGACTTGTGGAAAACGCCGTAACGGCAACCACGCCTGCAAGTGTCTTGGAGCTGTACTTTTCTTCAAGCATCGGACCGAGAAGGAGCAGATAACTCATATTGCCGATATAATGCGACCAATCCGCATGTCCGAATATATGCGTAAATGCTCTTATCCATGTCATCGGTGACCATATGGCAGATCTGTACGTTGTAAACAGCACTCTCGACGTTAATCCTCCCGTGATGTATCCGAGCAGCGTCGCTATAAAACTTATACCGACTATCCCGAGAACAATCGGTGCATTGATTGTTACTTTCATCTTTTTCATCAAACAACTCCTCACGAATACGTTTAATTCTTAGCAATCCGGATTGCTCTTTCTGTCCGGTATGGCAAAATCAGGATGTTCCTCAAGCCATGCCGTCTGAGGCATGCACGAGAGCATAGATACATCATCATCAGTCAATTCAAAATCAAACACTTCCAGGTTCGATCTCATATGCTCTTCAGAAGAAGCCTTCGGAATCGGAAGGATGCCTTTTTGAAGAAGAAATCTGAGATTAATCTGCTGTATGCTCTTACCGTATTTCTCGGAAAGCCTTACCAGTATAGCATTTCCGATCGTCGCATTTTCCCTGCCTCTTCCAAGCGGGCTCCATGCCATTGGAAGGACCTCTTTCTCCTTGCAGTATGCCACTGCCGCTTCCTGCGAATATCCGGGATGAAGTTCAAGCTGATCGACTACCGGACGGATCGTACAGTTATCCAGTATATTCTTCAGGTGATGGGGAAGGAAGTTACTGAGTCCCAGTCTTCTGACAAGGCCCTGTTTCACCATCTCTTCCATTGCTTTCCACGTCTCGATATCAAGGGTCTTCCAATCTTCATCATCCATACCGGTCTGCCTCGGCCAGTGCATCATGTAGATATCGACGTAATCCATCTGAAGCCTGTCAAGTGATCTCTCGAGAGCCTTTTTTGCATTATCAGCTCCCATTTCGTCTATCCAAAGCTTCGTTTCGATAATAACTTCAGACCTGTCTATCCTGCTTTCCTTTATCGCTCTTCCAAGAGACCTTTCCGTCTCATACAGGGAGGCTGTGTCAAAGAATCTGTATCCGCATTCAATGGCACGGAGAATAGACTTTTTGTTATCTTCAAACTCTTCGTTATATGTTCCGAATCCTATCTTTGGTATTTGGGTTCCGTCATTTAACACATAATATTCATTCATGTTCCTTCTCCTTCCATTGTTAAACGTGCCGTCTGGCATACGATGTATATGAGATGATTTTAACAGATAAAAGGGATAGATATAAGAGGAATATATGTTGTTTTTCGTCATGGCTTTTCTCATTTTTTGTCAATGGAACGTTTTGTCAAAAAATGAGAATTTTCGTGCGAAATCCGAGAAGAATCTGGGCCTTGTCGGAAATATAATTCGGTTAAAACAACAACCACAAAACGCACTTTCAAGGAGGATAAGAAATGGCACTGTTTGGAAAAAAAGAAATCATAACATTATACTCAGAGCAGCAGAAAGATGACTACATTGAAAAACTCGATCAGGCTCATATCGTTTATGATCTTCGTGAGAAGAAGGAAGATTCGTTTGAAAACCGGATCACATATGTCATAAAGGTAAAGGCCGACGATCTGAAGAAAGTCATCTGACACAGTTCGGAAGAGCTACGAAAAAAGCATGGGAAAAACCCATGCTTTTTTTACAAAAACTTTGATGCAGATTAAGTCTTTCATCGTTTCGAGTAATGATCCAGATTCCAAGTCAGGAATCGATGACATCATAATATTCCCCCAGTCTCAGTTTTTTGAGACAAAGGGACGGTTCTGTTGTCTCACAAATCGTAAATAAAATCAACATTGGATCGAATGAATATCAAACCCGATTCATGTTATAATGATACCCATATGAACACTAAACCATTCAACGAAAAGAAAACAGTGGCCGCCGACAGAGCGGGCATATCCGAAATCGTTCAGTTTGTAAGAGCGAAAATCACGGGATGCGGTATCAGATCCGCCGAGACAGACCGTGCCTGCCTTGCAGCAGAAGAAGCGGCAACGATGATCATAAAACATGCCGCAGCCGATCACGTCGATGTGATCATCAGAAAGCTTGGCGGCTCGGTTACGGTAGATATATATTCGAAAGGCGAGCGTTTTGATCCCGTCGAAAAGGCCGGAGCAGATCTCTTAAGCGATACCGACAGCAGTGCCGCGACCCAGAGCATGATAAGCTCCATACTGCTTAGGTCGATGTCCGAGCACTTTAAATACAGACACATCCTCGGCACCAATCTGATACGCCTTAAGGTCGTAAGATCAAAGCGCGCATTCCTGTTCAGGACACTCGGAGCGATGGCGCTTGCGATCATTGCAGGACTCATTCTCTCACAGGCCGCGCCCGCATCGTTTAACGATCTTCTCGACACATATATCCTTACGCCCGTAAAGACAATGTATTTAAACGGCCTGAAGATGGTCGTCGCACCCGTCGTGTTCTTCTCGATAGTATCGTGCATCGTCCGCTTTACGGACATATCGGAACTCGGCCGCCTTGGCGGGCGGATAATGTCACTGTATCTGATCACAACGATCATCGCGGTCTTTGTGGGAATAGGCGCGTTTTACCTGTTCAGGCCGGGCGGGGCGATCCCCGCAGACATGGCAAAAGATGCTGCATCTTCCATCACTTCCCAGACCATGAACGTTTCAATAAAAGACATGATAGTCGACATCGTGCCTTCCGATTTCGTCGAGCCTTTTGTCGAATCCAACATGCTCCAGCTGATATTTCTTGCGATCATATGCGGCATCGCCGCCGGCGCGATCGGACAGTATTCACAGATGGTCAAGAGCTTTTTCGAAGCGCTCAATGACCTGTTCCTTAAGATGACAACGATCATCATAAGTTTCATGCCTGTTGCGGTATTTTGCTCGATATGCTCGATGATGCTGAAAATGGGGATCAGGACCATCGCATCGGTCTTCGGGATCTTTGCGACCTTCCTGTTCGGACTTGTCTGCCAGATGGTTGTCTACTGCATAATGATGGTGGGAATATCCAGGATGAGCCCCCTGCCGTTTCTCAAAAAATATCCGCAGACCATGATGCAGGTATTCTCGATGGCATCAAGCAACGCATCCATCCCGCTAAACCTTGAAGCGTGCGAAAACATGGGCGTTGCCAAAAAACTCTACAGCCTGTCGATACCGCTCGGAGCCACCGTGAACATGGACGGCGGCTGCATCTACATGGCAGTGTTTGCGCTCTCTCTTGCCAGGATCTACGGCGTGCAGGTATCCGGCGCAGCGCTTACCGCCATGATCATCTCTATAGTCGTACTTTCGATCGGAGCCCCCGGGATACCAGGCTCCGGACTCATCTGCTTAAGCGTTCTCCTCACCCAGATAGGCGTTCCGACTGAAGCGATAGGCCTTATCATGGGAATCGATTCCCTCGTCGGAATGTTTAGGTGCATGAGCAACTGTACCGGAGACGTCGCAGTCAGCATTGCAGTCGCCAAGCGCGAAAACCTGCTTGATACAGACCGCTACGCATCTTGAGACAGAGGGACGGTTCTTTTGTCTCAAAGAGTGTGATCCATCACAACCTCATTGCGATAACGTTTATCCAATAGGCATCCTTGTTGCGTCGCACATCATGCGACTGCCATATCTCTTCTACCTAATAAAGAGCTCCTTCGGCAAAATCATGGGCATTAGCATTGTAGTATTCCGTCGTAGTGTTGTCGGTATTCATAGCCTGTTATACTTGTCTGCCTTTCCTTTGGCTTTATCCACAGGATATTTCGACTCATTCTGAGACATTTTCATATTCACGATCTCATCAGCATCAAGTCCAAGTTTATCTAGCATATTCTGACAGTACACTATAACATCAGCCAATTCTTCTTTTATGTGATCCAAATCATAATTCTCATTATCCCACTGAAAACACTCAAGTAATTCCGCCGCTTCTATTACAATTGATTTTGCTAGATTAGCCGGAGAATGAAACTGGTCCCAGTCTCTTTCATCTGAAAATCTTCTGATTCTCTCAATCGTCTCCTGTTTCATTTCTTAGCATGCTCCAATCTTTTCTTTAAATATTCCTTCATACCTTTATCAGTGCAATAAATGTAACACCCTTTCATTCCGCGGGTCATAAGTGTACGATACGTATTCTTAATAATCTCATCAGCTCGCGACAATGCCACATCCGGCGATTCCTTATATAATTTCTTTATACCTTTTAATGACTGGTCTGTTTGGGCACGCTTTGAGAAATCGGTAATAACCTTTCCGTTCTCATATCGCATATCATCTCCAACTATCACACCAACATAATCAAATTCAAGACCTTGAGACGTATGAATACATCCGGCTTCATTTATTGACGTTTCGCTTACAGCAAACGGTTCGCCACTTCCAAGATTCCAGCTCATCTCAAAATCTCCGATCTTGATATCATGAACATCAGTTGAATTCTTTCCGTTAGCTATCCATTCCCAACAATAACCCGCAAGTACTCTTGCCCTGTTGGCCTGCCTGTTCTTCTCG
>JAILRJ010000092.1:0-21831 GCA_024698285.1 Lachnospiraceae bacterium | reverse complement strand
AAGACAGGTCTTCTGACTTCGCGTGAGATGCAGGAGCAGGTGCTTGACAACATGGATCTCGAGCGTGAGCGCGGGATCACGATCAAGTCACAGGCAGTCAGGACGATCTATAAAGCCAAGAA
This sequence comes from Lachnospiraceae bacterium, assembly GCA_024698285.1. Lineage (GTDB taxonomy): Bacteria > Bacillota > Clostridia > Lachnospirales > Lachnospiraceae > UBA2868. The sequence goes on along the minus strand of JAILRJ010000092.1, from coordinate 21,709 downwards.
CGGTGAAGAATATACGTTCAATCTGATCGATACTCCGGGGCATGTTGACTTCAACTACGAGGTTTCAAGATCACTCGCGGCGTGTGACGGAGCGATTCTTGTTGTCGATGCGGCACAGGGTATAGAGGCACAGACGCTTGCGAACGTCTACCTCGCACTCGATCACGACCTTGATGTATTTCCGGTAATAAACAAGATCGATCTTCCTTCGGCAGAACCCGACCGGGTCATTAACGAGATTGAGGACGTTATCGGAATTGAGGCGCAGGACGCACCGCGTATCTCGGCCAAGATGGGTATAGGTATCGACGATGTTCTCGAGGCTGTCGTAAATAAGATACCGGCACCTTCAGGAGATGAGAGCAAGCCGCTCAAGGCGCTTATCTTCGATTCGATCTACGATCCTTATAAGGGTGTCATCGTTTTCTTCAGGATGATGGACGGTAAAGTCAAACGCGGAACACGGGTACGCATGATGGCTACGGGCGCCGTTGCCGAAGTTGTAGAGGTCGGAACGTTCGGCGCCGGCCAGTTCATTCCGTGTGATGAATTGTCTGCGGGAATTGTAGGTTACCTTACCGCATCTATCAAGAACGTTCGCGACACGATGGTGGGCGATACGATAACGGATGATGACAGACCGTGTGACGAGGCACTTCCCGGATACAAGAAAGTTCAGTCCATGGTATTCTGCGGCATGTATCCCGCGGACGGCGCGAAGTATCCCGATCTTCGCGATGCGCTTGAAAAACTTCAGTTAAACGATGCATCGCTCAATTACGAACCCGAGACTTCGATCGCTCTCGGTTTTGGATTCCGTTGCGGATTCCTGGGACTTCTTCATCTTGAGATCGTGGAGGAGCGACTTGAGAGAGAATACAATCTTGATCTTGTAACTACCGCTCCGAGTGTTATATACAAGGTCTACAAGACCGACGGTTCGGTGATCGATCTGACCAATCCCACAAATCTTCCGGATCCTTCCGAAATAGAGCATATGGAGGAGCCGGTCGTATCCGCCGAGATCATGGTCACGAAAGATTTTGTCGGCCCTATCATGGAACTTTGCCAGAACCGTCGCGGACGGTATCTGTCGATGGAATATATAGAAGAGACACGCGCACTTCTCAAATACGAACTGCCGCTTAATGAGATAATATATGATTTCTTTGATGCGTTAAAATCACGATCAAAAGGTTACGCATCATTCGATTACGAACTGAAAGGCTACGAGCCGTCCAAACTTGTCAAGCTTGACATTCTCGTCAATCGCGAGGAGGTCGATGCGCTTTCATTCATCGTACATGCCGACAGCGCATATGAGCGAGGACGTAAGATGTGTGAGAAACTTAAGGACGAGATCCCGAGACACCTGTTCGAGATCCCGATACAGGCTGCCGTAGGCGGTAAAGTCATAGCCCGCGAGACCGTAAAAGCGATGCGCAAAGATGTGCTGGCAAAGTGTTACGGCGGCGATATCACGCGTAAGAAAAAGCTCCTTGAAAAACAGAAAGAGGGTAAGAAACGTATGCGCCAGATAGGCAACGTCGAGATACCCCAGAAGGCATTCATGAGCGTTCTTAAGCTTAGTGAAGACTGACACGGAGGAACATCTGTTGGAGATATATGTACATATTCCTTTCTGTGAGAGAAAGTGTAATTATTGTGATTTTCTGTCCGGACCTGCGGACCCGCAGGTTCGACAGATGTATGTGAACGCGCTCGTTGCCGAGACCATGGAACGCGCGAAGTATATAGGAAAGGGTGAGAAAATCACTACGATATACTTCGGAGGCGGAACGCCGAGTGTGCTCTCAAATGTGCAGATCGGGGTGATCCTGGCGGCTCTGAGGGAGTCGTTTACGATCGACAAAAACGCCGAGATCACGATCGAAGTCAATCCGAAGAGCGGAAGAGACAAGATGCAGTTCCTGTACGGACTCGGATTCAACAGGCTGTCGATAGGCATGCAGTCTTCTCATAAGAGTGAACTTGATCTTCTCGGAAGGATACATGATTTCGATGATTTCGCGGAATGTTTTATCGATGCGAGAGATGCGGGATTTACCAACATCAGCGTTGACGTGATGACCGGGATACCGGGTCAGACGGAACAGATGCTTTCCGGTACGCTTAAGAAAGTCATGGAATTTGAGCCTGAACATATAAGCGCCTACAGTCTTGCGATTGAGCCGGGAACGCCGTTTTACGAGCAGTTCGGGGATATCGAGGGACCCGTCGTCGGGCAGGAGAATGAACGCAAGCTCTACTGGATGACGGTTGATATGCTGAAGGCTAAAGGATACAAACATTACGAAATAAGTAATTTTGCAAGGCCCGGATATGAGAGCCGGCACAACAGCGGCTACTGGAAGAGGATACCGTATCTCGGACTCGGACTCGGGGCCAGTTCATGTCTTCCCGTTGACGGAGGAGACGAGCGAAGCCGCAATACAACGAAGCTTGAAACGTATCTGTCAAATCCGCTCACGAAAGAAGAGTCGTCGATTCTGACGCGGGACGAGATGATCGAGGAGACGATATATCTCGGCCTTCGCATGATGGACGGTGTGGATACGGATGCTTTTGAAAGACAGTTCGGAGTCACTGTCAGGAGTCTTTATGCAGATGTCATAGATGATCTGGCTGCACAGGGGCTTGTCTATGAGGGAAGCAACAGTCTGTCTCTTACGGATCTTGGTATCGATTACGGTAATCATGTATTTGCGCAGTTTTTGAAATAAAGGAATGAACAGGATCGCGAAATTTCAAATTTCAGAATGGTACTATGTGCTTGTCGCCCTGGGATATGTTGCAACACTTGTGTTTGCGGGAATGCGTCCGGGGGTGTTTGCGGCAGCACTTATGGTGCTTGTTTTCGCGCAGATGATCTTTACGAAAAAGGTCAGGTTCGATTGTCTTGCCGACGGTATTGCAACGGCTTTTTTCGCATATCAGATACTATCTGTCATATGGCTGCTTTCGGGCGGCTATCCTTTTTCGGTGTTTACAAACGAATTCGTGTCATCAACGCTTCCTATGATCTTCTATTTCGTCGGGAAAAGTGTTTGCGACAGGAGAGCGAACTGGTACAGGACATATCTTTATGCGATGATGATACTCGGTGTCATCGGAGTTGTTCTTTACATTACCGCACCGCAGTTTTACTGTGACTGGGCGTACAAGTGGAGCTATATCTCGAAGGCCGATGCGGCAACAATGAGAGTTCGCATGCATTCGGTAGTCGGCAGTACGTGTTTAAGCTTCATCATGGTCGCCGGAATGCTGGCAGGATCGCATTTTCTCGGATCGTCGGATGACGGCACGACAGGAAGCAAAGAATCCGAAGGCAGGTCAAAAAAAATCATATTCTCGGTCGTAACGATGGCGGCATGTCTTCTATTTGCGATAATGGCCAATCAGAGGAGCGGTCTTGTCGCTGCGGCTCTTGTGATCGTATATGTAAATTATCTTCTGTTTTTCAAACTCGACCTGATCCCGAGAAAATATTTCGTATATGAGATCGTTGTGATCGCCGCTGTGTTTGCGGGGATATGCATCATCAAATTTGAATTCATCCTGAAGTTCTGGTACAGGATCATATCGCTTCCCACGGCAATTTCACAGCGCAGCGAACAGTGGGTCGCTGCCGTCAACAATATGTACAGTTCATGGATCGGAAACGGTCTCGGTGCCAACGGCCACAGGGCGCTAGGGCTTGAAGACGCCCACGTGATCGCGGACGGAGGACTCGTTAAGCTGTACTGCGAGAACGGTGTCGTGGGATTTTCGCTCTTTGTGTATCTTCTCGTGTTGTCGCTTCAAAAAGGATTTCGCAATATAAGGAGATATTACGTTCCGGTCGGGATCATCATAGTGGGGTTATTACAGTCGATCGGATCGAATATGCTTGCTTTTCAGATATGTGCGCCGATCTTCTGGTTTGCTGTCGGAAGTTGTCAGGAACGCAGATAAACATTTGATAAGGAGAGGGTAATATTATGTATGTTTATGTTTGTCCCAAATGCAGGTACACGGATGTAGTGGAAGCCGATGACGGAAAGTGTATGAGATGCGGCACTACCTACGTGCCTCTGGGTGTGTCCACGAGAGAATACAATCTGCTGACCGAAATGCAGAGGGATGATCTGGTCGTTCAGACGGTAGAGAACGCAAATGCAACACCGGAGACCGAAACGGAAGATACAACCCGGGAATACTATGAAGAGGTACCGGATACCGGATCTTACGAAGCCCAAAACTATGAGGCTGATTCGTATGAAACCGATGCATATGAAGCTGTAACAGACGAGACGATCGAATATGCCGAAGAGGTTGCGGTTCCGGAAACTGTGGTCGACGACTACGAACAGGTCGAAGATAAACCTATTGAAGAAAAACCGAAGGCAAAGGTTGTCAAAAAGGCTCTTCCCATGAGAGCAAAGGCCGTGGGGGCATCGGTACCGGCTAAAAAGAGTATCGCAGAGAAATTCGACAACATACGTAATGAACTGGTAAACGATGCGGATGATTATGATCCGGGAAGGCCGCTGAAAACCAACAGAAGCCTGTTGTTTTATATTATCTTCAACACGCTTACACTCGGTATATACGGGGCATATTTTTTGTACAAAATGGCCAAAGATGTCAACGTTGCATGTAGCGGGGACGGACAGAAGACGAGAGGACTTCTCGCATTTATACTGCTCTCCATGATCACATGCGGCATATATCCGCTCATATGGAAATACAAACTGGCCAACCGGCTTGCCGAGAATTCCGTGCGTTACGGATTGTATTTCCAGCAGAACGGAACAACTATTCTGCTGTGGCACATATTCGGTTTTTGTCTCTGCTTTATCGGACCTTATATTGCCATGAATATTCTTATCACCAATACGAACCGTATATGCATGCTTTATAACCGTGAAAACGGACTGGAGGGTTAAGCCTGAAAATGTCTGTATCCGATAACGTGAAAAGTGTTATGGATAAGGTGGCTGCTTTCCTGCTGGTTGTGCTGCTTTACGTATTCTTCCATGTTGCGGGTATTGGATGCCCTATAAGGTTTGTTACGGGTATATCATGTCCCGGATGCGGAATGACAAGAGCTTATATCGCGCTCCTTCATTTTGATCTTGCACAAGCAACTTTCTTTCATCCTCTCTGGCCTCTTCCGATGATCTTCGTATTGCTTTATGCTCTTTGCGCGTATTTAAAAAGAAAAGGGATCAACTTCAAGCATGAGGACGCGATCATTAATGCATATGCTTTTGTAAATATCGCGGCCTTTCTGACGGTATACTTTGTGAGGATTGTGTATCTGAGATCGGATCCGGTTGTATTTGCTCCGTATGAAGGAGTGATATTCAAAGTTCTGAGTCTTCTCCGGGGTATGATATTACGATGAAGCAAAAGAGAGGATCCAACAATAAAACGCCTGATAATAAGTTGCTCGAGAAGAAGATCATTTTCGTCTCTGCGATCGTTATCGCGGTCATCGCCCTCATCCTGTTTCTTGCCGCAATGATAAATCGCGCCACTACCATGCGTATCGAGAGTATTGACGGAGAGGTGACACTTGAAGAAAACGGGACCGTCAAAACACCTCTTGAGGGTCAAAGGCTGAAAAGCGGTGATGTGCTGTGCACGAAAGAAAACGGTATTGTCAGGATAGGTCTGGACAACTCGAAGATCGTTACAGTCATCCCAAACAGTCGCATAGAGATAGTAAAGAAAGGCAGGAAACTCGACCTTACTCTTGCCGAGGGCGACCTGTATTTCGAGGTCAGCAGGAAACTTAAGAGAAATGAGTCGCTGAACTTTCATACAAATACGATGGTCGTCGGTATCCGCGGGACATCCGGTCATATTTTCTACGAGAACGGGAAGGACCGTTTGGAAGTCATGAGCGGAACCGTCCACGTTATTGCAACACATCCGGTCACGGGAGAGCAGCTTGAAAGAGATGTCAACGCGGGCGAAGATCTGACAGTCGAGATTGACGGCGACAGCATCGATCTGACAGTAAGACAGATCCCTCCGGAATCATCGGATGTATTACCGGATGAATCATCGGATGGATCGCCGGATGAATCTTTGGTTGGACCACCGGACGGATCATCGGATCGCGAAACCGGAAACGGGTTAGAACACGTCCTGCCTCAGAACATTCTTGCCGAAAGACCCCGGGAAGTTATGATCGTAACGTTGTTCTCCGACTGGGCATATATCGGGCGAGCGATCAACGGTGGACCGTTCAAAATATGGGTATATGAACCTGACGAGTATGAAGACGGCGGGGATACCGAGGACCTTATAAGGGAGCATCTGGACGCCGAGCTGGACGGAGAAGCATACGAGACAAAGATCAAATATGAATCCAGATTGATATTTGATATTCGAAAAAGCGTGTACGGAACATTCCTCACAAGAATGTCGACTGGTCACGCCATCTACTTTTGGAGAGGGAAGATGGATTTCCTGGAAGAAGGAAAAGCATTGTTCAGCCACTTGTACACATACGACATCATTGATTTGAATGATTTTTAACTATAGCAAATCCTTGATTTTTCCTGTATAATATAATATGCGTGATTTTGTGACTATGGGGGATGGCATGCATCAGTTCAGCGAGAATCTGTTCCAAAATGCTATAGATCTGAACGACACCATTGTATTTGAATACAATGCTGTTGATGATGTCATCACATTTTCCGAAAATATCAAGAAATACATTCCCATACCCATCCGTATCCCCGCATTCGTGGAGAAGATGAGCTATCTCGGGAAGATCTACGATAACGATATCGAAAAAGCCATTTCATTTTTTACCTCAGTCGAAAATTTGGACAAGGTCCGCATGGAATACATACGTTTCCTTGATTTTGCGGGAGAATACTGCTGGTACCAGTTGAAGGGCCGTATTGAAACGGATGACAACGAAAAGGTCACAAGCGTGTACGGAACCCTTGCATACGTTGATGACGAGACGAAGCATCAGGAGGAGGAAAAATCACTTACCCGCGATCCTCTTACCAAACTTTTAAACGATGACTCGTTCACGCGTGAAGTTGCAAACTATCTTGACGATCTTCCGAAGGACGTTATTCCCAATCTCATGATCGTGGATCTTGATGATTTTGCCGCATGGCCCAAGATTTACAGCGAGATCAGTTCCGACGGAGCTCTTATCGAGATCGGCAGGATCTTAAAGAGGGCATTTCGAGGATCCGATGTGATCGGACGTATCGACGTTGACCGTTTCGCGATCCTGATGAAAGGCGTGAGAGCACCGAACATCCTGCTTGAGCGTGCCGCGTACATCAGGCAGACGGTCAAGGATGTATGGAGTGATTTTACAAATAACGGTTTCATAACCGTAAGCATAGGTATTGCCGCGATGCATGGCAAGGAGGCTACCGTTGAGAGGCTGAAGGCGAGAGCGCTTTCGGCGCTTAATGATGCCAAGAGCGGCGGCAAGGATAATTATGTCCTGTATACGAGCGACATGGAGAGGCTCGATACATCGGTCAATCCGATACTGTCCACGAAGGAAATGGAGATGATCAGAAACATCCTCGATCCGATGAGTTCGTGGGCTTATGCCGTTGACGACAATTTCCAGCTTCTGTACCGCAACGAGGTGCTTGAGACGAGGCTCGGAAACAAGTGCGAGGGCATGTGCTATGCGCAGAACAAGGGCTACGGTGAGCCCTGTAACGACTGTCCGATACCGAAGATGAGCAGTACTCAGACGTCGTATGACTGTAATGTTTATTCGCCGTCGCTTCGCTCCACGATCCCGATGCGTGCCAACCGTATAACGATGAGAAACGGTAAGAGCGTATATCTTGTAGCATCGGTCAAGGAAGATATAGAGAGCCAGATGCAGGCACTTTCCGAGAGCGAAGACCGCACGAAGGACTCTCTCGTTAGGATGATGGATATCATCTGGGACGTAAACATATCGAAGAACACATGCATTCGCTTAAAGGAGCAGAATGTCAGAAGTTTTATAGATGTCAGGATCGAGAATTACCGCAACCTTATCGATTCGTTCTCGGAGGCTGTCGTATATCAGGATGACCGAGGCAAGTTCCTCGAGGCGACGGATCCTTCGATGATCAGACAGAATGCCCTTGCCGGCAATAAGATGATATGTACCGAGCTTCGTCTTAAGAGCATTACGGACGAAGATGTCTGGTACGGAATGTATACGTTTGTGCTTTACGATCCCGAGGAAGAGGACGAGAACGGAAACCGTCCCGACGAGAGGATCATGATCGTATGCCTCAATCTCGATGATTACAAGAAGCGCAGTCTCGAAGCCGTCGAGACAAAGATCAAGTACAGGATCATGCACGAGAAGAGCAATATCCTCAAGGATATGGCGCTCAACTACGAGAGATACGAGAATGTTAACGACATGATAGGTATCCTCGTTTACGAATATACCGTTGCGGATTCGAGTTATTATCTGTGCTCCAACTTTGAGGATGTATTCGAAGTGGGCAAAAATGCGCTCACGGATGAGTGGTCGCTCATTTCGTCTCTGAAAGTCCATGTGGATGACAGAGAGATGTTCGACAAGTTCCTTGAGACTGCAAAGACAAGTGCGATGATCCAGAGGATCACCGCAAGGATATATAACAGATTCGGGGTTCCAGTATGGTACACGATAGTTCTGCAGACACTTCGCGGACTCAACAATACGCCGGTAAGGTATCTCGGAACACTGCAGAACGTCAACACCGAGATGAAGATCAAGGCGGAGATGGAATACCGTGCCGATTACGATTCCATGACGGGACTGTACAATTCCGAGACATTCTACAAGAAAGCATCGGCGATCATACGTAATCATCCCGACGACAAGTTTGTGATCATATCGATCGATGTGGACAGATTCCGCCTGATCAACGACAGATACGGAATAGATGCCGGAAACCGTACTCTCGAGACGGTCGGCAAGATGATAAGGGAAGTGTCGCCGAAGGATTCCATCGCCAAGAGATATCAGGGTGATGTGTTCTCGGTACTCCTTAAATACAAAACGGATCAGGACCTTGTCCAGTACATGGGCAAGCTTTCGGAAGTCGTAAGAGGAGCAAGGGTTGTTCCTATTTCGATCGGGCTTACATACGGTATATATAAGGTGGATGATCGGGATCTTCCGGTTAGGCTTATGTGCGACCGCGCGCGTGCCGTCAAGAAACAGGTCAAGGGTAATGCGCTTACGAACTATGCCGTATATGATGACGTTATAAGACTGAAACTTCGTGAACAGGCGGAGATCGAAGAAGAGATGAACACGGCTCTTTCGAACAAAGAGTTTGTGATGTATCTGCAGCCGCAGATCGATATCGCCACCGGAAAACTGCGCGGTGCCGAAGCGCTTGTCAGATGGCAGCATCCGATAAAGGGAGTGCTTGTTCCCGCACAGTTCCTTTCACTGTTTGAGAGTAACGGTTTCATCACAAAGATGGACATGTATATATGGGAACTTGCGTGCAGGTATATCCGGGATCTTCAGGATCGCGGAATATATCTTCCCGTTTCGGTAAACATTTCGAGAGTCCATATCGGAAGCACGAACCTATCCGACATTCTTCTCGATCTTGTCCGCAAGTATGATATTGCTCCGAAGTATCTGGAACTTGAGATAACCGAGAATCTGTTCATGGAGGATGTCGACGAGCTGTTCAATGAAATGGCGTCACTTAAGAAGTGCGGATTCAACATTATGATGGACGATTTCGGATCCGGTTATTCTTCGCTTAACATGCTCAGAAACGCTCCGGTTGATACACTTAAGATAGACAGGTTCTTCCTTGATGAGATAATTTCCACCGACAGGGGTAAGATAATAGTCGAAGCCAGCGTCAGAATGGCAAAGCAGCTTGGACTCGCGGTTATCGCTGAAGGTGTAGAGACACAGGAGCAGCTTGATTTTCTCAAGACCATCAATTGCGATATCGTTCAGGGATACTATTATTCGAGGCCGATACCGCCGGATGAATTTGAAAGGTTCATGGAGAAGAACAGATGAAGTTTGTTAAGACCGACGACCTTAAGATAGGGATGAGGCTTGCAAAGCCGATCTATAACAACAAGGGTGTCCTGCTGTATGACCGTAATTCAAAACTCACTCAGCAGGGTATAGAGTCCGTTCGCAATTTCAAACTGATCGGTATATATGTTCTGGAGCCGGCAGAACCCCTTCCTCCGCAGTCCGAAGAAGATGTGGAGTTCGAGAAGTTCCAGATGGTCACCGTATTCTCGGTGCAGGAAGAGCTTACCGCGATAATCGAGCGCGGCAAGAACAACAGGATATACAATCTTGCCGAGACGATAATCCGCAATTACGGTCGTCTCGATCACAAGATCAATTTCCTGCAGAATCTCAGAAGCAAAGAAGATTTTGTATATAAGCATTCGCTGAACGTTGCGATCCTTACGGCCATGATCTGCCACAAGATGAACGTCCGCAAGGAAGAAATGACGGAGGCCGTTGTATGTGCCATTGTTCACGATATCGGTAAACTCAGAGCCGATCCGCAGCTTCTTGTTAAGGACGACATCACGGAGGACGAGGAGAACGAACTCAAACGTGCCGAATTTGAGGGTCTCGGTCTTATTGAAGCCGCGTTTGCTTCGGTACCGAACATCAAGCGTGTGGTCATGCAGACATATAAGAGGCTTGATGCGTACTACAAGGGCGAAGAGATTGACAGGAACGTAAAGATGGTCACCGGTGCGAGAGCACTGTGCGTTGCCGAAGAATACGACCGTATGACGGCAATAAACAGCGCCGGAGAACCACAGTCGGAATTCGTTCAGATGAAGATAATGATGGACAATCCGGAGTACTTTGATCCGGCTGCGGTAAAGGCACTTCTTGACAGCATCAATCTTCTTGGCGAAGGCGTATGCGTCGAACTGTCGACGGGAGAGAAGGCTCTTGTTACGGCCGCAAATCCCTCCAACATCTTCCGGCCGGTCGTACTGTGCTTTTCAACCAATACTATCATTGATCTGTCAATGACGGCGTTGTACAACGATATAGAGATCGTCGATATAATGAGGACGTACGATGACAGATATAAGCTGAAACCGGAAGACGGAGAAGTCAAGCAGGAAGTGCCTGAGAATCCGGAGAACGCTTCCTAAGAGACGGATGCATTTTCTACGAAGTATCCGGGCCAGATCTCTCGGGCCGATCCTTCAAGTTCCAGTTTTGTGAGCATTATCATCGCGGCGTCGACTTCCACCCCGGCTTTGCCGGCTATTGCCTCGACACTTTGAGGCTCGAGCGTCAGCACTGATGCGATCCGCTGCAATTCCCCGGGGATTTCATTTGTTACAAGCGATATTGACCGAACGGGTCCGGTACGGACCCGTTTTTTATTCGGCATCGCAACGGGCAGGGCAAGCTGCTCGTTGACAGCCAGTTGTTCGAGCACCGATTCGATCCCGGTTACCGGGATAGCGCCCTGGGACAGAAGATTAAGACACCCGGTACTCAGATTGTCGGTCAGCCTTCCGGGGACGATCATTATGCATTTTCCCTGATCGACGGCAAGATCGGCCGTTATCAGGGTGCCGCTTCTCTTTCTTGCCTCCACGACTATAAGTACATCGCACAGACCGGATATTATACGGTTTCTCGGAGGAAACAGACGCGCTATCGCCTTTGTACCCGGTGCGTACTCGCTTATGATCCCGTTGTCCGGTATACACAGGCTGTTGTAGAGCGATCTGTTCTTGGCCGGGTAAGGAATGTCCGCACCGCATCCGAGAACAGCGTATGATCTTCCTCCGGCTTCTATCGCGGCGGACTGTGCGATACCGTCGATCCCCCAAGCCATTCCGCTTATTATATCTATCCCCTCTTTCGCAAGACGACTTCCGAGATATTCGGCCATAAGTCTGCCGTACTCGCTGCACTGCCTTGCGCCGACTATCGCGACCGTCCGTCTTCCGGGATCGGGAAGGGAGCCTTTCACGAAGAGACCGTACGGCGTGCTTGGGATACTCAGAAGCTTACGCGGAAAATCATCATCGCCATGGTTGACATAACATATCCCATTCATGCTCATCTTCATATAGTTTCTTTCGATAAGACCGGGATCAATCCTGCGCTCAATAATGTAATCTGCCAGCTTATCCGTGATATCGGGTAGGAGCCGAAGCTGTCCTTCCGGCATCTCATATAGTGAGCGGGCGCCCCCGGCCCGGTTGACTATTTCGACAAGATTGCCGATATATCCGTCCTGAAGCGTGGCTGCCCAGTAATCATATATTCTGTTTTCCATATAATTCTCCTGTGGTATTATGCTTTGAATTGTTTTTTACGCGAAGCTGACCTTGAGCCTGACGGCTTCCATGAGAGCTTCCGACGATATGCTGTTTTGACCGGAGAGGTCAGTGATGGTCCGTGCGACTTTCAAAACTCTGTAGTATGTCCTTGCGCTCATTTCGTACTTTGAGGCGAGTGTTTTCATAAGGGATGACTGTTCGGGTCCGAGCAGGCAGAATTTCTCTATCTCGCGATTTTTCATCTGGGAATTGAAGGCGATCCCAAGTCCTGCAAAGCGCTCTTTCTGTATCCGGTGTGCTTTCATTACCCGGTCCCTGATCGTTTTTGAACTTTCGGATCCTTTTGATGACTGGATGTCAAACGGGGACACCTTTTCGGCAACGATGCAAATGTCCATTCTGTCGAGAAACGGACCTGATATTTTCGACAGGTACCTTGTTCTTCTTCCCTCGTCGCATGTGCACCTGTTCATATCGGGATAGTTACCGCAAGGGCAAGGATTCATTGCCGCAACGAGCATGAAATCCGCGGGGAATGTGCATACGTCCCTGTTTCTTGTTATATGGACAAGGCCGTCCTCGAGCGGCTGCCTGAGCGCTTCAAGTGCCTTTCTGGAAAACTCGGGTATCTCGTCAAGGAACAGAACTCCTTTGTGAGCCAGGCTTACGGCACCCGGCCTCGGGATGCTCCCGCCCCCGACCAAAGAGATATCCGTTGAGGAACTGTGCGCTGCAACGAACGGACGTGTCGTGATCAGCGGTTCGCCCTGTGACAGAGCACCTCTGACGCTGTAAACGGCCGATACGTCCAGACACTCATCTTCCGAGAGCGGCGGCATTATTGACGGGATACATTTTGCTATCAGAGTCTTTCCGGCTCCGGGAGGTCCCATCATTATAAAGTTATGTAAACCCGCAACCGCGATCTCCGCTCCGCGTTTTGCCATTTTCTGACCTTTTATGCGTGCAAAATCATGTTCGTATTCGTGCTCGGAAAGAAGATCCTTACGCAAGTGACTTTTTACGGGTGTAAGGTTTTCCCTGCCGTTTATGAACTCCACAACCTCGGTAAGGGAGGAGACGGCGTAAACACTTATATCTTCGACAACGGAGCCTTCGCCGGAGTTGGATAAAGGAATGATGCACCGCTTAATGCCGCGTTCTTTGGCCATCAGCATCATCGGAAGGATCCCTTTTGTCGCTTGGACCGATCCCGAAAGCGAGAGTTCTCCGGCAATAAAAGTGTCGCGGAGATCTTCGCGGTTGATGACTTCCATGCACGCAAGGATGGAAAGAGCGACGGGAAGATCAAAGCATGTCCCGGATTTTCTTATATCCCCGGGTGAGAGATTAACGGTGATCCTGGCAACCGGAAGTGTGTAACCGGCATTTTTGAGTGCCGTCCTGACCCTGTCCTTGGCCTCTTTTACTTCGCTTCCGACATAGCCTACGATGTCAAAACACGGCATGCCGTTTGATATATCTGTCTCAACATGAACCGGGAAGCTTTTTATACCGTGGATGCCTCCCGATAATACGGAACAAAACATATATGGTTATCCTCCTTTTTGGGTACAAAAACAGAACAAAAACAAAGTGTTTTTAAGAATTGATCCATAAAATAAACAAGTGAATCCGTGCACCGAAAAGGTGCAAAAGAATATAAGAATCGTAATCGGATTTAAAGCATATCCTGAATATATCCGACGCCTGTTTTCATGTCAAGAAAAAACGTCATAAAGGTCCTAAAACAGGGTTTCATATAGTCCCGAATCGTGATAAACTATTATGTTGAAAAGAAAGAGGTTTTTACATGCATATCGGATTTTGCGAAAATTGCAGATATATAGATCTCATAGAGAATATGGCATACGGATGTCCGAGATGCGGTGGCTCTCTTACTCCGATGGGCATTTCGAGCAACGAGTGGAATGAGATGTCGGAAGAAGAACGGGATGAGAAGATCCGCGAGAAATTTCCCACGCATGAGGATCTGTGGGGGCCGAGGGTCAGTGCAGCACCCGAACCCGAAGAGAGCGATCAGACAAATGAAGAGGAAGGCATCAGGGATGCCGAGGAACCTTGGGTCATTGAGGAAGTTGTAAAGAAGACCGAGGATGAGACATCGGATACATGGGATGTCGAGGAGGCCGTGGAGGAGGCGGAAGAGGATATTGCCGATGTTCCCGAGATAGAACTTGCACCGATTCCCGAACAGCTGGCCGAGTCGATAAATCAGGAAGCCGCAGAGCCGGAGCCGGAGCCCGAACCAGAACCGGTACAGGCGGTTCTTTCTGTACAGCAGCCGGAATCCGAAGCCGGGTCTGAGTCCGAGACAGAAACCGAGCCCCTGTCCGATGATGAGGAATACGTATACGTATGCTACAAGTGCAACAGCATAGCCGGACACGACAGATCTCATGACAGGTATTACTGCACGGATTGCGGCTCCGATATGGTGAATGTCGGATATACGGTAAGGCAGTGGGCCGACCTGTCCAAGGAAGAAAAGAGAAAGGTCTCCGAAAACGCCAAAATAGTGCATATGGTCAGGGAGATAAAGCGTGACAATTACGAAGAAAGCGAGGCTGATCATACTCCGAGTATCATCAAAGTAGTGAAAAATCCCGACTCTGACTATGGATGATCTCAAAAAATATTGAAAAATCGCCATTTTTCTATTCAAAAAGCCGAATAAGTGTGATAAAATGGGGAGTGATGGATAAACAGAAGTCCTCAAAAGGCATAATAGCTGTAATCGTGGCAGCTGTTGCAGTGATCATCGCACTTGTTGCGGCTATTGTTTTTTTTCTGGTAAGCAGCGAAAAAGGGGCCGCAGAGGATAACACCCTGATGACGCAGACTGACGTGACGGATGAAGCCGATGCCGCACTGATCAAAACGATCGAGGAGGCGGGAGCGGCCGAAGAAGAGGACGCTCGTCCGGAAGGTTGGTACGGATCGTTCGCAAGCAGCGGTATACCCGACAGGAAGACGGATCTGGGAATATATACAAACAGGTGTCCGGATGTATATGCATTGATCGATATTCCCGGAACGGACATAGACGAGCCGATAGCTTATTGTGAGGATGCAACGGACCCGTTCTACTTCACTCACGATATAGACGGCAATCCGAGCGAAAAGGGAATGATCATCACCGATTCCATGAATGCGGGAGACTTCTCGGATCCGCTCACGCTTGTTTACGGACAGGATCCAGATGACGGAACGCTGTTTTCGCAGCTTCATAGGTTCAGGGATACCGACTTTTTTAACGATCACGACAAGATCGATATTTATCTTGATGATGCCGAGCTTGTGTATGAGATATATGCCTGCTATATCGGATCGAGCGATCACATACTTCTCGGCAATGATTTTAAAGATCCGATCGGGTTCATGAGTTTTTTCGATTCCGTTGGGGAGATAAGGGATCTGTCCATGAACATCCGCGAGAGCGCGAAACCCGTCCTCGGAGACCATGTGATAGCACTTGTTACACACTGCGGGGATGAGAGTAAGAGGTTGTTCGTTTTTGCGACACTCGAAGAGGTAAAGTATAAATGACAAGGGATACCGAGGGCAAAAATGGAATGCCCGGATGGGCAAAGGCGATACTTATCACTTTGTCCGCGATAATCGGAATACTTCTCCTGATATGCGCGATAGTGTACAGGAAATGGCAGCGGGCGGACTATCTTACGGCCGACATGTTCAAGGCTAATGAAAGCAACGCGATACCCGTCCAGAAGATAAACAGGCTCGACGAGTCAAAGGAGAAGAAGGTCCGCAAAGGTTATGACGAGAATGCAACGATAACCTTCAACGGACAGAAGTATAAATACAACGACAATCTGATAAACATACTCGTTATCGGTGTCGACGATTACAGGTACAAGGACATCGTTGAGAACGACCCGAATCCGTACCAGGCGGATACGATCATAGTCGGGACTATAGATGCGGTGAAGAAGACGGTCAGTTTTCTCGCAATTCCGAGAGACACCGTTACAAACATCAAAGTGCTCGATCTTAATGACAGAGTTGCGACAACAAGAAAGGGTCCTATCGCGATACAGCACAGTTTCGGATCTCAGGGGGAGAAGACGAATGAGGCGGTTGCCGAGACCGTGAGCGAACTTCTGTACAACGTTCCGATCTACAGATATGTTGCGTTAGATATTTCGGCCATACCCGACATAAATGATTCTCTCGGAGGTATCACGGTAGATATAACAGAGGATCTGACGAAGTGGAACATACGCATGAAGGAAGGCGAGAAGGACTATCTGTTAAAAGGCGAGGACGCGGTGATTTTCGTCGCAAGACGGGATACCGATATTGACGATTCCGCGATGGGAAGAATGAAGCGGCAGGTTCAGTACATGAAAAAGCTGTTCCCGGCATTCAAGGCGGAGACGGCGAGAAACATCACGTACCCGATCACACTTTACAATGCCGAGGCTGACAAGGTCGCGACGAACCTGACGATAGACGAGATGACGTATCTTGCAAAACTGCTTCTCGATCTTGATCTTGACGAGAACAAGATCGCATCGGTTCCGGGCGAGATGAAGCGGATAGAAGAAGGCGAGATAGAAGGTTACGAATATGAGATGGGATTCATCGTTGATGAGGACGCTCTCAAGCAGTTGATCATAGACAGATATTACGTTCCTACGGAAGAATGATATAAGGATCATAAGGGTTATTTCAAGAAGGAGAAAAACTATGAAAAAGATCAAAACACTGGTAGCACTTTGCGCGGTATTTGCAATGATGTTCTCCACTGTCGCAATGGCCGCACCAAGCCCCAGGGCAGGTTCCGTTACGGTAACGATCCCGGGAAGCGGCTCTTCGTCAGCGGCACAGATCAAGGTTCCCTCCGAGAAGGATATTAAAACGCTCGGGGACTTTATCTCGGCAAATGCGGCTGCATCCGGAATGTCGGCGAGCGTCAAGGGTACGATCGAGATCGTTGCTCCCGCAGACTATAAGGGAGGAGACGTGCCGGTAGTATTTGCGGCGGCAGGACTTCCCAACGGCGCAACGAATGTATTCGCGTATATAATCGGACCCAAGGGTAAGATCATAATCGTTCCCTGTACGGTTCGCAACGGATACATCGGATTTGTAGCACCCGCACTCGGCTCTGTTGCAATCGTTCAGCTCTCGCCGGCAACACAGTCGGCAGCAAATGCGACAAACGCGGCAGCAACGGCTGCTCCCGCCAAGCTTCACTAGAAAGATGATAGATATTCACAGCCACGTCCTCCCGGGCGTGGATGACGGTGCGCGTGATACGGAGGAAGCGATAGATATGCTTCGTATCATGTATGATGAGGGGGTCACGGAGGCGATCCTGACCCCTCATTATCATCGCGGCCACATGCAAAAAGACATAGCTACCGTTAAGAGCCGATTTGATGAATTGTCATACAGGGCAAAGGAAGACGACAAGGCATCAAAAATAAAGCTTCACCTCGGATGTGAACTTTACTATTATCCGAGTGCGGTGGAGTGGCTCGAGGAAGGCAGAGTGTCATCCATGGCGGGATCCGATTATGTACTTCTGGAGTTCGGATATACCATGGAAAAACGTGCGATCGTCGAAGGGGTATCAAATGTTGTCAGAGCCGGCTACATTC
This sequence comes from Lachnospiraceae bacterium, assembly GCA_024698285.1. Classification (GTDB taxonomy): domain Bacteria; phylum Bacillota; class Clostridia; order Lachnospirales; family Lachnospiraceae; genus UBA2868. The sequence goes on along the minus strand of JAILRJ010000092.1, from coordinate 3,737 downwards.
CGATACTGGCGCACGTCGAGCGTTATGAGGGACTCGGCTTCAAAACAGCCAATATAAGAGAACTGATCGAATACGGTGCTTACATTCAGGTCAATTCCGAGGCTGTCGGACGGGGATTCGGAGCGAAGAAGTTCGTTCGAAAACTGTTTAAAGAAGACCTTGTTCATTTCGTTGCCACAGACGCCCATGACACAAAGGGGCGCAGACCGAGACTGAAAAAAGCGGCGCGATATGTACATAAACATTTCGGGGAGGAAGTGTGCAGGAGGATCTTTATCGAGAATCCTGCGAGGATATGTGATTAAGTAATAAGGGGTATCATATGGATCAAAATCATCGACCGGTAAATGACGATGGGGACGTCATCGAGATTGATATTCTCGAACTGTTCGGAGCAGTCTTACAGAAGATATGGGTGGTCATATTAAGTGCGCTTCTTCTTGGCACGGCCACGTATCTTGTCTGTTCATTCCTGATCATTCCCAAGTACAGATCAACAACAAAGATCTATGTTATCAACAGGCAGAATTCGGATTCGCTGACTTATTCCGATCTTCAGACAGGAACTCAGCTGACGAAAGATTACCAGGAGCTTGTTACAAGTCGCCCCGTGCTTGAAGAGGTTATGGCGGAGCTGGGGCTCGACATAGAAAACGACAAGTTCAAGAAGACGATAACCGTATCCGTTCCGACTGATACGCGAATCGTTTCCATAACCGCCGAGGACACGGATCCTTACATGGCGCGTGCGATAGCCGACAGTGTCAGGAATTCGGCGGCGGAGCATATCGCGAACGTAATGAACACGGAAGCGGTCAATGTCGTTGAGGAGGCCAATCTCCCGACGGAGATATACAGCCCGAAGATCATCAGAAACACCGTTATCGGTGCTGCCCTCGGCGCTTTCATCGCCATTGTGTTTATTGTCATAATCTACATCATGGACGATACGATCAAGAACCCCGATGATGTCGAAAAATATCTGAATCTTTCGGTACTCGGAACCATACCCGTTCTTGATGAGGAACTCATCAGCAGTTCAGGCAAGGGAAAGAAGAAGAAAAAAGTTCCGACCCATTCGCACATCGTCATGACCGAGACTCTGTCCGATGCTTCAAAACTGATGAGGGAGGCGAAAGCTATGGAGTTTGCTGAACCGAAGGAGCCTCAGGAGGTCGAAAAAGATCTTGCGGATGAAGTATTTAGGGCGGCAAACAGCGATGTGGACCATAACAGAAGAGGGGTGAGAAGAAGTGAGTAACGAGCCTAATGACGGAAGAAATCTGATAACCATAAATAAGAAGATCACGCTTGATTTTCGCTTAAGCGAGGCTTATAAAACGCTGCGTACGAACATTGACTTCTGCGGTGACGATGTCAAGGTGATCGCATTCACGAGTTGCGCCCCCGGAGAGGGAAAATCATCCGTGTCGTTTAATCTTGCGATATCTATGATCGAGGCCGGAAAGAGGGTATTGTTCATTGACGCCGACATGCGTAAATCGGTGCTCAACGGAAGATATCAGATGTCGAAAACATCCGGAGGCCTGGCTCATTTTCTTGCGGGAAGAAAACCTCTTGAAGAATGTATATTCATGACAAATATCCCGAGACTGTTCCTGATACCCACAGGTGCCGTTCCGCCGAACCCTGCGGAACTTCTCGGTGTCAACCGCTTTAAGCATGCGATCGAAACACTTAGGGAGCAGTTCGACTATATCATAATCGATACCCCTCCTCTCGGCAGTGTTATCGACAGTGCGATCGTAGCCAAGCAGTGTGACGGTGTAGCCCTTGTTGTTCAAGCCAGAACGATCGGCAGAAACTTTGCGGAAAGGGTCATCGATCAGCTCAGAAAAGCCGAGTGCAACATCCTCGGTGTCGTGCTTAACAAGGTCGAGATCGGCGGCAAGTACTACGGTAAGTATTACGGAAGATACTACGGCAAGTACTACGGGAATTATTACGGGAAATAAGTATGTACAAAAGATATCGTCAGGAGTGGACCAAACACCTTGATTTTATAATTATAGAAGAGATCAGCCTTCAGCTTGCATATCTGTTTGCGATGCTCGTAAGATTCGGAAGCCTTCAGTATTCCGAGGAGATGTACAAGGAACTTGCGCTTGTTCTTTTTATGATCGACTTTGTCGTCGTAATGTCTCTCAATTCCATGCATAACGTGTTAAAGCGCGGATACTTTACGGAATTGACACAGACGCTCAAGACGACCATCGCGGTGTTCGCACTTGCGGTAGTCTATATGTATGCGTTCAAGGTCAGCTCCGATTACTCCAGAATACTCCTGTTCCTGACGCTGATCTTTCATACTGTTCTTTCGTATGCCACAAGGATTTTGTGGAAGATAATACTCAAATATACTCATATCAATGACGGCAAGAAATACTCGATGCTTGCCGTTTTGGATCCCGGTATTGCTCAGTCCACGCTTTCCAAACTTACGGACAATAAGGGTGACACTTATACGGTTGCCGGTCTTGTGTTCACGGGTAACGATGATCGCACGGAAGTGTGCGGTGTGCCTGTTGTGTCCGACATAGAGCACGCATCGGAATTCGTGTGCAGGGAGTGGATCGACTGCGTTTATGTTGAATGTCAGAAAGTTACGCGTAAGATTGACAGGTTTATGGAAGACTGTCGTCAGATGACAGTAACCGTACATTTTGCCGCGCCGTCAGCGATACATATGAGTCCCGCTTCGTTCGGAAACAGGGTAGCGGGAATAACCGTGCTGACATCAGCCGCAAGATATGCTACGCCTCTTGAGCATGCCCTGAAGCGTGCGATCGATATAATCGGAGGGATCGTAGGAAGCATTCTTGCCTGCATAATAATTGTTATCGTAGGTCCGATAATAAAGAAACAGTCACCGGGTCCGGTGATCTATTCGCAGGAGCGGATCGGGCGTAACGGTAAGAAGTTTAAGATGTACAAGATAAGATCGATGCACATGAATGCGGATGAGATCAAGTCGGAGCTTATGGAACAGAACCGGAACAAGGACGGTTACATGTTCAAACTCGATCACGATCCGAGGATAATCGGGAATACCGTGGATGATGAAGGCAATGTACATAAGGGTATAGGAGATTTGATCAGAAGAAAGAGTCTCGACGAATTTCCCCAGTTTTTCAACGTGCTTCTCGGGCAGATGTCTCTTGTAGGAACGCGTCCGCCTACAGTCGATGAATGGGAGAAGTACAAGTTCCATCATCGTGCAAGGCTTGCATGCAAGCCGGGTCTGACCGGGTTGTGGCAGACATCGGGAAGGTCACGCATAACCGATTTCGAAGAGGTCGTAAGACTGGATACGAAATACATAACCGAATGGACACTTTCGATGGATATAAGACTGATATTAAAGACCGCGTGGATGGTAGTGCGCGGTGACGAAGGAGCTATGTGATGGATAAGAGGGATTCGCTTGAGTGGGAACTCATCAAAAGCGAGAATATAGTTAACGACGAATGGATACAGTTTCGAAGGTGCGCATACCGTTTTCCGGACGGCAGCGTTTTCGAACCTTTTTATACATACAGTCGCAGGGATTATGTTGTTATAGTGGCGACAGATACGGAAGGAAACTATCTCTGTGTCAGACAGTTTAGACAGGGGATAGGGAGAGTCACGACCGAGTTTCCGGCCGGCGGGATCGAGAGGACCGACGGTAAGCAGTACGGAGCAAGGGACATGTCTGCCGAGGACGCTCTTGAAGC